>NZ_JACBZW010000009.1:0-324541 GCF_013408065.1 Bradyrhizobium sp. IAR9
GAGGGCGAACACTAGAGACCTCGCTGGCAATTGCCGTGACCGCGCCCCTCTCTCCTCATGTCCTCAGCCTCCAAGACCGATAACGCAACAGGCCCACAAGGGGAGAAGGATTGGCAGCCTGCTCGCGGCTAGCTCAGCGAGTTCATCACACTCTCACAACACCACCCTCCGCCCCTCCTCCGCGGCCCAGTACCCTGCGTAGTTCACCTTGATCGTCTCATAGGCGAGCGCGAGGTCTGACAGCGGCTGCCGGCTAGTCGCCACGCATTCCATGAAGTCCTGGATCTCCTGCAGATAGCCGCGCGTCCATTCCTCCTCGAGGCAGACATATTGCCAGCCGGTTTTGCGGTCGACCTTCTCGGTGATGTAGACGCTGGCGAGCTTCTCCTCGGAGGTCTGGTAGCTCATCAGATGATTGTTCGGGGTGATGTTGGCGAACAGCGAGCCGCCCGACGTATATGTCTCGACCAGATTGCGCACGCCGCCCATGATCATGTCGCCGGAGAACACGGTGGCCTTGGTGCCGTCCGAGAACGTCGCCGTCAGCGTGCCCCAATCCTCGACGTCGACGGGATTGGCCTTGATGTAGGTGCGTTCCTCCGGCTTGAGGCCGGCGGTGACGTTGCCGACATCGCCGGTGACGCTGGCGACACGGATGCTCTCACCGCGCGCCTTGGCTTCGACCTGCTTGAGGTAGAGCACGGCGGAGAGCGGATGGCAGCCCATGCGGATCAGCGAGCCGCCGCCCGTCATCGCCCATTGCGCGGCGTGGGCCGCGTGCGAGCCGGAATGGCTCTCCTCGCCCTTCATGAAGAGGATCTTGTCCTTGGTCGCCTTGATGATCTCCGCAGTCTTGGTCACCGCGGGCGCGTAAATCCAGTCTTCGGCATACATGAAGAGCTTTCCGGTGCGCTCGATCGCGGCGCGCGTCTTGTCCATTTCCTCGAGCACGCGCTCATACATCAGCGCCTTCGGCACGTGCTTGCCGATCGGCTGCTGGTCGCCGTCGCGGCCGAAATAGCCGGCGAACGGCTTTTCGCAAATGACATGCTTGCCGGCCTGCATCGCCGCGACGATCATTTCGGCATGAAGATTGGGCGGGGTGCAGATGTCGACGACGTCGATCTCGCGGTCGGCGATCAGATCGGCAAAGCTGCGATAGACGCGCGGGATGTTGTGACGGCCGGCGAATTCGACGACGTGGTCGCCGCGCGCGGCCACCGCCGCGACCTCGACGTCCACGCCATAGACGCGCCGGAACGCATACATGTGCAGCTCCGACACGAAGCCGCAGCCGACGAGTCCGATCCTGATCCCAACCATAGTGCCCCCTTGCTTTGGGCGGCACTATAGCGCGCTGGCCGGCCTATTCCACGGAGACTCGCACCACGCCGGCGCTCATCATGCCGAGCGCGCGGGCGGCCGGCACCGAGAGGTCGACGATACGGCCGCGGATGAAGGGGCCGCGATCGTTGACGCGACACTGGATCGTGCGGCTGCCATAGGAAACCCTGAGCACGCTGCCGAACGGGCGCGTCCGGTGCGCGCAGGTGAGCTCGCCGCCCTTGCCGGCTTTTGCGTAGCCGTAGTACGAGGCGAGCCCGCTTTCGGCATGTGCAACAGAAAATGGTGAAAACGAGAAAGTAGCGAGACAAAACAATAGCGTCGGCTGCGCGCGCACGGCACCGCTCCGGGTTGGCCCAAACCCGTCCCGCAAACGTCGATTTGTTCCCTTCAGTTCCTGGAACTGCCGGGACGGATCCCGGCAGCGCCATCAAAGATTGTTACTGTTTGTGAAAAACCAGCGTGCGCACCTCGATGCTTTCACGCGGCGCGGCATCGTCAGGCGTGGTCGGATCGACGAAGGCGGTATGCGGCCCGAAGCGGGTGCGGCCGTCGGTGGCGGAATCGTAGCATTTGAGCAGCAGCGCCTCGTCCGGCGTCATCTCCGGAAAATAGAACCAGCGATGATCAGGATTGTATTTCACCGAATAGGTCTCGCCGCGGCGGTTGGGATAGATCAGGTCGGACGCCACGAGATCGCCGGGCGCAACCGTGGTGCCGTCGGCCATCGCCAGCGGTGAATCGCGCAAGGGGCCGCGGATCGGCCGCCAGAGATTGATCACCTGCACGCGGCCCTTCAGCAGCTCCTCGGCTTCATCAGGCAGATGCTCGCGCACGCGGTTGGCGCCGGAGACGGCGGTCTGGTCGACATGAACGCGCGTGGCCGGCTGGCGCGGGCCGCCATCGCGAATGTCGGCCGCGCCTTCGACGCGCTTGCGCACGGTGTGGTCGAAGATGACGACGCGGTCGGCCTTCAGCGTCGCGCGCAGGAACGCCTCGACGGCGGGATAGTAGAGCGCTCTCACCTCCGCCTCGTCGTAGAAGTCTTTCACCTGGGTCGGATGACGCACCAGCGCAAAGCCCTCGCGGTCGAGCGAGAAATTGTTCGCGATCAGCCGCGCATCGAAGATCGGCACCTGATGCGGCTCCGGCAGCGACGTGCTCTTGGGCTCTCCGGCCGGCGGATCGAAGGCGTAGGTGCGCGGTTTTCCCGCGGTCGGCGCGAGATAGTTCAATTCGGCAGTGACGAAGGGAAGCGATTCGATTCTCGTTTCTTGCAGGCCCATGGCCGGTCTCCCGATGTGGTCGTCGGATTGATTTTTGACGGGGTGCGAAGCGGCGCAAGGGAGGCGATGCAAATAGCAATGGGGATGTTGTCGGCGGCCTGAAGCGCAGAACGAACGTGTCGAGGATGGCGATCGGGTTAGAAGGCGCACCCTCGTTTCACGGATGCTTGAGCGCCCTGTGAGTTCTCGTGCCCCGGACGCAGGGCATCACGCAGCGTTGCACGCTGCACCGCGTCCGGGACACGAGCGGCGGATCATTCCGCGGCCTGGCCGCGAACGGCCTGGCGCCTGGCGACCAGCTCGCGCGTCAGCGGGATCAGCTCGCGGCCATACTCGATCGCGTCGATCAAGGGATCGAATCCGCGGATCAGGAAATGGCTGATGCCGAGATCGTAATAATCGCCGAAGACTTCGGCGACCTGCTCGGGCGTGCCGACCAGCGCGGTGGTGTTGCTGTTGGCGCCGGTGAGCTTTGCGATCTCGGTCCACAGCCGCTTGTCGATGCGGCTGCCCTGATCGGCGAGCGCGAGCAGGCGCCGCGCACCGGCGGTGGCGTGGCCATCGGCGGGCTTGCGATAACCGGTCTTGTCCTGCAGCGCGGTGGCGCGCGCCAGGATGTCCTCCGCCTTCTCCCAGGCCTGCTTCTCGGTCGGCGCAATGATCGGACGCACCGAGAGGCTGAAGCGCGGCGTCGGCCGGCCCTGCCTGATAGCGGCGTTGTGGACGCGCGAGGTCACGTCGCGCACCTGCGCGTAGGATTCGCCCCACAGCGCAAACGTGTCGGCGTGCTTGCCGGCAACATCGATCGCCGCATCCGAGGCGCCGCCGAAATAGACCCGGATGCCCTCGGGGCGATACGGCTTCACCTGCGAGAACGCGTTCTCGACCTGGTAATACCTGCCCTTGTAGGTGAACGGCTTGTCGCTGGTCCATTCCAGCTTGAGGATGTCGAGGAATTCGGAGGTGCGGGCGTAGCGCTCGTCCTTGTCGTCGAGCGTGTTGCCGTCCTGCCTGAGCTCGGTGGCATTGCCGCCGGTGATAACGTGGAGCGCGACGCGACCGCGGGAAAACTGGTCGAGCACCGCGAACTGCCGCGCCAGCAGCGTCGGCGCGGTGAAACCCGGCCGCTGCGCGATCAGCACGTTGAGGCGGGAGGTCACGCCCAGCACGTGCTGGGCAACCTGGAGCGCGTCGGGCGAGGTCGAATGAAACGCCAGCAGCGCGCGGTCGAAGCCGGCATTCTCATGCGCCTTCGTCACTGTCTCGATGTGGGTGGGGTTGAGGACCGGTCCCTCGCGGACGACGGTCTCGGACGAATTGTTGTTGCTGATGAAGCCGATGAACTCGATCGACATGTCCCGTCTCCGTGTTGATGTCCTAGAGGCCCAGTGCGGCACGGCCGAGGCCGATGCGCGTGGAATCGTCCTGCGGCGTATGCACCCGACCGCACAAGACGTCGCGATAGTGCCGCTCCAGTGGATTGGCGCGGGACAGGCCGTGATTGCCGGTGAGTGACAGTGCATCCTCGACCACGGCAACGGCGTTGTTGGTGACGATGAGCTTGATCACGTTGGATTCGGCCGCAGAGAGCGCGACACCGTCGTCGAAATCGCCGGAGAAGGAGGCGATCAGCCGCGCATTGACCGCGAGCCGCGCCTCGATGGCGCCGAGGATCTCCTGTGCGCGGGCCAGGGTCGCGAGCGGCGCGCCGAGGCTGGCGGGAACGCGCCGCTTCAGGAACGTGATCAACCAGTCGCGCGCGGCGCGGGCGACGCCGTCATAGATCGCGGCGACGAAGACCGTGTGGACGGCGGCCTGCGTGACGTCGAGCGTCCGCCAGTCCGCCGGCTTGCGCAGATCGACCTCGGCATCGAGCGGGAGCACGACGTCGTCGAAGATGACGTCATGGCTGCCGCTCGCGCGCAGGCCATGGTGATCCCAGGTCTCGACGATGCGCGTGCCCGGCAGGCCCGCCGGCACCAGGAACTGCCCGACGCGCGGCTCGGCCTCATCCGTCCGCGCCCAGACCAGGTACCATTTCAGGATCGGCGAGCCTGTCGAATAGATCTTGTGGCCGGAGAGGCGCCAGCCGGTCTCGGTGCGCCGCGCGATCGTCGACGGCAGGCCGCCGCGGGCGGGTGAGCCGAGCTCCGGCTCGACCCGCAGCGCGTTGACCAGCGCGAGGCCCTCGACGCTCTCGCGCGCAAGCTTGCGCGACAGCCGCGCCGGCCAGGTCGGGCTGCGCGCCATGACGAGATGGTTGATGTAGTGCATCGACAGCACCAGCGCGGTCGACGGGTCGGCCTTGCCGATGATGCCGAGGACGCGCGCGGCGTAGCGCGCACCCGCGCCGGCCCCGCCATGGACCGCCGGCACGGTCAGCGACAGCAAGCCCGCCTCGGACAGCTCGCGAAAATTCTCGAACGGGAAGCTGCCGCTGCGGTCATGCTCGGCTGCGCGTGCCGCGAAACCTTCGGCGAGTGCTTCGGCTCGCGCGATGTAGTCGGGCTCGCTCTGGGCCGTGCGCCCTTTGGCTGCGGATGTCACCATGTCGCGTCCAATCCCAGCAGACCGAGGATCTGGCGGCGCAGGTCCGCCAGATAGGGATCGCCGCGATGGCGGGGATAGGGCCGGTCGACGCGGATGTCGGCCTTCACGCGCGCGGGCCGATCGCTGAAGACGATGACGCGATTGGCGAGCACCAACGCCTCCTCAGCATCGTGGGTCACGAGCAGCGTGGTAAAACCCTTGCGCTGCCAGAGCGAGACGAGCTCGGCCTGCATGGTGATGCGGGTCAGGGAGTCGAGTTTTCCGAGCGGCTCGTCGAGGATCAGGATCTTGGGATCGTTGACCAGCGCGCGCGCCAGCGCGACGCGCTGCGCCATGCCGCCGGAGAGCTGGTGCGGAAAGGCGTTGCGGAACGAGGCCAGTCCGACGAGATCGAGCGCGTCGTCGACGCTGTGTCGCTGGCTCTTGAGGATGCCCTGGGCCTCGAGGCCCAGGGCGACGTTGTCCCAGACCGACCGCCAGGGAAACAGGGTCGGATCCTGGAACACGACCACGCGCGAAGGATGCGGGCTTCTGATGCGGCTGTCGTCCTCGCGCAACCTTCCTGCCCTGGGCTTATCGAGGCCGGCGACCAGCCGCAGCAAGGTCGACTTGCCGCAACCGGAGGGGCCGAGCAGCGCGACGAACTCGCCTGGCTCCACGGAAATGCTGACGTCGCTGAGAACAGGCAGCTCAGTGCCGTCGATGTCGAAGGCGTGACTGACCTGCTCGATGTCGAGCGCGGCGCCGGCGGCGGGATGCGTAACGGTTTCGGCGAGAGCTGTGGCTACCATTTCACGGTCCCCTTCTGCCAGACCAGCAGCCGATCGCGGATCGCAAACAGCAGCGTGATCGCGCCGGAGCAGAGCAGCGACATCACGATCAGCGCCGCATACATGTTGGCGTAGGCGGCCCAGCCCTGCGCCCATTGCAGGTACCAGCCGAGCCCGGCCTTGACGCCGATCATCTCGGCGACGACGAGCACGGCAAACGACGAGCCGAGCCCCATGAACAATCCGACGAAGACGTGCGGCAGCGCGGCGGGGATCGCGACCTTCAGCACCAGGAAGGATGGCTTTGCGCCCAGCGTGCGCGCGACGTCGTAATAGGCATTGCTGACGCTCGCGACGCCTGACCAGGTCAGCACGGTGACGGGAAAGCCCGTTGCCAGCGCGATCAGGAAGGTCGAGGCGCTCCAGCTCGACGGGAAGGTGAAGAAGGCGATCGGCAGCCAGGCCGTCGCGGGCAGCGGGCCGATGAAGCGCAGCACCGGATGCACCCAATAGCCGACCGCGCGCGACCAGCCGATCGAGACGCCGGTCAAAAAGCCGACCGTGGCACCGATCAGATAGCCGCCGAGCTGAAGCTTGACCGAGGCGAAGACGCTGTCGAGCAATTTTGGCAGATCATCGGTGTAGACCTCGATGATCGATTGCGGCGGCGGAAAGAACGGCAGTGGCAGCCAGGCGAACTTTGCCGTCGCGACCTCCCACAGCGTCAGGAAGCCGCCGAGCGCGACCAGCCAGGGCGCGCGCTTGTGCAGGGCCCTGCCCGCCGATCCCAGATAATCGGCACCGACCGTTCCGAACAGGGAGATCGCCGCGATGACGAAGGCGGCGATGCCGAGCGAATGCGTGCGCGACCAATCGCCGACATCCTCCCACCACAGGCAGGACAGGCCGAAGGCGATCCAGGCGATGCTGGCGAGCACGCCGACGCCGGATTCCCTCGCCCAGCTCGCCAGCAGCGGCGTGCGGGAAAGACGCGGCGCACCGGAGGCGAGGCCGTCAGACAGCGAATACGTCGACATAGATGCGCTCCGCGAATTTGGCCGTGTCGGTGCTCGGCTTGAAGACCTGCACGCTCTTGAGATCGTCGGCATAGGCCTTGAGCTCGCGCTTCAGCACGTCGCCGACGGGATGATGATGGTGGGTATGGTAGCGTACCATGCCCTCGATATCGGCGAGCGTGGCCGCCTTCGGCGCATAGGGCTGAAACGACTTTGCCGCGATCGTCGCATTCTGCGAGCTGAACATCGCGGCATCGAGCAGCGCCTGGGTGATGGCGCGCGCGACCAGCGGTTCCTCCCGCACCAGGCTGCCGCGCAGGCCGAGAATGCAGCAGCTCTTTTCGCGAAATTCGCCGTCGAGATTGGAGGCGACTTCCTTGTACTGGGTGTCCTTGAGCCAGAGATAGGCTAGCGGATCGGAGGACAGGAACGCCTGCACCTCGCCCTTCTCCACGGCGACATTAAGGAGGTTGCCGGGATAGGCGCGCCAGTCGACATCCTTGTTCGGATCGATACCGAGCTTGGCAAGCTGAATGGAGAAGAAGTTCTTGTCGGGACCGGCGAGATCGCCGACCGCGACGATCTTGCCCTTGAGATCGGCGAGCCTGGCGACGCCGGAGTCGGCGCGCGACAACACGCGCATGCAGCCGCCATGGGTGCCGGCGGCGATCTTGACGTCAAAGCCCTGCTCCAGCGGCTTGAGCCAACGCAGCGCCATGCCGAGACCAGCGTCGCTCTTGCCCGTCGCGATCGCTTCGAGCAGTTGGTCGGTCGAGCCGGAATAATTGACGAGCTCGACGTCGAGATTGTGCTTCTGGAAGAAGCCATGCCCGATCGCAACAGGCACCGGTGCGAGGCAGACGGCGCCGGCGTTCCACGACAGTTTCAGCTTGCGCGGCGCGCCGGTGAGCGCGGGCGCATCGGACGCCGTCCGGCACAGCGGGAACTCCGAGAAATCGATGCCGGATGCAATCCCGCGCGGCGCAAAGGCCTGCGCGCCCAGCGCGCCGAGCGGCGCGGCGAAAGCTGCCGCAAGCCCCGCCTGGAGCAGATGGCGCCGGTCGAGCCCCCGGCCGGCGCGCTTGTCGTCGTTGTTCATCAGTCCCCACTCCTGCGCTGGCACGGCTCCGCCATGTGCGCAACGGTTCGCGTTGCGCATGGTCCGTACGGAGCTGCGTTGAGAGAAAATTATTCCGCCGGCGTTTGTCGCGCCGCGTTGATGCGATGCGCAAATCATGCGGCGCACTCGCCGTATCGTCAATGAAATGGAATTTCGAATGTGATGCGAAGCGAGGTCATTCTCTCCATCGGCGCGCGCGGGAACGATGAAACGATTTTCGCGAATGCGGTTGCTCCCGACCATCGCCACGAGCGCGCATCTGCTTGGATCCCGTGCATCCTTCTCTCGCAAGACCGTCGTGTTCTCGCGCGCAAGGATTCAATGAAACGTCCTTGCCCGATGCGCGCGCAATACGGTTGGCCATTTCATTGACTGCACTTCGCGCGGTCATAGACTTGATCGTCTCGCTGCATCGCTCGCTCACGCGTCGTGAGCCAAAATCACAAGCAAGCAACAAGACAGGCTATATGAGCATCAACTCCCACGATCATTCCATCACCCGCCGGCTCGCCGCTTCGCTGTTCGCCGCCGCCATCACGCTGTCGACGACTGCCGCGTCGTTTGCCGCGGACACCGTCGTGCTGCGCGTCGGCGACCAGAAGGGCGGCAACCGCTCGCTGCTCGAAATCTCCGGCTACGCGAAGGACCTGCCCTACAGAATCGAATGGTCGGAATTCCCCGCGGCGGCGCCGATCCTGGAAGCGCTCAACGCCGGCGCGCTCGACGTCGGCTACACCGGCGATCTCTCCTTCCTCTCGGTCTACGCCGCCGGCGCGCCGATCAAGGCGATCGGCGGCACCAGGTCGGATGCGAGGACGCAAGCCATCCTGGTGCGTCAGGATTCGCCGATCAAATCGGCCGCCGACCTTAGGGGTAAACGCCTCGCCGGCACGCGCGGCGGCTGGGGCCAGTTCCTGATCGACGCGACGCTGGAAAAGGCACAGATCAAGCTCGAGGATGCGACCTTCGCGCCGCTCGGCCCGGTCGATGCCAAGATCGCGCTGGTCGCCGGCTCGATCGATGCCTGGGCGGTGTGGGAGCCTTACGTGTCGTTCGCCACGCTGAACGACAGGGCGCGGGTGATCGCCGACGGCGAAGGCCTGACGCCGACCATCACCTTCATCGTCGCCTCCGACAACGCCATCGCCACCAAGCGCGCGGCGGTGCAGGACCTGATGCAGCGGCTGAACAAGGCGCGGCTGTGGTCGCTGGATCACGTATCCGAATATGCCAGGAACACCGCCGAGCTGACCAAATTGCCGGAAGACGTGCTGCTGTCAGCCTACACCGCGCAGCGGACCAGCCCGATCGTGATCGACGAGAACGTGGTGAAGGAGGTGCAGGAAGCCTCCGACCGCTCGACGCGCTACGGCATCCTGCCCAAGAAGCTCGACGTGAGCAAAGCCGTCGACCGCAGCTTCACCGCCGCGGCGGCGGGATCGAATTGAGCGAGATGAATTGCGGACTGAGCCGCGGGCTCGCTCGACCCCTCCCGCTTGCGGGAGAGGTCGGCGCGTTCCGGGCGATGCGAAGCATCGTCCCGCGCGCCGGGTGAGAGCTCTCTCCTCTTGGGGGTTGTCGCCCGCGGAGACACCCCCACCCCAGCCCTCCCCCGCAAGCGGGAGAGGGAGCGCGCCGTGTTCGCGGCAATAGGCAAACCCAACAAGGTGGAACGTAGCGGGATGCGCAGGCCTCGCCTCAAGGCCGGTCCGCTGCATCTCGCCGCGATCGTGCTCACGCATTTGGCCTGCATGAGCCTGATCGTGTGGTTCTCATTCTAGCCGAGCGCGGTTCTCACCAATATCGGCGATAATAGTGCCGGTGATAGACCCGGTACGGCCGGTAGCCGTAGCCATAGCCGTAATACGGACGATAGGGCCGATAATAGCGCGGATACACCGGCGCGTAGCCGTAGCCGCCGTAATAGGCGGGGGCATAACCGTAGCCGTAACCCGGATAGCCATAGCCGCCATAATACGGTCCGCCGCCGTAATAGCCGTAGCCGTAAGGCGCGCCGGCCGCGATCGCGCCGCCGATGATCGCGCCGGCCGCGAGACCGCCAAGGCCCCAACCCCACCCGCCGCCGCGCCAATGCACTTGCGCGACATCGTCACCAACCGCGGCCTTCATGGCCGCGACGTTGGTCGGCAGCGGGGCCGCTGCCGCCTGTTGAATTTGACCGGCGATGATCACGCCGGCGACCGAACAGGCAATTGCCGTTTTCCAGATCCTCATCGACTTGCTCCCTGTCTAACGTCTTGCTTGGAAAAGGATCGCAGCGACATGATCGGGCATCTTTGCGCCAAGTCAAAGCCCGGATTTTCCAAGCCCGGATTTGCGTGCGGCGCACAAGCCTCGTCCAAGCCTCGTCCAAGCCTCGCTGCGAGCCGGCTGCCGGCATGCGAGGCGGTGACCAACGCGCCCGCTCTGCCCGACGTGACACCGGTGCGATGCCGGAGCCCCGCGGCCAAGGCAAAGCATTAAGCTTCTCGCCCGCGCAACCAACAACCTACTTCACGATTGACTATTCGTACCGCTACTATCGGTTCCAATGGCGCGAGGCTTCTCGCGACAAATAGCCTCGGCCTGCGCCGGGTGTGAGTGGGAGGAATGACATGAGTGCCGCGAGACCCGAGCCGCTTGCCCGTCAGGCGCTGGCGTTCGTCCTGGCTGGCGGACGTGGCAGCCGGCTGCTGGAGCTGACCGACCGCCGCGCCAAGCCAGCCGTCTATTTCGGCGGCAAGTCCCGCATCATCGATTTCGCGCTGTCGAATGCCGTCAATTCGGGCATCCGCCGCATCGCGGTCGCAACCCAGTACAAGGCGCACAGCCTGATCCGGCATCTTCAGATGGGTTGGAACTTCTTCCGCCCTGAGCGAAACGAGAGCTTCGACATCCTCCCCGCGAGCCAGCGCGTCTCCGAGAACATGTGGTATGTCGGCACGGCGGATGCGGTCTACCAGAACATCGACATCATCGAATCCCACGCCTGCCGCTTCATCGTGGTGCTGGCCGGCGACCACATCTATAAAATGGATTACGAGGTGATGCTGCGCCAGCACGTCGACAGCGGCGCCGACGTCACCGTCGGTTGCCTGGAGATGCCGCGGACGGAATCCTCGGGCTTCGGCATCATGCATATCGACGAGAACGGCTGGATTCAGGAGTTCCTGGAGAAGCCGAAGGATCCGCCGCCGATGCCGGGCAAGCCGGACGTCTCGCTCGCCAGCATGGGCATCTACGTGTTCGACGCCAAGTTCCTGTTCGAGGAGCTCAAGCGCGACGCCGATGACCCGAACTCGAACCACGATTTCGGCAAGGACATCATTCCCTACCTCGTCAAGAACGGCCGCGCGATGGCGCACCAATATTCCACCTCCTGCGTGCGTTCCGGCAGCGACCCCCGCGCCTATTGGCGCGACGTCGGCACGGTCGATGCCTATTGGGCCGCCAATATCGACCTCACCGACGTCGTGCCGGAGCTCGACCTGTTCGACAGCTCCTGGCCGATCTGGTCCTATGCGGAGATCACGCCGCCGGCGAAATTCGTCCATGACGAGGAGAGCCGGCGCGGCCAGGCCGTGAGCTCGCTGGTCTCGGGCGGCTGCATCATCTCCGGCGCCTCGCTGCGCCGGTCGCTGCTGTTCACCGGCGTGCGCATCAACTCCTATGCCAATGTCGAGAACGCCGTGATCATGCCCTATGTCAATGTCGGCCGCGGCGCGCGGCTGAAGAACGTCGTGATCGACCGCGGCGTCGAGATTCCCGAAGGACTCGTGATCGGCGAGGATCCCGCATTCGATGCCAAGCGCTTCCGCACCACCGAGCAGGGGATTTCGCTCGTCACCCAGCCGATGATCGACAGGCTCAATACATGAGGCCTGTTCGCGTCCTCGCGGTCGCTTCTGAAGTCTATCCCATCGTCAAGACCGGCGGCCTCGCGGATGTCGCCGGCGCGCTGCCGATCGCGCTGAAGGCGCATGGCGTCGAGATGCGCACCTTGATGCCGGGCTATCCCGACGTGACGCGGCTCGTATCGAACGCAGACGAAATCCGGAGCTGGCCGGATTACTTCGGTGGGCCGGGCCGGCTGCTCGCGGGCTCCCATGACGGGCTCGACCTGTTCGTGCTCGACGTGCCGCATCTCTATGCGCGGCCGGGCAATCCCTATGTCACCACCGAGGGTGTCGACTGGCCGGACAATGGCGTGCGCTTCGCGGCGCTGTCGCGCATCGCCGCCGATATCGGCCACGGCCTCGTCCCCGCCTTCGTTCCCGATGTCGTGCACGCCCATGATTGGCAGGCCGGGCTCGCGCCCGCCTATCTGCACTATGACAATCGCCCGCGGCCCGGCACCGTGATGACCATCCACAACATGGCCTATCAGGGCAAGTTCGCTCCCGAGCTGATCGGTGCGATCGGGCTGCCCTGGCACGCGTTCAACGTCAACGAGATCGAATATTTCGGCGGCATCAGCTTCTTGAAGGCGGGCCTGCAATTCGCCGATCGCATCACGACGGTGTCGCCGACCTACGCACAGGAGATCCAGAGCGACGAAGGCGGCATGGGGTTCGGTGGCCTATTGCGCGCACGCGCGAACGTGCTGAGCGGCATCCTCAACGGCATCGACATCTCGGTGTGGAATCCGCAGGACGATGCGCACATCGCCTACCGCTACGGCGCCGAGGACCTGACCTTCCGGGCGGCAAACAAGGCGGTGCTCCAGCAGCAGTTCAATCTCGATTCCTCCGACGAGGCGCCGCTGCTCGGCGTCATTAGCCGGCTGTCGTGGCAGAAGGGGCTCGATCTGCTGCTCGAGGCCATTCCGACCATTTTGGCCGAAGGCATGCAGCTCGCGCTGCTCGGCAGCGGCGACCGCGATCTCCAGGATCGCTATCAGGCCGCCGCCCGCGCCAATCCCGGCCGGATCGGCGTCGTGATCGGCTATGACGAGATTTTGGCGCACCTGCTCCAGGCCGGATCGGACGCGCTGATCGTGCCGTCACGCTTCGAGCCGTGCGGCCTGACCCAGCTCTGCGCGCTGCGCTATGGCGCCGTTCCGATCGTCTCACGCGTCGGCGGGCTCGAGGACACCATCGTCGACATCAGCGAAGCCGACGCCGCCGACCGCGATGCCACCGGTTTCAAGTTCGCACCCGTGACGGCGGCTGCCCTCGCGGGCACGCTGCGCAAGGCCAACACCGCCTTCCACGACAAGCAGACCTGGCGCCGGCTGCAACGAAACGGCCTTGCGACCGACGTCTCCTGGCGCAACCGCGCCGGCGACTATGCCGCGCTGTATCGCGGGCTCATGGCGGAGCGTGCCTGAGGCGATGACCGTCGTCGAATCCATGCTATAGAGCCGGCATGGACCCGTTCGTGATCAAGCTGATCGGCTTTGCCGCCGCCACCTGCACCACCGTGGCCTATGCGCCGCAAGCCATCAAGGTGTGGAAGACGCGCTCCACCGGCGACATCTCGCTCGGCATGTTCCTGGTCATGGTGCTCGGCCTCGCGCTCTGGCTGATCTACGGCCTGCTCTCGGGCGATGCGCCGCTGGTCGCCGCCAACGCCATCACCATGCTGCTCGCCGGCGGCATTTTGTTCATGAAGCTGAAATACGGGTGAGGTCGCGGGATGCCGTAGGGCGGATTAGCCCCTGGCTGCGCGAAGCGCAGTCCGCGGGCGTAATCCGCCACCTTGCCGCACGACGGCGGATTACGCTTCGCTAATCCGCCCTACGGAATCACCCAAACACATACGACGCCATCGCCACACTCGCGACCTCGTCGACGAAGACGCGCTTGCCGATATCGCTGCCGGCGGCGCCGGCAGCCACCATCAGCGGCAGCAGATGGTCCTCGCGCGGATGCGCCAGGCGCGCGCTCGGTGCATTCTCCCAATCGACCAGCATCGCGTTGCGGCGGGCCGGATCCGGGTTGCTGATCGCCTCGTTCAGATAGGCCTCGAAGTCATACGAGACCGGCTTGGACTCCGGCCGGTTGAAGCCGCGCATGTTGTGATAGGTCAGCCCGCTGCCGACGATCAGGATGCCTTCATCGCGGAGCGGGGCAATCGCCTCGCCGACCTTGACGTGCTCGGCCGCATCGTAAGCAGACTTCAGCGACAGCAGCACGATCGGCATGTCGGCGTTCGGATACATCAGGCCGAGCGGCACGAAGGTGCCGTGATCAAAACCCTGGTTGGGATCTTCCCGGCATTCGAGGCCCGCGCGCGTGAGCAGCGCCTTCACCTCGGTCGCAAGTTCGGGCCGGCCCGGCGCCGGATATTTGAGGTGATAGGTATGCTCGGGGAAACCGTAATAGTCGTACACCATCGGCGGCTGCGCCGAGGTCGAGACGGTGAAGGCATCGGCCTCCCAATGGCCGGTGATGACGAGCACGGCCTTCGGCCGCTCCGGGAGAAGCTGCGGCAACCGGCCGAACTCTTCGGCGGTCCTGGCATATTGCACCCGCCGGTCCTCCATGAAGGGCCAGGGGCCGCCGCCATGCGACAGGAACAGGGTCGGAAATCGCGTCATGGGGCTCGGCTCGTCTCATCGGCACTCTGCGCGTGCCCGCGCGTCCGGCGGCGAGCATAGGCAAACCGGCATGGTTAGCAAGTCGTTAACGATTTGCCGCCCAAAATCCCCGGCGTGGCCGAAGCAGTCGGCCTGAAGACAAGTGAGACGTGAGATGAAGAAGTTTGCGCTGGGGGACGTCGTCAACAGTGACAAGGGCCGCCGCGGCATCGTTCGCGCCGCCTTCAAGTCGCGCGAAGGCCAGCAGTTCTACGCCGTCGAGAAGGACGGCGCGATGGACTACCTGGAGGAAGGCCGGCTGACGCCGGCGCCCCGCGTCGAGCTCGCGGCTTAAGTCCAACCATTTTTGTCGGCGCTAGCGCGCGAGCCGGTCGAGACGCTCCGCCAAGGGATCGTCGCCGCTCGCGATGCGCTCGTTGGTGATCAGCAGCAGGCGATCGCTCCCTGCGGCTGCGTCCCAATGCGGCAGACCGGGACCGTTGGGATCGCCGCTTCTGGCGAAGTTGATCCAATAGGACCGCATGCGGCTTGCGACCTCGCGATCAGCCCGCGAGAAGATGCCCGCGCCCGGCACGCCTTCTGCACCGAAGATGAACTGCAACTCGCGCCCGTGCCCAGCCCCAGGATTGGCGCGGCGCGCCTCGGGCACGTAAGCGAAGCGATAGCGAAAGGTCGCCGCGCCGCTTGCGGCATGCAGGCGGGCCAGCAGCCTTGCGGGCTCGGAAAAAACTTTGTCGGTGTAAAATCTTGCCGCAATATCCGAAGGCTTGGCGAGAGAAGGCCTGTCGAGAGAAGGCTTGGCGAGATCGGGATAGAGCTTGCGCAGCTCATCGCTTGTGAGGCCTGACGCTGCAAGCTCCTCCCTGGTATCGAACTCGCCGTCGAAACCCGTCTCGTCGTCGTTCGAGCCGATCATCAGAGGAATGCGGCTTTGATGTTCGGCCGCAAAGCCGGCAGCGATATCCTCGGTCACCAGACTTCCATCCATCATTGGCGCGAAGGCATACCGCGATTGCTCCAGCAGACGGCTTTCGGCGGCAAGCAGGCGGCGCGGTTCGGCGGCGCGCAAATCCGCCAGCGGTCCGAGCGCCGCCACGAACTGCCGGCCGGTCGCCTGCGCGTCCTGCACCGAGCGCAGAGGCGCGCGACCGGGCACCGATTGCAGAATGGCCTTCTGGAACAAATCGCGCGACTGCGCGGACAGCATCAGAAGCGCGATCGATGTCGCGCCCGCGTCGCTGCCAAACAAGGTGACGTTGTGCGGATCACCGCCGAAGGCCGCGATGTTGTCATGAACCCAACGCAGCGCGGCGATCTGGTCCATCAGGCCGTAATTGCCGGAGCCGCCGTCCGCCAACGCGGGATCAGCGAGCCAGCCGAGCGCGCCGAGGCGATAATTTGCGGTGACCACGATGAGGCCGGCCTGCGCCAGCCTGGCACCGTCGAACAGCCGCTCATTCGCGGTGCCACTGATGAAGCCGCCGCCATGGATGAACATCATCACCGGCAGCGGGCCGTCTACCCCGAAGGGACGAAACACGTTCAGCGTCAGGCAATCCTCGCTCGCATCAGGCAAGGACGGCTGAAGGCACGGCGCGCCGTAATCGTAGGCGGTGTGCATCTCCGAACTTTCGGGCGTCGGCTGCGGCGGGCGCCAGCGCAGCGCGCCGACCGGCGGCGCGGCGTAGGCCAGTCCCTTGAACGAGGCCACCTCGCCTTCGACGGCGCCGAGCATCTGTCCTTCACGCGTCAGCGCGAATGGAAATTGTCCGACCGGCTGCGCCACGGCCGGGCCGTCGCAACACAGGACAATGGAGGCCGCAAGAAGCGCGAGCAGGGATCGCATCTTCGGTGCATCTCGATGCGCGGAACGGTTTCCTGCACGTTACGTCCGCCGCCGTCGGCGGGGCAAGCCTGCCGGCTCGCACTAACCGCGCTTTGCGAGAATCTCCGCCAGCGCGTGCCGCGCGACGATGCCGAGCTCGCCAAGCGTGGTGTGCCCGGCCCGCGCAGCTTCGATCAGGCGTTCGGCGATGAACCTGCGGCTGTCGTGATCGCCGCCATGCGGCAATTGCCGGCACGTCTGCTCCAGGACGACGTCCATGTTCGCTTTGGTCCGCTCACTCAACTCTGGCATGACGCTCGATCGTTACGCGTGGCTTGTAACCGCAAGCATACAGAGGCGGATCGGGCATGATTAGCCCGGGTAATCACGGCCATTGTGCATCGCGGTGCGTGTAGTGCCGCAACATTCACGCGGCCACGATGACGCCGCAAACGCCTACCCAAGATTGCACATGCCGTGATGACAAGCCGTGCATGTGGCGATAGCCTGCCGGCAAAACAAAACATACGGGAGGATGCCATGCCTGACGCGATGGTTGCCACACGTGCCTCCGATGAGCGCGGAACCGCTCAGCAGGTCGATGTCGCCGTGGTCGGCGCCGGCTTTGCCGGCCTCTATCTGCTTCATCGCCTGCGCAAGGCCGGCTTCAAGGCGGTCGGCCTCGAAGAGGCCGGCGACGTCGGCGGCACCTGGTACTGGAACCGCTATCCGGGCGCGCGCTGCGACATCCAGACCATCGACTACAGCTACACCTTCGATCCCGAGCTCGAGGCGGCCTGGACCTGGTCGGAGAAATACGCGACCCAGCCCGAAATCCTGCGCTATCTCGGCTTCGTCGCCGACCGCTACCACCTCAGGGGCGACATCCGCTTCAGGACCAAGGTTACCGAAGCCAAATGGGACGAGAAGGCCGAGCGCTGGCAGCTCACCACCGACAATGGCCCACCGGTCTCCTGCCGCCATTACATCATGGCCACCGGCTGCCTCTCGGCGCCGAAGCCGCCGGAGATCGACGGCGTCAAGGATTTCAAGGGCGAGGTCTATTTCACCGGACGCTGGCCGCATGGCGGCGTCAATCTCGCAGGAAAACGCGTCGCCGTGATCGGCACCGGCTCGTCGGCGATCCAGTCGATCCCGCTGATCGCCGAGCAGGCCGCGCATCTGACCGTGTTCCAACGCACGCCGAACTTCGCACTGCCTGCGCATAATGGCCCGGCCCCATCGGACCGCATGAGCCTTTTGCAGGGCGATCGCGCCGCCTATCGTGAGCAGGCGCGCCAGTCGATGGCGGGCGTGCCCTATCCGCAGCAGATGGCGGTGAGCTGGCAATTGAGCGACACCGAGCGCCGGGCGCGCTTCGAGGAAGCCTGGGGCAAGGGCGATCTGGTCTATATCCTGACCCAGCTCTGGGCTGATCAGGCGGTCGATGTCGACGGCAACAAGCTTATCTGCGATCTCATCCGCGAGAAGATCTCGGCGGCCGTGAAGGATCCCGAGACCGCCGCGGCGCTGATGCCGCACGACCATCCGTTCGGCGCAAAACGTCCCTGCCTCGATACCAACTACTACGCCACCTACAACCGGCCGAACGTCACGCTGGTCAATCTGCGGCAGGAGCCGATCAAGGCGATCACGGCAAGTTGCATCTCCACGAACGGCCGCAGCTTCGACGTCGACGTCATCGTGTTCGCGACCGGCTTCGACGCCATGACCGGCGCGATCCGCGCCGTGCATCCGATCACCGGGCGCGGCGGCAAGTCGCTGACCGATGCCTGGGCGCAGGGGCCGCAGACCTATCTCGGGCTCACGGTCGAAGGCTTTCCCAACTTCTTCATGATCACCGGGCCGGGCAGCCCGTCGGTGCTGTCGAACATGGCGGTGTCGATCGAGCAGCATGTCGACTGGGTGGTCGACCGACTGGCCGCATTGCGCGACGCCGGCTTCACCACGATTGAGCCGACCGAGACGGCGCAGGCCGGCTGGAACAGGCACATGGCCGACTGTTCGATGCTGACGCTGCATCGGCTCGCCAACACCTGGTACACGGGCGCCAACGTCCCCGGCAAGGTGCAGGGCCTGATGCCCTATACCGGCGGCGTCGGCCCCTATCGCAGCATCTGCGACGAGGTGGTCAGCCGCGGCATGCTCGGTTTCAAGCTCACCGGCCCTGGCGGCACGGAGCAATGCAATGACGGCGAGGTGGTGCGGCTGCAGCCCGACGTGCGGCTGGTGATGAACCTGCTCGCGTCGCTGAACCTGCCGCCGATCGAGTCGATGGGCGCGATCGGCGCGCGCGAGTTCGTGAACGAGTTCAACAAGGGCCGGCCCGCCGGACGGCCGATCGGCGACATCATCGACGGCACCCTGCCCGTCACGGGCGGCGCGCTGCCCTACCGCGTCTACAAGCCGGCGACGCCGGGACCGCATCCGGTCGTGGTCTATTTCCACGGGGGCGGCTGGGTGCTCGGCGACGAGCAGTCGGACGAGCCATTCTGCCGCGACATGGTGCGGCGGACCGGCATGATGTTCGTCAGCGTCGGCTATCGCCACGCCCCCGAGCATCGCTTCCCGACCGCTGCCGAAGACGGCTATGCGGCCACGCGCTGGATCGCCGAACACGCCACTGAACTCGGCGGCAAGCCGGGCCCGGTAATGGTGGCGGGCTGGAGCGCCGGCGGCAACATCGCCGCCGTCACCTGCCAGCTCGCGCGCGACCGCGGCGGGCCGGAGATCGCTGGCCAGCTCCTGATCTGCCCGGCCACCGACTGCACCTTCGATCGCCCGTCCTATAACGACAATGCGACCGGCTACTTCCTGACGCGATCGCTGATGTACTGGTTCTGGGACCTCTACTGCTCGCCGGCGGACCGCACCGATCCGCGCGCCTCGCCGCTCCGGGGCAAGGTCGAAAGGTTGCCGCCTGCTTTCGTGGCGACCTGCGAGTTCGATCCCTTGCGCGACGAAGGCATCGCTTATGCCGAAGCGATGGCGGCCGCAGGCGTCCCGGTCGAGCAGCTCAGGGCGCACGGCCATTTCCACTCGTCCTTCACCATGGTCGATGTGGTGATCACGGGCGTGCCGGGCCGCGTGCAAATGGCGGAAGCCTTGCGACGCTTCGCCGGGCTACCGCCGGAGATCAGCCGCGGTGACGAGGACAATCACGTTAACGCCAGCCCGGGGCACAAAATCGCGGCGGCCGCGAGTTGAGCGGAAACGGAGCGGCCGGGAACCTTTTCCCCGCTGCCCCGTTAAGTGCTCGTGGCATTGAGATGCAGCGACAGGTATGGGCCCCGGCACGCAAATCCGCGTGCTGGGGTGTTTTTTGCGTGAGGTGGGACGATGGGGGACGTGGTTGCGGCTTCAAAGGTCGATTTCGATGCGCTGGCGGCCCTGCATAAATGGCCATCGCTGGCAAACCAGCGCCGGCCGGACCGGGAATCATACCCGATAAGGGAAGGCACTCTCGACGAGTGCATCTCGGCGTTCATGGGGAAGCCGGCGACGACCCGGCATCTCTATGAGATCCGGACAGCGGCGCAGCCGCCGCTCGTGACCGGCATCCTCTCGCCCGAACACGTTATCGAGCTCTCGCGTTGGAGAGAGTTTCTCTGACGGCGCTTCACATGCAGGCGCGTTAGGAACCTTCTGCCGGTTTTTCCCGTTGGTGGAAATCGGAAGTCAAGGCGTGAGTGCCTCACATGCTTGCAACTGGCGTACTACCCCCGGTCGTGCCCTATGGCGCAGACAAGACCCTGTTCGTGGTGATCGATCGCCTCGACCAGGCGACGGAGATTCGGATCGAGCGGAGCGATCTCGAAGCCACGATCGGCGAGTTCGTCGCCGGTTGCTTCAACGACCCCATCAAGGTGATTTCGTTCAACACGCTCGAACATTGGATGAAGGACATCTCGACCGATGTCGCCGGCGCGATAAAGGCGCGCTGCGACATCTATGGCATAGAGCTGCCCGACTATCTCAGCGACTTCGTCGAGAGCCATAGCATGAATGCGGGAGTTAAGCGCGGCGATGCTTGCCGGCGATGACTTCGATCTCGCGGCGACGCTCGCCCGCGAAGGTCAGGAGCCTTTCGATCGTCAGCGTATCCGTGATCCGTTTGGCGAGCCGCTCGGCGCGCGCAGCCTGATCTTCGAGATACTGGATCGTGTTCAAGCGCCGCCTCCCCAGAAGACCCCGAACCTGGAGCCTCGACTTGTTGGACAGCCATGGTGCGACAGAGCAGCTAACAGCCGGTTAAGTGCGCGGGTCGATCTCGACGGGCCGGGCCTCATTGCACGACGTCGAGCCGGACATTGGTGATGCCCCTGTCGACCATGCCGAGCGCCTCGGCCGCGGAAGGCGAGACGTCGACGACGCGTCCGCGGATATAGGGACCGCGATCGTTGACCCTGACGGTCACGAAGCGGCCGGAGGAAACGTCGGTGACGCGCAGCTTGGTGCCGAATGGCAGGGTCGGATGGGCCGCGGTCAATTCGTTCTTGTCGAACTTCTCGCCGCTCGCAGTCTCCGTATCCGAATAGAAGCTGGCGACGCCGTGTGAGGTCGCTTGCTTTGCATCGCCATTGGGAATGCGCACCCGGCTGATCGGCCTTGGATGCAGCGCCGCCACCCGGTGCGGCCGCTCGATCGCGGCCTGCCGGCCGGTGCCCCCGAGATCGGCCTTCTGGCGGCCGACCGGCGATTGCGCGCAGGCGGCGAGCGAGGCGGCCCCGACGATGGCCAGCAGCAGCCGGCTCGCGGTTGCCAGTGAAATCCGGGCAGTTTCGGCACGTGCAATGCAAGACATGATGCGCCCTCCGAACTGCCCGGAGTTTCGGTGGGCAATGAGGGCAGAACCTTGTCGGAACAAAAGCGGGCGTGGGGCCGCCGCCGTTTCGCGTCAGCTGTGACGATTCCACCACACCGGCGTGTCCTGAATCGGGACGGTGACCGCCCCAGAGGGGCCCTTCCCGTTCAGGCCCGAGGCGGGATCGCGCGCAACACGTCCCGGAAGACGCCGAACTGCAATCGAAACGCTTGCGAGCTGTAGTCCTGATAGTAACCCGCAGTCACTGCGACGACGAGATCGAGCTCCGGGACGATGCGGATCGACTGCCCGCCGCGGCCAAGCGCGCCGATCCAGTTGATCTTGCGGTCATTGAGGCGCGTTTGGCCGCGCCACCACAGATATCCGTAGGTTTGAGAGTCCGTCGCCTTGATCTTCTCTGCCGTCGAAGCCTCGATCCACGCCTTGGAGACGATCTGGCGGCCGTTCCAGCGACCGCCCGCAAGCACGAGCTGGCCGATCTTGGCCATGTCGCGCGGTCGCAAGCGCAATCCTCCTCCGGCATCGGTATCCCCCCTGTACCGGCCCCACGCCGTGCCGGTGATACCCAGAGGCTCGAACAAATTCTCGCGCGCGAATTCATCGAGAGGACGTCCCGTCGCCTTGCGGATGATGGCCGACACAAGCGTGAGCGCGCCGGTGTTGTAGAAGAACTCCTGCCCCGCCGCGGCGGTCACGGGAAGACCGAGAACGTAACGACACGGATCCCACGCCATATGCATGCGCGTCTCGTCATTGTCGTCGTCTCCCGTCGCGGGCGTCGCCTCGACCCACTTCAGGCCCATCGACATGGTGAGCACATGCACCAGCCGGATGCGGTCCTTTTCGGGAGAACGCAAGTCGGACAGCTCGGGGAAGAAGCTGAAGATCGGCTCGTCGACGCCGCGTATCAGCCCGCGATCGATCGCAATCCCGACGACGAGCGATGCAACGCTCTTCGAAACAGACTTCATGTTGTGCAACGTATCGGCATCGAAGGCGATGGTTTCCACACGGCGGCCGTAGATGTAGCCGGGTATCTCGTCGGCGCCCTTGAAGTAACGCTCGAACGCCAGCTTGCCGTCGCGGGCGACCAGCACCGCATGGATATTGGCATCGCTCGTGGCGAGCCGGTCGGCCATCCCGCACAGCGCCTCGCGATTGACGAGACTGTCGCCAGCGACGGAGCCGCCCGGCCAGCCGTCGCCCCGTTCGAGCGGAACACCGCAGCCGTCGGCTGCGTTCGCGCAGACCGCGGAGAGCGGCGCCAGTGCGGCGCCGCCGAGAAGCGAAATGAACTGGCGCCGCCTCATGCGAGCCTCATCCCTGTTGCGGCGCGGAGCCAGCTTCGGCGCCGGCGTATCGGGGCTGCGCGTTCTCCCTGAGGATGCGCACGAACTCACGCCAATAGAGCCTTTGCCAGTTCGTCTTCAAGCTGGCGAGAAAATCGAGCTCTCTTTGCGTCAGCGTGCACATTGCGCCTTCAGGCCACAAGGCCCCCCATCGGCTTGACGTCGGCGCTGCCGGGGAAAACCGCATCCGCCAGCACCTTCTCCTCGACGCGCAAATGATCCCTGAGCAGGCCCTTGAGCACGGCGCGCAGATCGGTGGTCGGCTTGAGGTCGCGATCCTCGAACAGTTGCGCCGGCTTCAGCCCCGGCCAGTCCGCGATCACGCGGCCGCCGGCGAGCCCGCCGCCGATCAGGAATGCGACCGTGCCGGTGCCGTGATCGGTGCCTTGCGTGCCGTTGATGCGCGCAGTGCGCCCGAACTCGGTGACCACGGCGACGACGGTCTCGCCCCAGGCCTCGCCCATGTTGCTCTCGATCGCGGCGAAGGCGCCGTCGAGCGCGCCCAGCAGATTGTAGAGCTGGCCCGAGGCCGCGCCTTCGGCGATGTGCGTATCCCATCCGACGAAGCCCATGGCGCCGACGCGCGGACCGTCGGGCTTGGCGAGATACCGCGCGGCGGTGCCGGCGGCGTCGGCGAAGTAGGCGCGCACGCGCGCGATGCCCGGCGGCGCCAGGGTCGGATCGTCCGACATAACGTCGCCCGCGCCAGGTGCCCCGCTGAGCGAAGCGAGCTTCATGCGCGCCTGCAGCACGGTCGCGAGCTTCGGATCGGTGTGCTGGTAGAGATCGAGCAGGCGGCTCTGCGTGTCCTCGCTCGCCGGGAGCAATTTCTGCGGCACCCATGTCATGACCGGCGCCGAGCCGCGCACCACCAGCGGCGTCACCGAGCCGATGCCGAGCGCGCGGCTGCCGCGTGGATCGACGCGGCCGCCCGATTCCAGCGCGAGCAGCGCGCGGTTGAGCCATCCGGAGCTGGTCATACCGGGCTTGACGAGCCCGCTCTCCAGCACGTCCTGGCCGTCGAAATGCGAGCGCTCGCGATAGGGCGTCGCAACTGCGTGGACGATCGCCGCCTTGCCGCTCTTGTAGAGCCGGTGCAAATTCGGCATCGCCGGATTGAGCGCGAAGAAGGCATCGAGCGGCAGCGCCGGCGGCTTGCCGTCCAGCACCAGCGCGCGATCGCCGCGCAATGAGATCCAGTCGGGATCGCCGACCGGCGCGACGGCGCCGAGACCGTCGAGCGCACCGCGCAGCACGATGACGAGCAGGCGCGGATCGCGCCCCTCCGCGCGCGCGATCCTGGGCATCTGGCTCCATGCGAACAGCGCACCGGAGCCGACCAGAAGCTCGCGTCGCGTGGGCAAATGATTGACGACGCCCATGCTCACCTCCTCTGAAAATCCGCCGACATGAACAGCAGCGCCAGCGCCTGCTGCCGGCTCTCGGCGCGGCCGACCGCCTGCTTCACCTCGGGGGCGATCTGCGATGCAAAGACGTCCTCGATGATGGCTTGCGGATCGGCCATGCCGGTGATGCGCTCCGCGAAATTGTTGGCCACGTCGAGCCGCCGGCCGACGCGGTCGATCCAGCTTGCTTCATCATCCGGATAACCCTTGGGCGCGGGCGGACGCCACAGCGCCTCTCCCAGCAGCTCCTGGCCGCCGGTGAAGCGGACGGGATCGACCTGCGTGATGCCGGTTGCGCGCACCATGCCGACGACCCATTCGCCGGGACGCTTGAGCTTCGACGGCGGCGCGCGCCACGCCTCGTCCGACGACACCATCAGGGTCGCGACCTGCTTGAGGTCGCCATCGGTGTCGCGAAAAACCTTCGCCATCTGTTCGACCAGCGCCGGCGGCGGCTCGTCGGCGACGAAGTGGCGCGCGAGCTTGGTCGCGACATGAGTCGCCGTTGCCGGATGCGTAGCGAGATCGCGCAGCACGGCGCGGCCCTGCTCGACATCCTCCTGCTCATAGCGCTTGCCGAGCACGGTCTGTCCGCCGGGCTCGTGCAGCCGCGGATTGAAGGTGAACTCGCCGCCATGCTGGGGATCGGCGCCCGGCGGCACCAGCGTCCAGCCGGTCAGCACGTTGGCGAAGTTGATGACGTCGTCCTGGGTGTAGCCGGAGCGCACGCCGAGCGTATGCAGCTCCATGATCTCGCGGGCAAAGTTCTCGTTGAGGCCGCTGCTGCGGTTGATGCCCGCGGTCGAATTCGCCCCCATCGAACCGAGATTGTCGAGATAGAACAGCATCGCCGGATGGCCTTCGACGGCCAGCAGGAGATCGACGAACCGGTCAAGCGCATTGGCGCGAACCGCCTCGCGTTCATAGGCGCCGGACATGCTCTGGATCCGGTTGGCCGAGACGCAGAAATGATTTGACCAGAACCAGACCAGCCGCTCGGCAAAGCCGATATCGGCTGCAAGCGCCGCCTCCGTGCGCAGCTTGGCTTCCTGCAAATACATCGGACGTCCGGGATCAGGAATAGCGTCGGCGGCCTGCTTCGCCGCCATCTCGGCGGCGTCCTTTTCCTGGCCCGCTTGCCCCTGCGTCTGCAATTGCGGCTGAGCCTGGTCGTCAGCTGCGGTGGGCGCCGACGCCATCTGCTGCTTCTTGGCCTGCTGCTGCGCTTGCTTGGCGCGGGCCGTGCGCCGCGCATTGGCATCGGCCACGGTGCGATAGGCTTTCGCACTGGAGGGCAGGCTGGCCGCCGCGGCGAGCACGAGCGGCCGGTCGAGCTCGGCGATCAGCGCGCCACGCGGGTCGCTTCCCAGCGCGGCAATCGAGCCTGGCCGCGGCCCCATCCCAAAGCGATGGAGCGCCAGCACGGCTTCGGCCTTTGCGGAATTGCTCATGGCGAATGCCCAATTCTTCGAGCCGGCCCGACGGTGTCCGTTCGAGGCTACGAAATGTAATGCTACAAACCGTAGCACTTGCGCGTCCGGCCGACAAGCGGAGATTGAAACATCTCCATCAAGACATCGGGAGCGGCCGGCGGCCCTAGAAATTCGGCCCGAGCGCGATCTTCGTGATGGTGTCGTTCCTGACGCCGATGCGCCATTCCGCCGAGCCGTTGGCGAACTGGGCGATGTAGATGTCGCTGTCGAGCGCGGTGACGCCGCGGAAGGAGACCGCACGCAACGCACCGAGCCGCGCCAGGATCGCCTGGTCGAACGGCAACTGCTGACGCGTGATGTCGGCCACTTCCGAGGTCATGTGCTCGTAGTCCGGCTGTCCTCTGCCGACGCCCTCGATATAGCGGCGCAGCATCGCCTCGCCATTGGCGATCGGAACGGCGCGGCGCGCGGCGCGACCGGGATGCGCGCCGATATTCGAGGCTTCGACATTGTGGAAGCGGGTCTGCCGGCCCGGCATCAGGATCTCCAGACACCGTCCCGATTTGTCGGCGATCATCCAGGGATTATTTACGGTGGTGGTGGTGAACCAGGTCATGTTGGGCCTGACGATCTGCGCCTTGCGATTGCCGTCCGCGTCCAGCTTGAACACCTGGATGTCGTCGGCCATCTCGTTGTAGAGCATGATCCTGATCGGCGAGGTGCCGGCGCGGCCGCGAACGCTCGCCTCCTCCGCGCAAGGCACGATGCCGCCGAGCTCCTCATTGCCGTCGGCCCGGAATAGCACGTCGCCGGCCTTGCCGTCCGGCTCGATCATCAGGCGAAATTCCGCCGTGCCGTTCTCGAACTTCGCGCCATAGATGTCGTAGCCGCCGGGGCCGACGCCGCGGAAGAAGATCGATTGCACCGCGCCGAGCGACACGAACGTCGTTTGCGACTCGCTGAGCTGCCGGTGAACCTTGGCCGCCAGCGGCGCACTCATCCGATCGTAGTTCGGCGTACCGCGGCGAAGATCCTCGATGCCGCGCAAGATCATCTCCTTGCCGCCGGGCGCCGGGACCTGCTCCCTGAATCGGTCAGGCACTTCCGCAAGGCGGCGCGCGAAATCCGCCTCGATCGCCTGAGCCACCGCCGCATCGATCCGGGGCGCCAGGCGGGCGCCAAAGACCGAATTGTGCACCAGCACGCGCGAGACCTTTGATTGCTCGTCACGCAGGAAGATCAGGAGATTTTCGCCACGAATTGAGAAGATGTCGGCACCTTCGGCGAGGAGCGTCGCCGGGCCCAGCACGGTTTCCTGCACCCGGAGCCGATCACCGTCACGCCGCACCGTCAGCACGCGGTTCGGCGCAATCCTGTACCAACCGACATACGGATCGAGCGATAACGGCTCGGCTACCGCCGCCGGCATCTCGGCGACACGAACCGCACGAATGTCGCGGCCGTTCATGCGCAGCGTCAGCTCGGACGAGCGGCGCTCCGCATCGAGCGCGAAGGTGATCTCGCCGGACGAGGCCGCGTAGGACGCCGTGCCGTCATTGCCGACCGTCAGGCGCAGCCTGCGCTGGCCCGTGAGCTGGCCATAAAGCTCGTCGCCCTCGCGGAAGACGGCGAACACCGAGGTCGGACCCATGGCGTAGAAATTGACGAACGGGCGGTAATGCTGGACGGGCACCTCGCCGATATCCGCGGCCACGGGCGCCGCGTCCGGCGTGCGATAGGCGATCATGCCGGCGGACACGATCACCACGGGGACGATCGCAGCCGCGATCCACAGCCGCTTGCGCCAGCTGACGGCGACGGGCATCGCGGCAGCCGCGATGATGCGCTCGACACGGGCGCGAACGGTCGAGGCCCGCGCCATCGCGAGCTCGACCGGGCGCGGCTTCACGGTGCTGGCGAAATCGAGCAGGATTTCCGCATAGGACAGCCGGTCGTCGATCACCTCGATCGCCTCGGCGTCGCTGATGATCTCGGCGAGCTCGGCAAGCCGCGCCAGCTGCCACCACGAGAACGGGCTGAACCAGAACACCGCGCGGTTGAACGACGCCAGCAGGAGGACGTAGAAATCGCGGTTGACGACATGCGCGCCTTCATGCGCGAGCACCGCAAGGCGCTTCTTCGCGTCCCAGCTGAAAAATTGCGGCGGCACCAGAATGGTCGAGCCGAAGGTGACGGGGCCGCCGACATCGCGGCTGACGCGCACGTCGGCGTCGATCATCTGCAGGCCCTTCATCGGCTTTGCCGCGCGCGCCAAACGCCAGGTCAGGCAGAGCCCGATCGCGAGCCGCAGCAGCAACAGGCCAGCGACGCCGGCATAGATCACGGTGGCAACGAGCCACCAATTGATCGAGAGCCCGCTTTTGGCCTGCGGCGCGATGGCAATGCCGGGCGCGACTGGCAGCGCGGGCTGCGGCGTCTCCAGCATCGAGACGTCGGCCGGCAGAAAATCATCCGGCACGGCGACCGGCAAAGGCAGCCGGGTGATCGTGAGCGTCGGCCAATGCATCACGAACGGCATCGCCAGCGATGCCAGCAGCACGACGACCCAGGCCGTCATGTGAACGTGCGGGTTGCGCACGCGAAACAGATTGAGACCGAACCAGACGACGCCTCCCAGCACAAGGGAGCGCAGTGCCGCCTCCGCCAGAGTTGCGATCATTCTTTCTTCACTCCCCTCGCCTTCTTCGCCTTGGCCACCTGGTCGGCCAGCGTGCGCAATTGCTGCTGGTCGAGCATCTTGTTGTCCACCATGCCGACGAGGACCTCCTCGATCGAGCCGTTGCAGAACCAGTCGACGATGCGCTGCACCGCCTTGGCCGCCACCTTCGCGCGCGGTTCGGCGGCCTGGTAGACGTAGGTACGTCCGTCCACGGTGTGATTAGCATAGCCCTTTTCTTCCAGCCGCCGCAGCACCGTGCGCACCGTCGATTCCTTCAGACGCCGCGACAACCGCTCGCGCACGATTTCGGCCGTGACAGGACCATGGGCCCAAACCAATTGCATGACCTCGTGCTCGAGGTCGCCCAGTTCGGGCAAACGATCGTCCATGGCGACTTACCTTGCGGATTGAGTTTTCTTGTAGCGCTACAGACTGTCGCATATGCGGCCGCGCGGCACAATGGCGATTCCACCTGGGATGGTGCCGGTGTGCTGACCTAGTTGCCGGCTCGTGATTTGAGGGAAGTCGAAATATGCGAGGTCGTCACGCCCGGGCTTGTCCCGGGCATCCACGTTCGTACCGCGCGTCAAGACGAGGATGGCCGGGACAAGCCCGGCCATGACGAGGCGGACACGTGACGCGCCTTAACCGCGCAGGGATGGCGGCTTAGTAATGCGGCTCGTACATCTGCGACTGCACGAGCGCCTTGACGTCGTTGGGTGCGGGTCCGTCGGCGAGGCCGCGCTGATAGGCAACATCCGCCACCGCCGCGGCGATGCGGACCGAGACCTCGCGGATGCGCGGCAGGGCCGGATAGAGGCTGCCCTGCGCGAGATCTTCCTTGCCGACGCAATCGGCGAGCGTATGGGCGGCCGCCATGAACATCTCGTCGGTCACCAGCTTCGAGCCGCTGGCGATGACGCCGAGGCCGACGCCGGGGAAGATGTAGGAGTTGTTGCCCTGGCGCGGCACGAAACTGCGGCCGTTCAGCGTCACCGGATCATACGGGCTGCCGCAGGCGAACAGCGCGCGCCCATCGGTGTAGCGATAGGCGTCCTCCGCCGAGCATTCGGCCTTCGAGGTCGGGTTGGACAGCGCGAACACGATCGGCTGTTCGTTGAGCTCGGCCATCGCCTTGAGCACCTCGGGCGTGAAGGCGCCGCCAACCGCGGCAACCCCGATGATCGCGGTCGGCTTCAGCGTCTTGATCGCGGTGAGGAAGTCGGCGATCGGCGCTTGACCCGTATGCGCATAGCGCAGCTTGTGGCCGGAAAGGCCCTCACGGCCGCCGACGACGAGCCCGCGGGAATCCACCAGCCAGTTGCGCCGCAGTGCTTCGGCTTCCGAAGCACCCTCCGCCATCATCGCGGAGACCACGAGATCGGCGATGCCGGTTGCCGCTTCGCCTGCCCCTAAGAACAGGATGCGCTGATCCTTCAGCTTGCCGCCGTTCACGCGTAGCGCCGAGAACAGGCCAGCGAGCGCGACCGCCGCAGTGCCCTGAATGTCGTCGTTGAAGACGCAGGCCTCGTCGCGATATTTGTGCAGCAGCTTGAACGCCGAATGATTGGCGAAATCCTCGAACTGGATCAGCACGCCTGGAAAGGTTTTTCGCGCAGCTTGCATGAATTCGTCGACGAAGCTGTCATAGGCCTCGCCCGTCAGCCGCCGCTCACGCAGGCCGAGATAATAGGGATCGTTCAAGAGCTCTTCGTTGTTGGTGCCGACGTCGAGCACAATCGGCAGGCACGCTTCCGGATGCACGCCCGCGCAGGCCGAATAGAGCGAGAGCTTGCCGACCGGAATACCCATGCCGTTGGCACCGAGATCGCCCAGTCCCAAAATGCGCTCGCCGTCGGTGACGACGATCAGCTTGGCCGCATAGGGCCAGTTCTTCAGAATGTCCGCGATCTGACCGCGGTCGCGCGAGGAGATGAACATGCCGCGCGGCCGCTGGAAGATCAGGCCGAATTTCTGGCAGGCGAGCCCGACCGTCGGGGTGTAGATGATCGGCTGGATCTCGTCGATATTGTCGACGACGACGCGGAAGAACAGCGCCTCGTTGCGGTCATGCAGCGCGTTCAGCGCGACGTATTTTTCCAGATCGGTCGGCAGCGTTCGCAGATTGGTGAGGACGCGCTGAGCCTGCGTCTCCATCGTCAGCACGCAAGGCGGCAACAGGCCGCGCAGGCCCAGCGCCTCGCGCTCGGCTTCCGTGAAGGCGGTCCCCTTGTTGAGCAAGGGATCGCGCAGCAGTGTCATGCCTTGCGGCGGATTGGACGATGTCGGTTGGGCAACGACCCGGGCAGGTCTATTCACGAATTCCCCCAAGAAGCTTCATATTGAACCGCGGACATTGTCGGCCAGCGCTCCATTGAGATCAAGGACGTAGCGACGGAGGCATCGATTGTGATCTCGCACCGCAGCGAGACTCTCGCGAACGACAGGCAGTCGCACGCGAAAAGGTTAACGTCGCAAGGCTATTCCGGCTTGATATCGGCAGCCTTCACGATCGGCCACCATTTCTCGGTCTCGGCCTTCTGGAACGCCGCAAGCGCTGCGGGCGTCTGCTGCGCTGGTAGCGGAATCTCCTGCCCCAGTTCGGCAAAGCGCTGCTTGACGGCGGGCTCGGCGAGCACGGCGATGATGGCCGCGTTGAGCTTGGTGACGATGTCCTTCGGCGTGTTCTTCGGTGTCCAGATGCCGTGCCAATAGGAGATATAAAGGCCGGGTAGGCTCGCTTCGTCGACGGTCGGCACATCGGGCGCAGATGCGAGCCGCGTCGGCGAGGTCACCGCGAAGGCCTTGATCGCACCGCTCTTGACGTGCGGCAGCGAGTTCGAGGCCTGGTCGAACATGATGTCGATCTGGCCGGCGACGAGATCGATCATGGCAGGTCCTGCGCCGCGATAGGGCACGAACTGGAAGTCGGTGCCGGTCTTGTCCTTGAAGAAGACGCCGGCGACATGTGCGCCCGTGCCGGCCCCGGCCGTCCCGGCGGTGGCCTTGCCGGGGTTGGCCTTCAGCCAGGCGATCATCTCTTTCAGGTTATTCGCCTCGAGCGACTTCCTGCCGACGATGAGCTGCGTCCCCATCGCGATCATTGCGACCGGCTCGAAATCGGCGACCACGTCATAGGGCAGCTTGAAGATCGCGCCGTTCAGCACATGGGTGCCCCAATGACCGATGGTGATGGTGGTGCCGTCGGGTGTCGCACGCGCCACACGCGCGCCGGCGATGCTGCCGGATGCGCCCGCCACGTTCTCGACCACGACCGTGGTGTGCAGCGCGGCGGCGATTCGCTCGGACAGGATTCGCGCCAGCGTGTCGGTCGGGCCTCCCGCCGCGAACGGTACGATGAGGGTTATGGGGCGCGATGACTGGGCGCTTGCCGGTGCGCACCACATCGCGCATCCAATCAACGCGCCAACGACGATCACATGACCGCGCAACACGGCCCACAGCCCCCGCATCAGCCTCTCCCACCCTTTTTGCCGCCCGCATGTCGGCAGCGGGCTGGAGGGCGAGTGAACGCTGCCGGACGGGCCGAGGCAAGCGGTAAGTTGACTGCTATCCGGCCGCCCGCCGCGGCGTCAGATTGGCCGCGCCATCTGCCGGCGGCACGACGTGCATCAGGATGGTCTGGGTGGCGGAAGCGACGTCGATACCGTTCTGCTGGAAGCGCAGCTTCATGCGGCGGTTGAATTCGCGCTGGACCGGCCAGCGCCCGGCCTCGGTGCAGCGGATCTGGCCGACGATCGACACCATCGCGCCGTCGACCTTGTCGATGCCCCACAGATCGAGGTCGCCGCGGATCAGCGGGCGGAATTCCGGTTCGCGGCGCATCTCGTCGACGATGTCCTTGAGGATCTGGCCGGCGCGGTCGGTGTCTTCCTTGTAGGCGACGTTGACGCTGACCGAGGCGTTGCCGGCGCCGCGGCTGGCATTGGTGATGGTCGTGACCGCGCTGAACGGCACGATGTGCACGGCGCCGTCGCCGGCGCGCAGACGGATGGTGCGGATCGAGACGTTCTCGACCACGCCCGACAGCCCCGACACGCTGACATTGTCGCCGACCTGCACCGTGTTCTCCAGCAGCAAAAAGAGACCGGTGATGAGATCCTGCACGAGCTTCTGCGAGCCGAAACCGATGGCGATGCCGACGATGCCGGCGCCCGCGAGCAGCGGCGCGACATTGACGCCGATCTCGCTCAACGCGGTGAGGCCGACGACGGTGGCGATCAGGCACAGCAGCGCCGTGCGCAGCATCGGCTGGAAGGTGCGCAACCGCGCGGCACGGGCGTAGTGCCCGTCCCGCGACAGCGTGTTGATCTGGCGGTCCAGCAGCGCGTTGCTGGCTTCCCAGATCGCCGCCGCGATCAGGACGGCAAGGCCGATCGTCACCACGGCCGAGATCAGCCGGCTGCCGATCTGGCCGCCATAGAACCAGACGATGGCGTCCACGCCCCAGACCTCGAGCACGGCGACGAAGCCGATGAAGCCGATCACGCCGGATACGATCTTGCGCAGCAGCGGCAGATAGCGGTTGGCGCGGATCTCGAGACCGGGAAAGCGCTGGAGGATCTCCGGCTTGATGCGGAAGCCGCGGTCGATCAGGCTGAGCGTCAGCATGATGGCGACGCGCGTGACCAGCGCCACCACGACCGTACCGACGAAATACTGCAAAAGCAGCGAATAGCCGTTGCGGATGTTGAGCGCCCACACCGCCCACAGCGCAAGATCGAGCGCGATGGCGAGATAGTGCCAGCCGCCGGCGACGCGGTTGCGCAGGCGGGCCGCGATGCCCTGCCGCTCGGCCGGCGCACGGATGGCCTCGGCGACCTGCCGGCGGCATTGCAGGATGATGACGACGATGAAGAGGTGCACGACCAGCATCACCATGCGCAGCAGCGCCGCATAACCGGTACGATGCAGGCCGAGCAGCAGGGCCACATTGGCAAAGGCGATGCCGGAGACGCCGACGCCGACGATGCGGCGCGCCCAGATCTCGATATAGGCCGCGGTCTCGGCCCGGACCGGAAACAGCCCGAACGGTCCCGCCAGCGCCCGGATCACGCAGATGAGTCCGCGCGAGAAGGCATAGGCATTGACCACCGCGAGGATCACGAGGCGAACGGTCGTGGGCTCGCCGATCTCGGTGCCGAGCAGCGCGGTGGCGACGCCGACGAAGATGACCACCGGCAGCAGTTCGAGCACGAGACGTCCCAGCACGAAGGGCAGCCGCAACAGGACCTGCCACACGCGCGCGAGGCTGTGGCGTCGCTTGTTCAAGTCGGGCGCGGGCGTGACATCGGCCGTTGAGGACGGCGGGTCGGCAATGGGGATCACCTGTGCCGGCAGGTGCGCGGTTTGCGGCACGCGTCCTTCCAGGAACGCAACCGGGCGGCGGATCAGGCGAAAGATCACCCACTCGGCCGCAAGCGCGCAGCCGAGCACCAGCGCCAGCTTCCAGGCGATCTCGATCAGGAGATTGTAGGCGGCAGGATCGTTCGCAGTCCGCAGGAACCAGTAGTAGAAGGCCGGGAAGTGCGTGAGCGTCCGCGCCATGCTGGCGATCTCGCTCGAGATCGCGCCGATCTCCTCCGACACCGTGAGCAGGAGTTGCGCGCCAAGGCCGTCGGCGGAGAGCGGGATCGGCGACTTCTGCTCAGGCGCGGGCGGCGCAGGCTGCTGCTGACCGGACGCACTCGCGATCGCGCGCAGCGTGTCGATCATCTGCGCGCGCTTCTTGTCGTCCTGGAGCGTATCCAGCGCGCGCCTGGCTTCGTCGGGCGACAGTGCGGCAGCATTGTTGGCCGCCGGCCGAGGCGTTTCGGCGCGGACGCCGGAGAAAGAGGAGATCGCGAGGAAGAGAGCGGCGAGGACCGCCGGGGCAAGCTTATGCGACACGAGGATTCCCTGGAAAAAATGAATGAGCCCGCGGCGTCAGGACCGTCGCCGCCGAAGCACACGCGTCATGTCGGATCGCAGCTATTCGCCTCCGGCCTGTGTCGGAAGTTGGCCTTTGAGGCGACATTCTCTTGGCATTTGCCGCAATGCGAAGATCGGGGAACCGCAACATCGGCGCGGGTCAATTGCCTGGCAATTGCGCTGCGGCCATGGCTCGAGACGCGCTCGGGCCAGCCGACGTGCCATGCAACACCCTCCGTCATTCCGGGAGTCGGCCCGGAATGACGGCAAGGAGGAAGGTGGAGGAGAAAAGCAGGATGTCAAAACCACCTGTCGCGGTCAGCCTCGTGTTGGCCATCCGGACACGATCGATGTGATGCAAAATACAGCGCCGGGAAGGTAGGGGCTCTGCCTCACTGATGCAGCCCGCTAAACCTTGACCCGGCGTGCCGTTCGCGGTTTCCGCCGCTATGCGATAGTCCGAACGAGCTCCATCGCACTTAACGCGGCTGGATTTGCGGAGGTGGAGTCATAGACCTCCCCTTGCTCATGAGGTGGACGTTGCGCGTCGCTTATTGCGACCAGCGGAATGCTCCTCCTGTGCCACAAAACTGTCAAGCGAGATCAATGATGTGAAAGATCACATTTGAATGTGCCGGTTCCCCGGATGGGCATGGTGACATCATGTCCCTGTTTTGCCCGACGCGCCAACTCGATTTCGCAAAATCAGCATTCATACGACACCCACCGGCAAGCCATTGATTCCGCTGCGCCCGGCTACTGTGCATGGGGTCGTTTTCGTAGTTTTTGTCTGTGGCCTAGAGAAACATGTCGGCCAGGTCCACCGTCGAGGCGATCCCGACCTGGTCGAAGTTGCGCGCCAGCCAGCTTCGCGCCGCCGAACGGCCCTCGTCGCGCAGGCGGCACAACAGGCTCCATTCGGGATGGAATTGCGTGGCCGTGCCGAGCTGCGACATCAGCTGGTCGTTGCCGATCCAGTGCATGTACATGCGGCTGTGCTTGCCGCTGTCGAGCTCGCCATCGTCGATCAGCCGTGTGGCGAAGGCGATCGCGCGCATCTCACGCATCAGGGACGAATTGAAGCTGATCTCGTTGATGCGATGGAGGACGTCGGCCGCGCTCGTCGGCAGCTCGTCGCGCCGGATGGCCGTGACCTGCACGACGACGACGTCGTGGCTGCCCTTGCGGTAGATCAGCGGGAAGATCGCGGGATTGCCGAGGTAGCCGCCGTCCCAATAATGTTCGCCGTCGATCTCGACGGCCTGGAAATAGGGCGGCAGGCAGGCCGAGGCCAGCACGGTATCTGCGGTGAGATGCGGGCTCTGAAATACCTTGATCTTGCCGGTGCGGACGTTGGTCGCGTTGAGGAACAGTTGCGGTGCCTCGGGCGAGGAATTGAGCCGGTCGAAATCGACGACCCGCTGCAAGAGCGACCGGAGCGGATTGAAATGAAAGGGATTGAGCAGACCCGGCGGCAGCGTGTGCGTCAACGTGTGGATGACGGCGTGAACCGGATGATATTCCGGCGGCAGCTTCAGGGCCTGGATCCACTGGTTCAGCGGCGACATCAAATCGTATGCCATGTCCATGCGAGACACTTCGTACCAGAATGCGTGCAGGCTCTCCCGCGCGGCCTCCGCGCCCCCGTGCGCCATGCCGGAAGCCATCGCCACCGCATTCATGGCGCCGGCACTGGTCGCGCTGACCGCCTCGATCGTGAGCCTGCCGTCTTCGAGCACCTGGTCGAGCACGCCCCAGACGAAGGCGCCGTGCGCGCCGCCGCCCTGGAGCGCGAAATTGACGGTCTTGCGGTCGACGGTCCGATTGGCTGTCACTTTGCTTTCTTCTTGCCTCCCGTCCCCTCTTTCTCCAAGGCCTTGCGCACCTCGTCGAACTCCGCCACCGAGGCCTTGTCGGCGCGGGGGAAACGCAGGTCGAGCTTTTCGAGCGCGGCATTGATCACCGAGCCGATCACGACGCGCGCGAACCATTTGTGGTCCGCGGGCACGACATACCACGGCGCATGCGGCGTAGAGGTGTGCCGGACGATATCCTGGTAGACCGCCTGGTAGCGCGGCCACAGCGCGCGCTCCTTGATGTCGTCCATCGAGAACTTCCATTGCTTGGCCGGCTCCTCCAGCCGGTCGAGGAAGCGCTTGCGCTGCTCCTCTCTGGAGACGTTGAGGAAGAACTTCAGCACCACGGTGCCGTTGCGGCAGAGATACCGCTCCCAGGCGGCAATGTCCTCGAACCGCTCGTTCCAGATGTTCTTGGTGAGGAGCTTTGACGGCAGCTTCTCGTTGGCCAGAAGTTGCGGATGAACGCGCGTGACGAGGCATTCCTCGTAGTGCGAGCGATTGAAGATGCCGATATGGCCGCGTTCGGGCAGCGCGACCGCGTGCCGCCAAAGGAAATCGTGGTCGAGCTCGTTCTTGCTCGGCGCCTTGAAGGCGGTCACCTCGCAGCCCTGCGGGTTGATGCCCTCGAAGATCGCCTTGATGGCGCTGTCCTTGCCGCCGGCGTCCATGGCCTGAAATACGATCAGGAGCGACCAGCGGTCCTGGGCATAGAGCTTCTCCTGAAACCCGATCAGCCGCTTCTTGTTGGCGTCGAGAATCGCCAGCGACTTCTCCTTGTCGAGATCGCCCTTCTCGTCGGTCTTGTGCGCCTTGAGATGAAACTTGCCCGATCCATCGTAGCGGAATGGCGTGATGTAGCGGTCAAGTTCCTGGGCGAGCGATTTGGACGGCTTCTTGCTCATGAGCGCGGGGCACCTTGGGTTGCGGCTTCAGTCGGTCGAGCAAGCTACCAAGGATGCCCTTGGGAAGGAATATGATGAAAAGGACCAGCAGCACGCCGTAGACGAGATTGTCCCAGCCGACCGCCTTGGTGCCAAAGCCGATGCGAAGGGTTTCCGCCAGCAGGATGGTGATCACGGCGCCAAAGGTCGGACCGAGCGAGACGAACAGGCCACCCACGATGGCCGCGAACACCATCTGCAGCGACACCGCGATGCCGCTGACGGTGTCGGGCGTGATGAACATCTGGTACTGGCAGTAGATCGCGCCCGCGAGCGCCGTCATCAGCGCACTGAGCAGCGTGATCTTCAGCTTCTCCCCGGTGACGTCGACGCCGGCGGCGGCGGCTGCGTCCTCGTCCTCCGAGATCGCCTCCAGCGCATAGCGGCTCATGCTGCGGTCGACCCAGTGCCAGACCACGATGCCGAACAGCCAGACCCCGAGCGCAATCAGATACCAGGTCGTCTTGTCGTCGAACTGCAGTGCCAGCAGCTTGTTGCCCGAGGTTCGATTCGGCGTGTAGCCCAGCGAGCCGCCGGTGTAGTCGCGCGTCGCCGTGATGACCTGGAGCACGATGCCCGACAGCGCCAGCGTCACCAGCACGAAATAGTGTCCGGTGATGCGGAAGCGGAAGCAGGGATAACCGACGATCAGCGCCAGTGCGCCGGCAGCGACCATGCTGACGGGAATGCCGATCCAGGGCGATACGCCGAGGTGATTCCACAGCAGCGCGGTGACATAGGCGCCGATCCCCATGAAGCCGCCATGGCCGAGCGAGACGAGGCCGAACCGCCCCATCATCGACCACGACGTGTAGGCGAACGACCAGATCAGGATCAGCACCAGGATGTGCAGATGATAGGGATCGCGATAGACGAAGGGCAGCGCGACCAGCGCCGCCAGCCCAATCCCCCATGCCGCAAGCCGCCCCTGCCCCATCATCGGCGCCTCGCGAGCAGGCCCGCGGGCCGGATGAACATCATGACGATGAAAAAGGCGAAGGCGAGCACATAACCCCATTCGAGGTCGGAGAACAGGCCGCCGAGCGAGATGATCTCGGCGAACACGAAGGCGGCGATGAAGCCGCCGATGAAATTGCCGAGCCCGCCGAGCACGCAGATCAGGAAGGTGATCGGCCCGAAGGACAGGCCGACGAAGGGGTGCACGTCATATTGCAGCACCAGCAGGCAGGCGGCGAGCCCCGCGAGCGCGCCGCCGAGCGCGGAGGTGATGAGATAGATCCGCTTGGTGTCGACGCCCATCAACGCCATGATCTGCCGGTCCTGCGAGATGGCGCGGATCGCGGTGCCGGTGAAGGTGCGGGTCATGAACAGATAGACGGCGACCATGCCGACCAGCGCGGCCAGGAACGACAGTAGCCGCGCGTAGCTGAAATTCATGTCGCCGAGGGCGAGCACTGGCAAGCGGATGCCGAGATTGCGGAAATCGATGCCGAAGGCGACGGTGGCAAAGCTCTGCAGCACGAACAGCACGCCGCCGGTCGCAAGCAGCTGGTTGATCGGCGGCGCAGTCAACAGCGGCGCGATCACGAGGTAATGCAGCGCCGCGCCGAGGATCGCGACCAGCAGGATGGTGAAGGGCGCGGCGACGAAATAGCTGACGCCGTAATACTGCACCATGAAATACATGGCGTACATGCCGATCATCACCAGCTCGGCATAGCAGATCCAGGTCACGTCGATCACGCCGAAGATCAGGTTCAGCCCGAGCGCGAGCAGCGCCAGCACGCCGCCGAGCAGGATGCCGTTGATCACGGCCTCCAGCAGATAGATGTCGAAGACGTCCAAGAATGCCTGCATGCCCCTCACACCCCGAGATACGCTTCCTTGACCGTGTCGCTCGCCAGCATCTCGGCGGACGTGCCGGATGCCCGGATGGTGCCCGCCTCGATCAGATAGGCGCGATCGACCACTTTCAGCACTTGCTGCACGTTCTGCTCCACGATCAGCACAGTCAGCCCGCTGGCGCGGATCCGCTTCACCAGCTCGAACACCTGCTGCACCACGACCGGCGCGAGGCCGGCCGAGGGCTCGTCGAGCAGCAGCAGCTTTGGATTGGACATCAGCGCACGGCCGATCGCGCACATCTGCTGCTCGCCGCCGGACATGGTGCCGGCCATCTGGTGGCGCCGTTCCTTCAGGCGCGGAAACAGGTCGAACACCACTTCGAGCCGCTCGGCATACTGACTGCGCGCCTCCTTCATGAAGGCGCCCATCTTGAGATTGTCGTCGACCGAGAGCTGCGGAAACAGCCGCCGGTTTTCCGGCACATGCGCAATGCCGAGGCTGACGATCTTGTGCGGCGGAGTCGCCACGACGTCTGTCACCTCCATCCGGATCGAGCCGCGCGAGGGCCGGATCAGGCCGGAGACGACACGCATCAGGGTGGTCTTGCCGGCGCCATTGGGGCCGATGACGCCGACGGCTTCGCCGGCCTTCACGTCGAGATTGACATCGAACAGCGCCTGGAACGTGCCATAGCCGGCATTGACCGCGCGGAGCTCCAGCATGCCTAGCCTCCCGCGCGGCGGCGCGCTTCGGCGGCCGCGGCCTGCGTGGTCTCGGCATCGGTGCCGAGATAGACCTCGATGACGCGCGGGTCGCCCGCGACCGCGCTCGGCAGGCCTTCCGAGATCTTCTCGCCGTGATCGAGCACCATGACGCGATCGACGACGCGCATCAGCACGCCCATGATGTGCTCGACCCAGATGATGGTGATGCCCAGCTCGTCGCGGATGTTGCGCAACATGTCGGCGGCCTGATCCATCTCGGTTTCGTCGAGACCGCCGAGGCTCTCGTCGGCCAGCAGCAGCTTTGGCGCCGTGGCGAGCGCTTTCGCAAGCTCGAGCTTCTTCAACCCCGCTGCGCCGAGACCGTCGACGCTGGCATGGCGATCGGTCGGCAGACCGACCATCGCGAGTGACCGTTCGGCCGCTTCCTCGGCCTTGATGCGGCTGTGGCGACCCTGGCCGTAAAAGCCGGCGAGCGCGACGTTCTCGAAGATGGTCAGGCGGCGGAACGGCCGCGGAATCTGGAAGGTGCGGCCGATTCCGCTGTTGATGATCCGGTGCGGTGCGAGGCCCGCGATCTCGGAGCCGCCGAACACGATCGAGCCCGATGTCGGCGCGAGCGTGCCGGAGAGCATGTTGAAGATCGTGCTCTTGCCCGAACCGTTCGGCCCGATCAGGCCGAGGATCTCGCCCTGATCAACCCGAAACGACACGTTGTTGACGGCGGTGAAGCCGCCGAACCGCTTCACCAGCCCACTGACCTCCAGCACCAGACACTCCGCCGCTATTGGTTGCTGTAGGTGGTGCCTTTCGGCAGCGGCAGCACGGCTTCGCGCTGCGCCTGGCTCTTCGGCCACACCACGGAGGACTTGTCGTCGATGTACTGGATCACGACGGGGAACGAGCGCTCGTTCTGCCCGGCCATGGGGCTGCCCTCGCCGTAGAACTTCACGCCGAAGCCGAGCATGGTGCCACCTTCGGGGATGTCGGTGTCGAGCGCCGCCTTGCGCAGCGCCTCGGGATCGACACCGCCATATTTCTTGATCGCGCGCGGCAGCACGTCGGCCATGAACACGTAAGTGTTGGACGCGCCGATGCCGACATGGGCGGAGCGGATGGCAACCCCGGGCCTGATCTTGTCAAACTCCTCGCCGACCATCTTGATCACGGGCGGGAGCTTCGGATCCATGGTCTTCTGGTTGGCGAGCCAGATCGAGATCGGGTCGGCGTTGAAGATGTAGGTGGCGTCGGCCCCCATGCCTTCCTTCAGCTTCTCATAGACGCCGTAGCCCGCACCATGGCCCATCAGCGCGCCGAACTTCAGGCCCTGCTCGCGGGCCTGGCGGAGCAGCAGCGTGATGTCGGGGTTGTAGCCGGTGTGGAAGATCACGTCGGGCTTGGCACGCTTGAGCTTGGTCACCAGCGCCGATAGATCGGGCGCGGTCGCCGAATAGCCCTCCTTCATCACGACGTTGAAGCCGGCTTTCTTCGCGCCTGCCTCGTTGCCCTTGGAGACGTCGACGCCATAGGCGCCGTCCTCGTGGATGATGGCGACGCGCAGGTCCTTCGGCTCCTTGTCGAACTTCGCCTTGGCGTTCTGCGCGATGAAATCCATCGTCATCATGCCGAACTGGTCGCCGCTCGCCTGCGGGCGGAAGACGTATTTGTAGCCCTTCTCGTTGAACACGGCGGACGAGATGCAGGTCGTCATCCACATGAACTTCTTGAGCTGCTCGACGCGGGCGGCCACCGGCACGCACTGCGCCGAGGAGAAGAAGCCGAGCACCATGTCGACCTTCTCCTGCTCGAGCAGGCGGACGGATTCGTTGATGGCGATGTCGGGCTTGCTCTGCGCATCGGCATAGACCGCCTCGATCTTGTATCCTTCGACGCCGGTCTTGGCGAAATGGTCGAGGATGATCTTTGCGCCGATATAGCCGAGTTCGGAACCGCCGCCGGCCAGAGGTCCGGTCAAATCAAAAACGACGCCGATCTTGATCTTCTTGTCCTGAGCCTGGGCGGCCACCGCCAGGCTCGTCGCGGATATCGCGATCACCAGCCCACGTACCAATCGGGCAGCCATGCGCAGGCGCATCAAAACCTCCCTGGACGATTGTGCATTGCATTCGTCTTGCTTTTGGTTGCCCCCATCACATGGGCAGAGCGCAGGGATGTCAAGCCTCGCGCATCAGCGCGAGGCGAACTGCTGCTCGATAAAGGCCGTGACAAATCGCGGCATGGTCGGCGTGAGATCACCCGTCCCGCGCACGAGATGAATCGCCGACAATTCCGGCTCGTGCTCACGGGCGAGATTGGTTTCGATCCGGGCGCGAGCCTCGTCGCCGGGCATATCGAGGTTGAGCACCTGCATCATCGCAATCGTGGGGCCGCTGACGACGCAATACCAGTCCGGCTCGGCCCGATAGTCCGCCGCCGTCAAGCCGGTCTCTTCCTGGATTTCGCGGACGACGCTGCCGGGAATGTCCAGCATCCCATCCCTGACATCGTCGAGATCGGGCGTGCCCGACGGGAAATAGATGCGGCCTGCGTTCGCGGTGTGCTGCGCCATCTCGCCCATCAGGAAGGCGCCGTCGGACGTGCGCAGCGCGCCCATGCCAAACCCGTTGAACACGGGCGCGCCGGGAAAGCCCCAGTCGCGCCAGGCAAGGAAGCTTGCGAAGTCGGTCTCGAAATAGGTCGCAGTGAAATGACCGTCCGCGAATACGGGATCGCGTCCCATCAGGACGCGGCCGTTCCAGATCTTCGGCCGCTCACGCTGCTTTTCGGCGAAGTGCGCCGCGATCTCGGCCCGGCGCTCCTCGGCGAACGGCCAGACGATCGGCCGCACGGCAAGAGCAAGCGTCGTGACGCGATGAATGATCGGTGACGTCATGAGGGGGCGACTATCACGCCTTCGCGTCAGCTATTTGGCGTTCCCCGTGGTCTTCTTGGCCTGCTCGACGAACTTGTTGGTGAAGGTCTTGCTGACGTCGATCTTGGCGTTCGCCACCTCGGGCGAGCCGACGCTGAACACCGCGAGCACGGCATCCGCGCCCTTCGGGTCCATCTTGCCGGTCTCCGAGTACATCGGGATCGTGTTCTTCAGCGCGGCGAGATAGAGATCCTTGTTCTTGCCGACTGTCTCCTCCGGCATCTTCGCCATGATCTCCTCAGGGCTGTGCGAATGGATCCAGGCGAGCGTGGCGAGGATCGCGTTGGTGAGCGCCTGTGTCTCCTTCTCGTGCTTGGCAACCCAGGCCGCGGTCGAGTACAGCGCGCCGCCGGGATATTCGCCGCCGAAGGTCTCGAGCGTGTCCTTCTGCGTCCGCGTGTCGGAGAGGATGCGCAAATCCTTGTGGCTGCCCTGCAGCACGGTGACGGAGGGGTCGAGCATCACGGCCGCGTCGATCTGGCCCTGCTCCATCGCGGCGACCGCGGTGGCGCCGAGGCCGACGCCAATCACGGCGGCGCTGGTCGGATCGATGCCGTTCTTCTTGAGCATGTACTTCAGGAAGAAGTCGGTCGAGGAACCGGGCGCGCTGACGCCGACCTTCTTGCCGGCGAGATCCTTGACCGACTTGATGTCGTTGGTGCGCGAGGGCGCGACCACGAGCACGAGGCCGGGATAGCGGTCATAGACCACGAAAGCCTGGAGCTCCTGCTTCTTGGCGGCCAGATTGACGCAATGGTCGAAATAGCCGGACACGACGTCGGCGCTGCCGCCGAGCACGGCCTTGAGCGCGTCCGAGCCGCCCTTGAGGTCGACCAGCTCGACATCGAGGCCGGCCTTCTCGTATTCGCCGAGCTGCTTGGCCAGCACCGTCGGCAAATAGCACAGGCAGGAGCCGCCGCCGACCGCGATGGTGACCTTGCTTTGCGCCGCCGCAAATCCGGTGGTGAGCGTCAGCGCGAGCAGCGCCGCGGCGAGCCTGGCAATCGTGTTCTTCATTGGTTTCCTCCGTTCGGCCGGCGGCACCATAGAGCAGCGCGACGGGCTTGAGAAGCGTGGCCTAAGGCACTGGCCATCGGCCTTTTGGCGCAATAGCATGCGGGTACAACAACAAACTCGTGATGGGGAGGATCATCCATGAATCGCCTTGCAATCGGGCTGTCGATCGCCGCCGCCTTTGCCGCCGGATGCGCCGCGAACCAGCTGCTCCGGCCGGCGCTGGCCGCCGAGAACATCACCGCGCAGATCATCCACACCGGCGAGATGGAGGGCGATGCGCTCGGCGCCGCCAACAATGTCGGCTACCGCTCAAAAATGTTCGCGAGCGCCGACGGCGCCACGATCTCGATCCAGGTCGGCAATGTGCCCAAGCACATGCATCCCAACACCAACGAGATCCAGTACATCCTGGACGGCACCGGCACGATCTGGCTCGGCGACAAGGAAGTCACGGTCAAGCCGGGCGACCTCGTCATCATCCCGAAGGGCACGCCGCATGGCGGCACCAAGCCGATCAGCGGACAGGTCAAGGCGATCGCGATCAAGACGCCGCCGCAGGCGCCCGACGACACCAAGCTGCTGGATTGAGGCTTCGCGATTGGGGCCCGCGCCGATACGCGGGTCCCGCCTCGCGCCCTAGCCGCGCCCATCCGACGCCGTCGGCCGCCACACCAACAGGCGCCGCTCCACCAGCGTGACCCCATAGTCGATCAGGATCACGAACGCCGACAGCACGAACATGCCGGCGAACACGCCGGCGACGTCGAACACGCCCTCCGCCTGCTGGATGAGATAGCCGAGGCCCGCTGCCGATCCCAGATATTCGCCGACGACCGCGCCGACCACGGCAAAGCCGACCGAGGTGTGCAGCGAGGAGAACATCCAGGACAGCGCCGAGGGCCAATAGACGTGCCGCATCAGCTGCCGCTCGCTCATGCCGAGCATGCGGCCATTGTCGAGCACGGTGCGGCTGACCTCCTTGACGCCCTGATAGACGTTGAAGAACACGATGAAGAACACCAAGGTCACGCCGAGCGCGACCTTGGACCAGATGCCGAGGCCCAGCCACAGCGCGAAGATCGGCGCCAGCACCACGCGCGGCAGCGCGTTGACCATCTTGACGTAGGGGTCGAACACTGCCGCTACAATCGGCTGGCGCGCGAACCAGAAGCCGACCAGCACGCCGCCGAGCGAACCGATCACGAAGGCGAGGATCGATTCCGCCAACGTGATGCCGAGGTGCTTCCAGATCACGCCGGAAGAGAACCACTTCACGATCTGGCTGAAGACGTCGAACGGGTTGGAGAAGAAGAACGGCGGCAGCAGGATCTTGCCGAACACGGGAACGGTCGACAGCACCTGCCACAGCACGATGCAGACGACCGCGACCAGGACTTGCAGCGCAAACAGCGTCGGGCGCGACATCAGACCGCCTCCGCCGCTTGGGTGGATTGCGCGTAGCCCTTCATCACCTCGTCCTTGAGCACGCTCCAGATCTCGCGGTGGAGCGCATGGAACTCCTTGTCCAGTCGCACCTCGAAGATGTCGCGCGGCCGCGGCAGGCTCACCTGCCAGTCGCCGATGATGCGCGAGGACGGCCCGGCCGACATGATCACGACGCGGTCGGCGAGCGCGATCGCCTCTTCGAGATCATGGGTGACGAACAGCACGGCCTTGCGGTCGGCGTTCCAGAGGTCCAGCAGCAGGTTGCCCATCACCTGGCGGGTCTGCGCATCGAGCGGCCCGAACGGCTCGTCCATCAAGAGGATTTTCGGATCGCGGATCAGCACCTGCGCCAGCGCCACGCGCTTGCGCTGGCCGCCCGAGAGCATGTGCGGATAGCGACCCGCGAACGCGCCAAGGCCGACCGAGGTCAGCCATTTCTGTGCGCGCGGCAGTGCCTCGGCGCGCGGCGTGCCCTTGATCTCCAGCCCGATCGCGACATTGTCGAGGGCGGTCTTCCACGGGAACAGCGCGTCGGCCTGGAACAGGTAGCCGGCATCCCGGTTCAGCCCCGCGAGCGGCCGGTCGAAAATCCTGATGCTGCCGGCGGCCGGCTTCAGCAGCCCGGCCGCAACGTTGAGCAGCGTCGATTTCCCGCAGCCCGTGGGCCCGACGATGGCGACGAACTCGCCTTGCGCCACTGTGAGGTGGGCCTTTTCCACCGCTGTATAGACCCGCCCGTCCCCGAGCCGGAACGCAACCTTGGCATCTTCCAGCGCCACTGCCGTTGGCGTTGACATATATTCCCTCCGAACTTGGCCCGATGCCTTAGCCGCTCGCGCGGCCAAGTTCAATCAAGCCGCCAAGCGTGCTACGCATGGGCGTCGCCGCGCTCTTACCCTCCCCTGGAGGGGGAGGGTCGGCTCACATGAGCGCCAGCGAAATGTGAGACGGGGTGGGGTGACGGTCTCTCCACGTCCAACACTGCCCGGGTTGAGAGACCACCCCACCCCGCTCGCGCAGCGCGCGATCGACCCTCCCCCTCCAGGGGAGGGTAAGAGAAAAGCGAGCTCACCTGCGATGCCTTCCAAGCCAGCCATCAGCTATGCCCAGGTCACCAAGAGCTTCGGCTCGCTCAAGGCCGTGGAAGATTTGTCGCTCGACATCGCCGAGGGCGAGTTTGTGGCGATCGTCGGCGGCTCGGGCTCCGGCAAGACCACGCTGCTGCGGCTCGCCAACCGGCTGATCGAGGCCGAGGGCGGCACCATCACGGTCGAAGGCGAGGACGTGCAAAGCGTCGATCCGGTCGCGCTGCGGCGGCGGATCGGCTACGTGTTCCAGAGCGGCGGGCTGTTTCCGCATCTGAGCGTCGCCGACAATATCGGGATCACGCCGAAACTGCTGGGCCAGCCAGCGGCCGATATCGCAGCGCGCGTAGACGAGCTGCTGGAGCTCGTGCAGCTCGACCGTGACGCGCATCGCAGCCGTCTGCCGGAGGCGCTCTCCGGCGGCCAGCGCCAGCGCGTCGGCGTGGCGCGGGCGCTGGCGGCAAGGCCCCGCATCGTGCTGATGGACGAGCCGTTCGGCGCGCTCGATCCCATCACCCGCGATGCGCTCGGCGACGACTATCGTTCGCTGCACCGCAAGCTCGGCCTGACCACCGTGATGATCACGCATGACATGACGGAGGCGATCCTGCTCGCCGACCGCATCGCGGTGATGCGCAGCGGACAGCTGCTCGCGCAGGGCACCCCCACCGAGCTCTCGAACAACAGCGACGCTTACGTGCTGGAGCTGCTGCGTACGCCGCGGCGCCAGGTCGAGCGGCTGAACGCGCTGCTGCCACAAAGCGGTGCGGCATGAGCCTGTTTTCCGATCCACGCTGGGGCGAGGCGCTGGCGCATTTGCCCGATTATCTCGGCAATCATGTGCGGGTGAGCCTCGCCGCGCTCGCGCTTGGCCTTGCCGGCAGCCTGCCGCTGGCGATCCTGACGCGCAACCGTCCGGCGCCGCGAGCCATCCTGCTCGCAATCGCCAGCATCGTGCAGACAGTGCCGGGCCTGGCGCTGCTCGCGCTGTTCTATCCGCTGCTGCTGCTGGCCGCCTCGGTGACGCTGGCCTGGTTCGGCGTATCCTTCTCGGCGTTCGGCTTCCTGCCGGCGATGCTGGCGCTGGCGCTCTATTCGATGCTGCCGGTGCTGCGCAACGGCATCACCGGGCTCAACGGCATCGATCCCGCGCTGATCGAGGCCGCCAAGGGCGTCGGCATGACCGCGCGGCAGTCGCTCGTCATGGTCGAGCTGCCGCTGGCGCTGCCGGTGATGATGGCGGGCATCCGCACCGCCGCGGTGTGGGTGATCGGCACCGCGACGCTGTCGACGCCGATCGGGCAGACCAGCCTCGGCAATTACATCTTTGCCGGGCTTCAAACCCAGAACTGGGTGTTCGTGCTGTTCGGCTGCTTTGCCTCGGCGCTGCTGGCGCTCGCCGTCGATCAGCTGCTCGGCCTGATCGAGGGCGGCCTGCGCCAGCGCAGCCGCGCCCGCACCGCGCTCGGCGCAGCCGGTATCGCGGCGCTGGTCGCTGCAACGCTGGTGCCGACGATGGGACGCTCGTCGCAGGGCTATGTCGTCGGCGCCAAGACCTTCGCCGAGCAATATGTGCTGTCGGCCCTGCTCAGGGACCGCCTCCAGGCCGCCGGTCTGCCCGCGACGACGCGCTCGGGCCTCGGCTCCAGCGTGATCTTCGGGGCGTTGAAGGCCGGCGACATCGATCTCTATGTCGATTATTCCGGCACGCTCTGGGCCAATCAGCTGCATCGCACCGACATCAAGCCGCGCGCAGAGCTGTTGACGGACTTGAAGGCAAGCCTGGCAAAGGACAACATCACCCTGCTCGGCGAGCTCGGCTTCGAGAACGCCTATGCGTTGGTGCTTCCGAAGAAGCGAGCCGAAGCGCTTGGCATCCGGACCATTGCCGATCTCGCGGCGCACGCATCGACGCTATCGATTGCCGGCGACTACGAGTTCTTCTCGCGGCCGGAATGGGCGGCGCTGCAAAAGGCCTACGGCCTTTCGTTCCGCGCCCAGCGCCAGATGCAGCCAGATTTCATGTATGCAGCGGTTGCGAGCGGCGAAGTCGACGTGATCGCCGGCTACACCAGCGACGGGTTGATCGCGAAATACGACCTTGTCGCGCTCGACGATCCCAGGCACGCGATTCCGCCCTACGACGCGATCCTCCTGCTCGCACCGAAGCGCGCCGGGGACGAGCGGCTCAAGGCAGCACTGCAACCGCTGCTCGGCAAGATCGACATCGCCGCCATGCGCGAGGCGAACCTGCGCGCCAGCGGCAATGACGCGAATTCCTCGCCGGATGCGGTCGCGAGGTGGCTGTGGGAGAAGGTGGGCGGGCGGTAGGTTGAGATTTCGTAGGGTGGGCAAAAGCGCGCAAGCGCCGTGCCCACGGTCGCTGGATGCGTGTGAGAGGTGGTGGGCACGCTTCCGCCTTCGCTCTTCGAGCTACGGCGGACAAGTCGCTATGCCCACCCTACGGATTCTCAGGATGGCGGTAGAGCCTACAGCCCCCTGATGATCCCCGCGTTGATCAGCAGGCGGTTCAGCCGCCGCGCTTCGACGCCGTCCTTGCAGCTGTAGAACACGCCCTTGCAGCGGAGCATGATCTCCTTCTGCTCGGCGAAGGACGGATCGAGCGGGATGCCGGCGGCCTCCTGGATCACCAGCGGCAGATAGGGGCCGTCGATCGTGTCCATCACGGCAGCACTCTTCACCGGCTCGAAATTGACGGCGTCGATCGCGTAATAGGTCGCGTAGAGGCGCGGATCGTAGGCGTCCAGCTTCTTGCCGAGAGCGCCCTCGTCGAGCCCGGGCTCGAGGATAGCAGGCGCGAACTCGGGTTGATGATCGCCATAGCGCACGATCAGGAAGGGCTCGCCCGGGAACGTCTTCTTCAGGCCCGCGACGAACGCCTTGTATTGCTCGGCGCTGATCGCCTGCCGACGCAGATATTCGTCGATGGACGGCACATTGCCCGGCGCGCGCCAGGTCGGCAGCAGGTCGGGACGGAAGCGCGTCTCCCACGGGAAATGATTGGCACCGAGATAGATGAAGGTGAACAGCGGCTTGTTGGGCGGCTGCAGGCCCATCAGCTGGAGCGCCTTGTCGTAGAAGAAGCCGTCGGGCTCGACGTCCTTGGCGCCGAGATCCTTGGCGTCGAGGAAGCGTTCGATGCCTGTCGTCAGCTGGAAGCTGCGCGCGGCCATGAAGCCGCCATGGGCGGGATAGAGCGACATCGTGTCGTAGCCGCAACGGCGCAGCGCCAGCGGCAGCCCGCGCTCGACGCGGTTCGAGGCGATGCGCGTCACGAAATAGGCAAAGCGGCCGAACGAGCGCGAGGAGAGGCCTGCAAGCACGTTGTATTCGGTGAACCAGCTCGGCCCGCCATTGCTCTCGGCCAGGAACGTGCGTTGCTTGCCGTCCCAGGATTTGAAGTGGCTGCCATAGCCCTGCGGCACCTTGATGCCCTGGGCGGCGCGGATGTCGAAGCTGGATTCATCATGGATCATGATGATGTTCGGCCGGCGTCCGGCAGGATGGCAGGAATCGACCAGCGGCATGTTGAGGCGCTCGTTGGTCGCGGCGGCCGATTCCATGAAGCCGTACTGCACGAAATCGGAGACCGAGCTGACGCCGGATCGGAAGAACTTCGACAGATAGCCGTCGTCGTAATAGCCGCGCCAGGCTTCGTCCGGATGATAGAGCGAATAGCCGACCAGGGCGGCAAGGCAGGCCAGCTTGCAGGCGAACGCCGGCAGACGGCGGATGCGGAACGGATCGAGCCACCACAGCGCATACATCAGCGGCAGCGTGACGAAGCCGGCCAGGATCACCGACCAGCGCAAATTCGGGAAGATCGTGAACAGGAACGCGACGGTGTCGCGGTCGATCATCATCAGGTCGATGAAGTTGACCGTCATCTGGACGACGTCGTGCTTGAGCCGCGACAGCAGCACCAGCACGACGACCATGGTCAGCGACAGCGCGCCTGATAGCGCCGGCCGGCGCAGCAGCGTGATCCAGAAAAAATTGAGAATGCCCCAGGCCAGCGCGAAGGAGAGCCGCGAGCCGAAATCGGTCTCGGTCTGGTACATCAGCGCGAGCGCGGCCAGATGCGGCGCGGCAACCGCGAGCAGCCGCCAGATGCCGAGCGCGGCGACGCTCGCCAGCACGGCGGTCGTGGCAGAAGGACCTGGATTGGGCGCGGACGCCATCGACGACACGCTATACTTCAAGTCCGGCGCGGTGATGCCAGGCCGTCTGGTCCTCGAGACGGTGACGGGGCGTCCGGAGCAGCCGGAAGCCTGCACCGTGTCATAAAACTGTAACGGAACGGTCAAGGACAGGCAACGCATGCGGTGACCCGACCTTCGCTTATTGTTAGTGACCGGCGAAGCCCGCACGGCGGCGGGCCGAGCCGCTCGCTCGGTTAAGGCTTTGCGATGCCGGCGATGAAGAGGTCGAGCACGCCTTCCGCCATCCGCTCGATCGCCCCCTCCTCGACGCCCCAGCGCGGAAAGTGGCCATCGAGATTCATCCGGGCGAAGCCGTAGACCAGGGCGCGGCCGGCGATCTGGATGCGCTTGAGGTCCGCCGACCGCAGCAGGCCCTGCTCCGCCGCCTCGGCCAGGATTCCCTCGGTCAGCGCGATCAACTCGGCATTGTCGCGCGTCAATTCCGCGGAGCTGCCATGGGCGAAATAGCGCCCGGTGGAGATGATCTCGAAATGGGCGGGATTGCGCATCGCCCAGCGCAGGTAAGCAAGGCCAAAGGCACGGAAACGGGCAAGCGGGCCGGCCGCCGGAGCCTCGCTCAGCGCGGCCTCGATCTCGGCACGGAAACGCCGCTGCGCCTCCTCGGCCGCCGCCGCCATCAGTGCATCGCGGTTTGGAAAGTGCCGGAACGGCGCGCCCGGCGACACCGCGGCCCGGCGCGCGGCCTCACGAACGGAGACCTCCGCTCCCTCCGCCGCCAATTGCAGCGCGGCATCGATCAGGACACGGCGGAGGTCGCCGTGGTGATACGGCCTGGCCTGGGCTGCAGGGCGGCGGGCGCGCGGCTTGGACGGCTGGCGGGCGGACATGGCGCTTCCTAGCATCACCCGAACGTGAATGTAAGCGGTGATTACACCATTGACGGCCGCGCGGCGCCGAAATGTAATCGATGATTACATAACGAAGGAAGATCACCATGCTGCAACGTCAAAGCTGGTTCGAAGGCTGGCGGCTGCTCGCCGCCCTCACCCTCAGCCTGATCCTTCTCAGCATGTGGATCGCCTCGATGCGGCAATTCGAGGTCGAGGGCGTGCGGATGGTGATCCGCTTCACCGCACGCAGCTCGCTGCTGCTGTTCTGCCTCGCCTTCAGCGCCGCAGCGATGGCGCGGCTTTGGCCCAACGCATGGACCCGCTGGCAGCGCCGCAACCGCCGGTATCTCGGCCTCAGTTTTGCCGCCTCCCACGCCATCCACGCGGTTGCGATCGTTGTTTTCGCCTGGATGGATCCTGCCAGTTTTGCCGAGGCGACCTCGGCCGTCTCCTACATTTTCGGCGGCATCGGCTATGGCTTCATCGTCGCGATGAGCGCAACCTCGTTCGACCGCGCCGCCGCGCTGATCGGGCGCCGCGCCTGGCGTACGCTGCACCTGGTCGGCGGCTATTATCTCTGGTTTCAGTTCATGGTGTCGTTCGGCAAGCGCGTGCCGGCGATGCCGCTCTATGCCGCGTTCCTCATTCCGCTGCTGATCGTGATGACGCTGCGCATGATCGCGATGGCCCGCCACCCGCGCGGGCAGACCGTTGCGGCGGGCTGAAGCGCCCGCCTTTACTGCGGCAACAGCCCGAGCCGCTTGGCGATGATCCGGTCGATCGTCCGTTTCGGCAGTACGGCGCCGATCAGATGGCGCAGCGGGTCCGGCGTGATCTGATAGCGCACCTTGGGGCTCGGCGCGGTCAGCGCCTCGAACACGATCTCGGCGATCCGCTCGGGCGGCAGGCCCTTCGCGCCGAGGTCCATCATGAAGGCCATGACCTTGTTGAGCGCCGGGAGATAGGGCGAGTTCTGGTAGACGGAGAGATCGATCTGCTCGGCCTTGCTCCAGATCGGCGTCTTCACCGCGCAGGGGGCGACGATGATGACGTCGATGCCGAACAGCATCAATTCGCGGCGCAGGCTTTCCGACAGTCCCTCGACGGCGTGCTTGGAGGTGCAGTAGGGCGCTGAAAGCGGATTGCCGTTCTTTCCTGCGACCGAGCTGATCATCACGATCCGCCCCTTCGGCCCTTTCAGCGACGGGTCGGCCCCGAGCAGCGGCCCGAACGCCTGCGTCGCGATGACAGGGCCGATGACGTTGATGTTCATCTGGCGGCGGAAATCATCCGCCGACAATTCGAGCACGGGACCGGCGACGGCGATGCCCGCATTGTTGACGAGGCCGGCCAGCGTCTCACCGTTCAGCGCTTCGCGAACTTTTCGCGCAGCAGCGAGGACCGCGGCCTCGTCGGTGACGTCGAACAGCAGCGGCGTGAAATTGGCGCCAAACTCACCCTGAAGCCGGTCGGCATCGGCCTGCTTGCGGACGCTGCCGAACACGCGATAGCCGCGCCCGATCAGGAATTTGGCAGTAGCCCAGCCGATGCCTGTGGACGCACCGGTGACGACGACAGATCGCATGGTCTTCCTCCCCTGGAGTTCCTGCGATCATGCCTTGGATTTTTGCCCATGTCCCGGACAAGCGCAGCGAAACGGAGCGCAGAAGCCGGGACCCAGGAGCCGCAATGGCCCCCGGATCAGCAGCGCACCACCTGCGTGATGCGCTGCGTCCGGGAGACGACTTAGTTCTTCGACTTGTCGACCAGCGCGCCCTTCTTGATCCAGGGCATCATATCGCGCAGCTTCGCGCCGACTTCCTCGATCGGGTGCTGAGCGAGCTTGGCGCGGGTCGCCTTGAACGAGGTCTGGTTGACCTTGTTCTCGAGCATCCAGTCGCGGGCGAACTTGCCGCCCTGGATGTCGGCGAGAACGCGCTTCATCTCCGCCTTGGTCTCGGCGGTGACGATGCGCGGGCCGGTGACGTACTCGCCATACTCCGCGGTGTTGGAGATCGAGTAGTTCATGTTGGCGATGCCGCCTTCATAAATCAGGTCGACGATCAGCTTCACTTCGTGCAGGCACTCGAAATAGGCCATCTCCGGGGCGTAGCCGGCTTCGACCAGGGTCTCGTAGCCGCCCTTGATCAGCTCGACCAGGCCGCCGCAGAGCACCACCTGCTCGCCGAACAGGTCGGTCTCGCACTCTTCCTTGAAGGTGGTCTCGATGATGCCGGCGCGGCCGCCGCCGACAGCCGAGGCGTAGGACAGGCCGAGGTCATGGGCGTTGCCCGAGACGTCCTTGGCGATTGCGATCAGGCAGGGCACGCCGCCGCCGCGCTGATATTCCGAGCGCACGGTGTGGCCGGGACCCTTCGGCGCGATCATGAGCACGTCGAGATCGGCGCGCGGGTCGAGCAGGTTGAAGTGGACGTTGAGGCCGTGCGCGAACACGAGGGCGGCGCCCTTCTTCATGTTGTCGTGCAGGTGATCGCGATAGATATCGCCCTGGAGCTCGTCCGGGGTCAGCATCATGACGAGGTCGGCCCATTTGGCGGCTTCGGCGACTTCCATCACCTTGAAGCCGGCGGCTTCCGCCTTCTTGACCGAGCCCGAGTCCTTGCGCAGCGCAATGGCGACGTCCTTGACGCCGGAATCCTTCAGGTTGAGCGCATGGGCGTGGCCCTGGCTGCCATAGCCCACGATGGCGACCTTCTTGCCCTTGATCAGGTTCAGGTCGGCGTCGCGATCGTAATAAACACGCATGGGTCGTTTCCTCGTTAGGGGCCAGAATCGGCCGTTGGTCAGGTCCGACTGCTCAAGTCTTGGACGGTGAAATTTGCGGATTTCGGGGGCTGTCTAGAGCATTTTCAGCCGGCTGGGAAACCCGTTTCTGCATGGAAATCCGCGACATCATGCATCCATGAAAACGGGGTAGAGGGAGGCCAGCAGCAGGATCGCCATCAGGATATTGAAGGCGCGGACCAGCCGCTCCGAGGTCAGGACCGGCCGCAATGCCGAGCCGAACAGGGCCCAGACCACGGTCGAGACGGTGCCGACGAGCAGGCTGATCACGGTCTGGATCGCGATGTTGAGCGGGAATTGGGCGATCGCCGCATAGGCGGTGATGGTGCCGATGACGATCACCCAGCCCTTGGCATTGATCCATTGGAACATCGCCGCGCCCCAGAAGGTCATCGGGCCGCGGCCATCCCCCTCGCCCGGCTTGGTCGGGCCGGACATGGCGATCGCGACGGCAAGATAGATCAGGTAGGCGGCACCGGCATATTTCAGGATGGTCTGGAGGATCGGATAGGCCAGGAACACGGAGCCGAGCCCGAGGCCGACGGCGGCGACCATGAAGGCGAAGCCGAGGACGATGCCGACGATGTGAGGGACGGTGCGGCGGAAGCCGTAGGTCAGGCCCGAGGACAGCAGCATGATGTTGTTCGGCCCGGGCGTGAAATACATCACGACCATGAAGATCAGGAAGGCATAGAGCAGCGACTGGGACATGCTCACCTCACGCCGTTTTCGGCAACGGTTCTTCGGGTAACGCCTTGGGCCGCTTCGCCAGCACCATCACCGCGATACCACCGATCACGGTCAGCATGCCGGCGAGCCGCAAGGGTCCGAACCGCTCGCCGAACACGATGCTGGAGGCGGCCGAGCCGACGAACGGCACCAGCAGCGCAAACGGCACCACTTGCGCGGCGGGATAGTCGCGCAGCAGCCGGCCCCAGAGCCAATAGGCGATGCTGGTCGAGATGCCGCCAAGCGCCAGCATGCAGAGAGCCGCTGTCAGCGTTATGTGGCTCAGCGATGTCCATGTCGGCGCAGGGCCATTAGCGATCAGCGCCACCACGAACAGCGGCACGGCCGCGGCAAGGCACAACCACGCGAACAGGTCGAACATCGGCACGCCGCGGGCGCCGCGCAGCAGCAGATTGCCGACGGCAAAGCTGACCGGCGAGATCATCAGCACCGCAAACGCGGCGACGCTGAAATCATAGCCGACCGTACCGCAGATCATCAGAAGGCCGATCGCAGCGATACCAACGCCGAGCGCCTGCATCGGCGTCGGCCGCTCGCCAAAAGCGATCGCGGCAAAGCCGATCGTGAACAGCGCCTGGCTCTGCACGACGACGCTGGTCAGCCCCACCGGCACGCCATGGGCGATACCATAGGCCTGGTTCAGGAATTGACCGAGGAACAGCGTAAAGCTGATCGCGATCAGCAGCGACCAGGCGATTTTGGGCTTGCGGATGAACAGGCACGGCAACGCGGCGATGGAAAAACGCAGCGCCGTCATCAGCTCCGGCGAAAGCTCGTCGAGCGCGATCCGGCTCGCCACGAAGGCAAGTCCCCAGATGATCGCCACCAGGATGGCGATGAGGATATCGGCCGGCTTCATTGTTGTTCTCGGTTCTGCCCTGTCGTGCAGCCCTGTTGTTGTCGTCTAGCCTTGCTCGCCGGCTCTTGGTTTGCGCAGCAGATAGGTGCCGTGCATCGGTGCGTGGTAATCGGCCGAGACCAGCGCGAAGCCGACGTCGGTCAGCATCCGCTCCATCACCCAGCCGAAGGTGGAGTATTCGTCGCGCATATGAGTGACGACGCCTTCGCGCGAAAAATCGTGGTTCTTGATCTGGTAGTCGGCCCATTGCTCGACGTCGCGCTCGATCGCATCGGGCATGGAGGCATAGACGATGTCGCGCAGATAGAAGCTCGCGCCCGGCTTCAGCGCACGATAGATTCGCGACATCGCCACCGCCTTCCAGAAATCCGGCAGGTGGTGCAGCGTGAATTCGCTGACGATCAGGTCGTAGGATTCCGGCCGATAGGCGAAGCTGAGCAGGCCGGCGGACTGTGTGCGCACGGGAGCCTTGCGATCACGCGCGTAGATCTCGGCAAGCGCCAGCATTGCCGGCGAGATGTCGATGGCGTCCACCTCCGCGCCCAGCAGTGCGGCTTCGGTCGCCAGCACGCCGTTGCCGCAGCCGATGTCGGCGATGCGCCAGCCGCGCTGGACTCCCAGCATTTTCAGCGCGGCGCGCGCCCGCAGATCGGCATCGTCGTGGGCGTCGTAGATCGAGGCCACAGCGGGCTCGATCCCCATCCGGTTCCGCTCGTTATAGTACCAGTCGCGCGCCAGCATGGTTCACATCCCTTCAGGCCCGCGGCCGATCGCGGCAACGCCGGTGCGCGACACCTCGACGAGGCCGAGCGGGCGCATCAGGTCGATATATTGATTGATCTTGTCCGTATTGCCTGTGATCTCGAACACAAAGCTCTCGGTCGTGGCGTCGATCACCCGGGCGCGGAACGCATCCGCGAGCCTGAGCGCCTCGACCCGATGCTCGCCCTGCCCGCGCACCTTCACCATCGCCAGCTCGCGCTCGATCGAGCGCTTGGTCTGGGTCATGTCGACGACCCGGTAGACCGGGATCATGCGGTCTAGCTGGTGCTTGATCTGCTCGATCACCATCGGCGTACCCGTCGTGACGATGGTGATGCGCGACAGGTGCTTCTGGGCCTCGGTCTCCGAGACCGTGAGGCTCTCGATGTTGTAGCCGCGGCCCGAGAACAGGCCGATGACGCGCGCGAGCACGCCAGGCTCGTTCTGCACGAGCACCGAGAGTGTATGCGTCTCGTTGGGATCGTGGCGATCCTCGATGAAGTAGGCGGATGCGGGCTGGTTCATTGTCGTCCCCTCTTGTCTCTTCCTCACGCCATCGCTGACGCGTCTGTCCCGACCCAACGGCGGAACAGATCGAAATCGATATTGCCGCCGGACAGCACGAGACCGACGCGCTTGCCCTTCAACTTGCTCTTTTCCTGCAGCGCCGCGGCGAGCGCGGCTGCTCCCGCGCCTTCGGCGAGATTGTGCGTGTCGGTCCAGAGCGCACGGATCGCGGCCGCGACCTCAGCGTCGGTGACCTCTACGATGCGCGAGGCACCCTTGCGGATCAGCGTGAATGCCTCGGCGTCCGGAATGCGCGTCGCCATGCCGTCGGCGAGCGTGTTGCTGGTTTCGGTCGTCACGATCTTGCCGGCCGCAAACGACAGCGCGTAGGACGGAGCTTCGGTCGACTGCACGCCGACGATCTCGGTCTTCAGGCCGAGCAGGTCGCGCGCCATGATGCAGCCGCAGATGCCGGAGCCCTGCCCGATCGGCACATAGAGCATGTCGAGGTCCGCCGCGGCCTTGAACAGCTCAAGCGCATAAGTGGCGACGCCGAGCACAAGGTCGGGGTGGAACGACGGCACCATATGGAGCCCGGTAAACTGCGCGCGGCGCTCGGCTTCCTCACGCGCGGCCTGGAAATCCTCGCCATGCTCGATGAGCTCGGCGCCAAAGGCCTTCATCGCGCGATTCTTCTCGGCCGAATTGCCGCGCGGCACGTAGATCACCGCGGGCACGCCGTGGCGGCTCGCCGCGAACGCCAGGCTCTGGCCGTGATTGCCGCGCGTCGCCGAGATGATGCCGGGAATATTCGGCTGCTCGCGCTTCAGCCGCTCGAGATAGACCAGCCCGCCGCGCACCTTGAAAGCCCCGATCGGCGTGTGGTTCTCGTGCTTGACCACGACCTGCGCGCCGAGCCGCTCGGCGAGCAAAGGCCAGGCGTGTGCCGGCGTTGCCGGCATCGCCTGCCCCACGATCGCATGTGCGCGCTCGAGCTCGGTCAGGTCGAACATGGCCTCACACCAGCGCCTTGCCGCCGGCGAACGCCTTGGCGGTGGCCTCGTCGTTGGCCTGCTCCGGCAACAGCATCTCGTTGTGCGCCTTGCCCGAGGGGATCATCGGGAAGCAGTTTTCGAGCGCGGCGACGCGACAGTCGAACAGCACCGGGCGCTTGACCGAAATCATCTCCTGGATGGCGCCGTCGAGATCGCCGGGCTTGTGCACCTGGATGCCGACGCCGCCATAGGCTTCCGCGAGCTTGACGAAATCCGGCAGCGCCTCCGAGTAGGAATGCGACAGGCGGTTGCCGTGCAGCAGCTGCTGCCACTGCCGCACCATGCCCATGTACTGGTTGTTCAGGATGAAGATCTTGATCGGCAGCTCGTACTGAACCGCCGTCGACATCTCCTGCATCGTCATCTGCACCGAGGCATCGCCCGCGATGTCGATGACGAGGCTGTCGGGATGGGCAACCTGCACGCCGACCGCCGCCGGCAGGCCGTAGCCCATGGTGCCGAGACCGCCCGAGGTCATCCAGCGATGCGGCTCCTCGAAACCGAAGAACTGCGCCGCCCACATCTGGTGCTGGCCGACTTCCGTCGTGATGTAGGTATCCCTGCCGCGCGTCGCCTCGAACAGGCTCTGGATCGCGTGCTGCGGCAGGATCACCTCGTTGCTCTTCCGGTAGTAGAGCGAGTTGCGGGCGCGCCACTGCGCGATCTGCTGCCACCACGCCTTGATGTCGGGCTTCTTCGCCTCGGCCTTGAACACCTGGAGGATGTCGCCGAGGATGTTGCCGCAATCGCCGATGATCGGCACGTCGACGCGGATGTTCTTGTTGATCGAGGACGGGTCGATGTCGATGTGGATCTTCTTCGAGCCCGGCGAGAACGCATCGACGCGGCCGGTGATGCGGTCGTCGAAGCGCGCGCCGACGCACAGCATGACGTCGCAATCATGCATCGTCATGTTGGCTTCATAAGTGCCGTGCATGCCGAGCATGCCGAGCCAGTTCTTGCCCGACGCCGGATAGGCGCCGAGGCCCATCAGTGTCGAGGTGATCGGAAAGCCCGTGACCTCGACCAGTTCGCGCAGCAGCTTGGTCGCCTCGGGGCCGGAATTGATGACGCCGCCGCCGCTGTAGATCACGGGGCGCTTGGCATGGGCCAGCAGTGCGACGGCTTTGCGGATCTGCGTCGCATCTCCCTTCACGCGTGGCGCGTAGGAGCGGTGCACGTCGGATTTGCGCGGCGGATGATAGGTGCCGGTCGCGAATTGCACGTCCTTGGGGACGTCGACCAGCACCGGGCCGGGACGGCCGGAGGTCGCGACATAGAACGCTTCGTGCAGCACTTTGGCGAGATCGTTGACGTCGCGCACCAGCCAATTGTGCTTGGTGCAGGGACGCGTGATGCCGACGGTGTCGCATTCCTGGAACGCGTCGTTGCCGATCAGATGCGTCGGCACCTGGCCGGAGATGCAGACCAGCGGGATCGAGTCCATCAGCGCGTCGGTGAGCGGCGTCACCATATTGGTGGCACCGGGGCCGGAGGTCACCAGCGCAACGCCCGGCTTGCCGGTCGAGCGCGCATAACCTTCTGCGGCGTGGCCGGCGCCCTGCTCGTGGCGGACCAGGATGTGCTGGACCTCGCTCTGCTGAAAGATCTCGTCATAGATCGGAAGCACCGCGCCGCCGGGATAGCCGAAAATGTCGGTCACGCCATGATCGATGAGCGCGCGAACGATCATCGCAGCGCCGGTCATCTGGTTCGGATCGTGGCTCTTGTCGCTCATTGGCTTGCTCCGGATGCGCTGTTGTCAGCGGCTTCGTTCGTGTCTGGTTCGGGAAATAAAAAAGGCCCCGAAGAGGGCCCATGCACACCGCCTGTCATGTGGATGGCAGCTAGCCACCCCCGGCGGTGTGCCTGGGTACGACGGCGATAAGGAGTTTGGTAATAATGTTACGCATGGCGGGCGCCCGGCTTCCCAAAGGTTGCGCGAAACATAGCGGCCAAAGCCTGGATGTCAAGGCGATGCGACCGTTCCCGCGCGATTTTGGCAGTGTAGCGGTGTTCCCTGGGTTCGGCGAGAGGTAAATTCGGGAACCCGGACGGAAAAGCGCCTCAGGCGGGGTCGCGGGCCGCGTTCACAAGGGCGGCGAGCCATCCCCGCGCCTCCCCGGGCTTCACCCATTCGAACTCCGGCAATTGGTGCCGGAACCAGGTGAATTGCCGCTTGGCGTAGTGGCGGGTGTCGGCGCGGCCAGTGGTGGCGGCCTGCTCCAGGCTGAGCTCACCGCGTAAGTGCCGGATCAGGGCCGGCACGCCATGAGCCTTCATCGCCGGCAGCAGCGGATCGAGGTTTCTGGCGGCAAGCCGGTCGACCTCGCTCAGCGCGCCGGCGCCCAGCATGGCGTCGAAGCGGGCATCGATACGGGCATAGAGCTCGTCCCGTTCGGGTGCGAGAAATATCGCGCGAAAACTGTCCTTCGGCAGCAGCGGCGGCTGGCCCTCCTGGTGCCAGTCGAGCAGCGAGCGGCCGGTCGCCTCGACCACTTCGAGCGCGCGCGCGATCCGGGTGCGGTCACGCAGGTTCAATCGCTCGGCCGCACTGGGGTCGCGACGCGCCAGTTCCGCATGCAGCGCCTCGACGCCGTTGCGTTCCAGCCGCGCGCGCACGTCCTCGCGCACCTCGGCAGGGATTGGCGGCACCACGGAGAGTCCCGCCGTCAGCGCCTTGAAATAGAGCCCGGTGCCGCCGATGAAGATCGGCAGACGGCCTTCCGCTTCTGCCTCGTCGAGCGCCTTGGCTGCATCACTCACCCAGGCACCGGCCGAAAAATTCACGGCTGCATCGACATGACCGTACAGGCGATGCGGCGCGCGCGCTTCCTCGCTTTGTGTGGGGCGCGCCGTGATGATCCGCAGGTCACGATAGACCTGCATGGAATCGGCATTGATGACGACCCCGCCCGTGCTGAGGGCAAGCTCCAGCGCCAGCGCCGACTTGCCGCTGGCGGTCGGGCCTGCGATAAGCACGGCCTTGCCAACATGGCTTCTGCTGACTTGCCCCTCGCTCACGAAAACCTCAAATGTCCCTCGTCGCCACGCTGATCTGCAACCCCGACAATCCCGCGCTCGACTCCACCATCGTCGATGGCGCCCGCGCCGTGCTGCCCCAGGCAGCTCCCGCGCACTGGCTGTTCGACGGGGTTGCGGTCGACATTCCCTTCGGCGCCGACAGTAACCTCGAAGCCGACCGTCACGCCATCGAGCAGCGGCTCCGCGAGCTTCGCGGCGACCTGCCCGTCGACATCGTCGTGCAGCCAGTCGGCGCCCGGCGCAAGAAGCTTTTTCTCGCCGACATGGATTCCACCATGATCGGCCAGGAATGCATCGACGAGCTTGCCGATCTCGTCGGGATGAAGGCCCACGTGGCCGCCATCACCGAACGCGCCATGCGCGGCGAGATCGAGTTCGAGCCGGCACTGCGCGAGCGCGTCGCGCTGCTGAAGGACCTGCCCGCCGGCGTGGTCGATGAGGTGCTGGCCAAGCGCATCACGCTGACCCCGGGCGGCCGCGAACTGGTCGCGACCATGCGCAAGCACGGCGCCTATACCTGCCTCGTCTCCGGCGGCTTCACGCTGTTCACGACCGCGGTCGCCGCCAAGATCGGCTTCCAGGAGAACCGTGCCAACGAGCTGGTCGTGCGCGACGGCAAGTTCACCGGCGAGGTGAAGGAGCCGATTTTGGGGCGCGCGGCGAAGCTCGCGACGCTGGTGGATCTGATGGAGTCGTTCGATCTCGACGACATCGATTCGGTCGTGGTCGGCGACGGCGCCAATGATCTCGCAATGATCCAGGCCGCGGGGCTGGGCGTCGCCTATCACGCCAAGCCGGCCGTAGCGGCGGCTGCGGCGGCGCGGATCGATCACGGCGACCTCACCGCGCTGCTGTATGCGCAGGGGTATCGGCGGGACGAGTTCGTGGAGGGGTAGCCTCTTGCCGCATGCTCAGCGGCCGTAGGGTGGGCAAAGGCGCAAAGCGCCGTGCCCACGATCTTTCTCCGACGGCGACAGGTGGTGGGCACGCTTCCGCCTTCGCTCTTCGAGCTACGGCGGACAAGTCGCTTTGCCCACCCTACGGCACCGGCCAGCGACTACTGCACGCTCAGCGCAACAAACCGCAGCTCGCCGTCGGCATTGGACACCAGCAGCAGCACCGACTTCTTGCCGTCCTTCTTGAGCTGGTCGACCCGCTTCTGGATGTCGGCGCCGCTGGAGACGGCCTCCTGCGCGACCTCGACGATGACGTCGCCGGCGGAGAGCCGCTTCTCGGCGGCGTCGGAATTCGCGTCGACATTGGTGACGACCACGCCCTTGACGCTCTCCTTGATCTTGTAGCGGCTGCGCAGATCCTTGTTCAGCGCCGCAAGATCAAGGCCGAGCGCCTTCTGCGTCACCGGCTTCTCGGGCGCGGGCTCGTCGGTCTTCACCGCAGCCTGTACCTTCTCGGGATCCTGGAGACGGCCGAGGGTGACCTTTTTGGTTTCTTCCTTGCCCTTGCGGATGATAATGACGTCGACTTCCTTGCCGACCGCCGTGTCGGCGACGACGCGGGACAGGTCCTTCGGATCCTTGACGTCCTTGCCGTCGAACTTGACGACGACGTCGCCCGGCTCGATGCCGGCCGGCTTGGCCGGGCCCTTGTCGTCGACGCCCGCAACCAGCGCGCCGCGCGCCGGCTTGATGCTGAGGCTCTCGGCGATCTCGTCGGTGACGCTCTGGATCCGCACGCCGAGCCAGCCGCGGCGCAGCTCGCCGAACTGACGGAGCTGGTCGACGACGCCCGCAACCGTCTTCGACGGCACCGCGAAGCCGATGCCGATCGAGCCGCCCGAGGGCGAGATGATCAGCGTGTTGACGCCGATGACGTCGCCATCGAGGTTGAACAGCGGACCGCCGGAATTGCCGCGGTTGATGGAGGCATCGGTCTGGATGTAGCTGTCATAGGGACCCGAGGAGATGTCGCGGTTCTTGGCCGAGACGATGCCGGCCGTCACCGTGCCGCCCAGGCTGAACGGGTTGCCGATCGCGACCACCCAGTCGCCGAGACGCAGCTTGTCGCTATCGCCGAACTTCACCGCGACCAGCGGCTTGGTCGGCTTGAACTTCAAGACTGCAAGGTCGGTCTTCTTGTCGACGCCGACCAGCTCGGCCTTGATCTTGGTACCGTCATTCAGGATGACGTTGATCTCGTCGGCATCCGCGATGACGTGGTTGTTGGTGACGACGACGCCCGATGTGTCGATGATGAAGCCGCTTCCGAGCGAGTTGGTCTTGCGCGGCGGCGGGCCGCCGTCGCCGCGCTCGCCACCCTTGCTGCTGCCGCCCGGACCTTTGCGGTTCTTGAAGAAGTCGTCGAAGAACTCCTCGAAGGGCGAGCCGGGCGGCAATTGCGGCATGGCGTTGCTGCCGCCGCCCTTGGCCTCGACGGTCTGTGAGGTCGAGATGTTGACGACCGCGTCGATCACCTTCTCGGCGACGTCGGCGATGCCCTCCGGTCCGCGCGCATAAGCCGGCGAGCCGAACGCGCTGACAGCAGCGACGGCGAGCGCGGCCAGCCCAATTCGCACACCAAGTCGCGAGCGGGACGGGGCAATGGTGGCAGCGGTCATTGTGATCTCCAGAGAGAGGGATTCGGCGCCAGACTGCGCTTGACGGGGGGACGGCGCAAGCGCGCAGGTTAATGGGCCTCAACACCCCGATAATACGGCGAAAACCGGTCTCTCGCCTTCACTTTGGCGTTGGCGCGCCGCCTAAATGGGGCGCCGCATGACCCAGATCAGGACCAGGCCGACGATGGCCGAACCGATCCCGACCGCCCGCAGGATGTTGTCCGGCGTGGCGATGGCGCTCTTCATGGCCTTGCGCATCCAGTTGGGACTTGCCGCGAACATCAAGCCTTCCAGCACGAACAGGATGCCCAAGCCGATGAGGAAGTCGGCGAACGCAATGGACCTCATCGGATTGGAACCTCCCGTTATGCTGTTCTTGTCTGGACGAAGGGCGGCGAGATCCGCCGCCCTTTGTCTAGCTTACGGCTTCGCCGGCGTCTCGGTCGCCGTCTTGCCGGACGGGTTACTGAAGTACCGGAAGAAATCCGAGTCCGGCCGCAGCAGGAAGCGGGTGTCGTTCGAACGCAGCCCGTTCTCGTAAGCCGTCATCGACCGGTAGAAGGCGAAGAAGTCGGCATCCTTGCTGTAGGCTTCGGCGAACAGGCGGTTGCGCTCGGCATCGCCGGCGCCCCGGGTCTGCTCGGCCTGCGAATTCGCCTCGGCGACGATGACGGTCGCCTCACGATCGGCCTTGGACCTGATCTCCTGGGCCTTCTGGCCGCCCTGCGCGCGGAACTCGGCCGCCTCGCGCTCGCGCTCGGTCTTCATGCGCAGATAGACCGCCTGGCTGTTCTGCTCCGGCAGATCGGCGCGGCGGATCCGGACGTCGACGACCTGGATGCCGTAGCCATCGGCCTCGCGATCGAGCTGGTCGCGGATGCGCTGCATCAGCTTCTCGCGGTCGTCGCGCACCACGTTGATGAAGGAGACCTCGCCCAGCACGCGCCGCAGCGCCGCGTTCAGCAGCGTGGTGAGCTGGATGTTGGCAGCCTGGATCGAGCCGACGCTCTGATAGAAGCGCAGCGCATCCTTGATGCGGTAGCGCGCGAAGGCGTCGACCACGAGCCGCTTCTGATCGGAGGCGATCGCTTCCTGCGACGGGTTCTCCAGATCGAGGATCCGCTTGTCGATGTTGATCACCGAATTCCACGGCGCCTTGAAGTGCAGGCCGGGTGCGGTGACGACGTCGACGGGCCGGCCGAACTGGAGCACGATGGTCTGCTCGGTCTGCTGCACCGTGAACAGCGACATGTAGCCGACGATCACGACCAGCAGGAGCCCAACCAGCGTGACGAAACCTGTGACCGGGGACCTCATCGGTTGCCTCCGCTCGACTGCGGACCGGTGGTAGGCGGCCGCTTGGTCGTCAGTTCGCCGAGCGGCAGATAGGGCACGATGCCCTGGCCCGAGGGCCCGCCGTCATAGACCAGCTTGTCGGCGCCGCCGAGCACGCGCTCCATCGTCTCCAGATAGATCCGTTCACGCGTCACGTCGGGCGCCTTCTTGTATTCCTCGTACACCTTCAGGAAGCGCGCGCTCTGGCCCTTGGCCTCGGCGACCGCCTGCTCCTTGTAGCCTTCGGCGTCTTGCAGGATCTTGGCCGAGCGGCCCCGCGCCTGCGGCACCACCTGGTTGGCGTAGGTCTGCGCCTCGTTCTGCAACTGCTCGAGATTGGCGCGCGCCGCCTGGACGTCGCGGAACGCGTCGATCACCTGCGCCGGCGGATCGACCTTCTGCATCTGCACCTGGGTGACCTGAATGCCGGCGCCATAGCTGTCCAGCGTCCTCTGGATCAGCTCCTGCACGCCCTGCTCGGTGACGTTGCGTGCGCCGGTCAGGATCGGCTGGATCTGCGAGCGGCCGATCACCTCGCGCATCGCGCTCTCGGAGACCGCCTTCACGGTGCCTTCGGGATTCTGGATGTTGAAGAGGAAGTCGCCGACGCCGTCCGGCTTGATGCGCCAGAGCACGGTGAAGTCGACGTCGACGATGTTCTCGTCGCCGGTCAGCATCAGACTCTCTTCCGGCACGTCACGAATGGAGCGGCCGCGCCGTGCCGGATCGTCGATCAGCGTCATGCCGATCGAAATGGTGTTGACGCGCAGCGCTTTGGGCAGCAGCACTGTCTCGATCGGATAGGGCAGATGATAGTTCAGGCCCGGCTGCACGGTGCGAACATGCTTGCCGAAACGCAGCACGACGCCGAGCTCTTCGGACTGCACGCGGAAGAAGCCCGACAGCAGCCAGAACGCGACGATCAGCAGCACGATCAGCGTGATGCCGATGCCGGAGAAATAGCCTCCCGGCATGATCTGCTGGAGGCGGTCCTGGCCGCGCCGCAGAAGGTCTTCCAGATCCGGCGGCCTCGGCCCGACCGGTTGCGGGCCTGAGCCCCATGGTCCCTTCGGACCCGAGCCCCATGGGCCACCGCCCTGATTCTTCCACGGCATTCGACGCTCTCCTCGGCAGGGTGGAATTGCCCCCGCCCGCTTTGTCCGGTCCGGCTTTATAGGGGACAGGCAAGTCCCTTACAACGCAGCGGTGCCCGTCTTCCGAGCTATGCTCGGGCTCGAAAAAGTCAATGTAAACATTGACGAATGCGGTTAATGGCGCGGCCGCCGACGATATGTCACATAGGAGAAGTCGGCGCTGTCCTCGCCTGCGGCAGGATGGCGGACACGTCCCACCTCGTCCCATTCCGCCTTGTCGATGTCGAAATACGTATCGCCATCGGGTCGCGCATGCACTTCGGTGATTTCGAGGCGATCGGCGCGATCGAGCCATTGCCGAAAGATCTCGGCGCCGCCGATCACCGCGATCTCAGTGACCGAACGCCGCAGGGCATCGCCGCGCGCGACCGCGTCGGCGTCCGCGGCCGACGTCGTGACGATGGCACCATTGGCGCGATAATCCGCATCGCGCGTGATAAGGATGTTCGTGCGGCCCGGCAGCGGACGGCGGGGCAATGATTCAAAGGTCTTGCGGCCCATGATCACGGGTTTGCCGATCGTGAGCGCCTTGAAGCGCGCCATGTCGGATTTCAATCGCCACGGGATCGCGTTGCCCGCGCCGATGACGCCGTTCTCCGCGATCGCAACGACGAAGACGATCTCCATCACGGCGCACTCCCGGCAAGCCGCGTCAGCGCCGGCCCGGTGACGCGGCACAGCGTCCAATCGTCCATCATCAACGCGCCGAGCGATTTGTAGAACGCGATCGACGGCGCGTTCCAGTCGAGCACCGCCCATTGCAGGCGGGACCAGCCGTTATCGGCGCATTCCTTGGCCAGATAAACCAGCAGCGCCTTGCCGAGCCCCCTGCCGCGATGCGACGGCCGCACGTAGAGATCCTCGAGATAGATGCCATGACGGCCACTGAAGGTGGAGAAATTTGTAAACCAGACCGCGAAGCCGACCGGCTCGCCGTCCCACTCGGCGATCGCGCAATAGAGTTGCGGTCGCTCGCCGAACAGCGCATCGGCGATGTCGGCCTCGGTCGCTTCGACCTCGTGCGAGAGTTTTTCGTATTCGGCGAGCTCTCGGATGAAAGCGAGAACGAGCCCGGCTTCGCCCGGGCGCACACGTCGGATGTTGAGCGACATCGGCGCTAAACCGCGACTTCCGCCTTGATGTGCGGATGCGGGTCGTAGCCGACGAGCTCGAAATCCTCAAAGCGGAAGGAGAAGATGTCCTTCACATCGGGATTGATCCGCATCACCGGTAGCGCGCGCGGCGCGCGCGTGAGCTGAAGCCGGGCCTGCTCCAGATGGTTGGAATAGAGATGGGTATCGCCGAACGAATGTACGAAGTCGCCGGGCTTCAGGCCGGTGACCTGCGCCACCATCATGGTCAGCAACGCATAGGAGGCGATGTTGAAGGGCACGCCGAGGAAGACGTCGGCCGAGCGCTGATAGAGCTGGCAGGACAGCTTGCCGCCTGCGACGTAGAACTGGAACAGGCAATGGCACGGCGGCAGCGCCATCTTGTCGACTTCGGCTGGATTCCACGCCGAGACGATCAGGCGGCGCGAGTCCGGATTGCGCTTGATCATGTCGACCACGTTCGCAATCTGGTCGATGCTGCGGCCGTCAGGCGCCGGCCAGGAGCGCCATTGATGGCCATAGACCGGGCCGAGATCGCCATTGGCATCCGCCCATTCGTCCCAGATGGTGACACCGTTGTCGCGCAGATATTTGATGTTGGTGTCGCCCTTCAGGAACCACAGCAGCTCGTGGATGATCGCCTTCAGCGGCAGCCGCTTGGTGGTCAGCATCGGGAAGCCGGCCGACAGATTGAAGCGCATCTGATGACCGAACACCGAGAGCGTGCCGGTACCGGTCCGGTCTGTCTTCTCGGCGCCGTCTGAAAGAATCCGCTCGAGCAGGTCCTGATACTGGTGCATGTGCGACTGAGCCTTTGGGGAGGCGGCGAACTTAGCGGCCGCCCCCGCGCTGCAACAGCGGCGATTCGCTGTCCGCTCCGATTATACCCGGAAAAGTGAGTGGTCCCGGCGCAAACGACAAGGGGCGGAACCCAGGTCCCGCCCCTTGCCCTATCGGCTTGATCGCACTGCCTAAGTTGCCGGCTTGAGCACCGGGGTCCATTTCGCGATCTCGTTCTTGACGAGGGTGGCCAGCGCCTCCGGCGTCCGCTCCGCAGGGCCCGGGATGACGCTGCCGAGCTCGAGCAGGCGCTTCTTCACGGTCTCGTCGTCGAGCGCCTTGCTGGCCGCAGCGTTCAGGCTGGCCAGAATCGCTGGCGAAGTTCCCTTGGGCGCGAACATCGCATTCCAGGCCTGGGCCTGGAATTTCGGCAGGCCCGCTTCCGCCGTGGTCGGCACGTTCGGCAGCGACGGATTGCGCTCCGGCGTTGCGATCGCATAGGCCTTGATGGTCCCGGCATTGATCTGCGGCACGGCGTTGACGATCTGGTCGCACATGTAGTCGACCTGCCCCGCCACCAGCGCGTTCATCGCAGGTCCCGTGCCGTTGAAGGGCACGCCGACCGGCTTGATGTCGAGGATCGAGTGCAGGAGCTCGCAGGAAACGTGCGAGACCGAGCCGACGCCGGCATGGGCAGCATTCACCTTCTCGGCGTTGGCCTTCACATAGGCCACGAACTCCTTCAAATCCTTCGGCGGGAAGTCCTTGCGCGCGAGGATCAGGATCGGGGTGCCCGCGAGCAGCGCGATCGGCTCGAAGTCCTTCTCGGGATGATAGGCGAGCTTCGGATAGAGCGGCACCGAGGCGGCATGCGTGCCCATATGCCCGGTGATGAGCGTATAGCCGTCATTGGCCGCGCGCGCGGCGCGGGTGGTTGCGGTGGTGCCGCCGGCGCCGACCACGTTCTCGATGATGATGCTCTGTCCCAGTGTCTGCGCCATATGCGCGGTGACGATGCGCGCGACGACGTCGGTCGGGCCGCCGGCCGCAAACGGCACGATCATGGTGATGCTGCGCGTAGGATAAGTCTGCGCCTCAGCCGGCGCAACAAAAGCGCACAGCGAGGCGAGCGCTACGGCACATGCGCTCGTGAGCGCGCGAATGAAGGTCATGTCTATCCCCGTCGTTCCCTTGGACACAGCAAAATGCCGGCCCAAAGGCCGGCATTTTCATTTCACGAAGCCGTAACACAAGTCGATTCGACTTCCGAATGCGGCGCGCCGACGCAGGAGCCTCCTAGTTCTCAGACTCGGTGAACACCTGGTCCCGCTTCGACCGCAACACAGGCAGCACCGTGAGCAGCAGCAGGCTCGCCGCGATCGCGAGCAGCACCGCCGACAGCGGACGCGTCAGGAACACGCTCCAGTCGCCGCGCGAGATCAGCAGCGCACGGCGCAGGTTCTCTTCCATCAGCGGTCCGAGCACCATTCCGAGCAGCAGCGGTGCCGGCTCAAAATCGTGCTTGATCAGCCAGTAGCCGACGAGACCGAACACGCCGGCAAGGATGACGTCGACCGGCGCGTTGTTCACCGAGTAGATGCCGATCGCGCAGAAGATCACGATCGAGGGGAACATCAGCCGGTACGGCACGCGAAGCAACCGGACCCAGATTCCGACCAGCGGCAGGTTGATGATGATCAGCATCAGATTGCCGATCCACATCGAGGCGATCATGCCCCAGACGAGGTCGGGCTGCTTCTGCATCACCTGCGGACCCGGCACGATGCCATGGATGGTCATCGCGCCCACCATCAGCGCCATCACCGCGTTCGGCGGGATGCCGAGCGTGAGCAGCGGGATGAAGGAGGTCTGCGCCGCAGCGTTGTTGGCGCTTTCCGGCGCCGCCACGCCCTCGATCGCGCCGCGGCCGAACCGCGACGGGTTCTTGGCGAGCTTCTTCTCGAGCGTATAGGCTGCGAAGGAGGCGATGACCGCGCCGCCGCCGGGGAGGATGCCGAGGATCGAGCCGAGCACGGTGCCGCGCAGGATCGGCGGCGTCGAGTCGAGCAGGTCCTTCTTGGTCGGCATCAGGCCGGTGATCTTCTGCTGCACGAGATCGCGGTTCATCTCGGCGCCATGGTCGAGATTGCGGATGATCTCGGCGAAGCCGAACACGCCCATCGCCACCGTCGCAAAGCCGAGGCCGTCGGCGAGTTCTGGAATGTTGAAGGCCATGCGAGAGGCGCCGGTCTCGATGTCCGAGCCGACCATCGACAGCAACAGGCCGAACACGATCATCGCGATCGCCTTCAGCACCGAACCCTTGGCCAGCACGACCGCAAAGATCAGGCCGAGCACCATCAGCGAGAAATACTCGGCCGGACCGAACGCCAGCGCCAGCTTGGTCAGCGGCGCGCCGAGCAGGGCAATCAGCACGGTCGCAACGCAGCCGGCGAAGAACGAGCCGATCGCCGCGATCGCCAGCGCCGGGCCGGCACGGCCCTGCTTGGCCATCTGGTGACCGTCGATAGCGGTGACGACCGATGTCGCCTCACCTGGAATATTGACCAGGATCGACGTGGTCGAGCCGCCATACTGGGCGCCGTAATAGATGCCGGCGAGCATGATCAGCGCGCCGACCGGCGGCAATCCGAAGGTGATCGGTAGCAGCATCGCGACGGTGGCGATGGTGCCGATGCCCGGGAGCACGCCGACCAGGGTGCCGACCAGCGCGCCAATCAGGCACATGAGCAGGTTGATCGGGGTCAGCGCGACGGCAAAACCGTGAGCGAGGTTGGCAAAGATATCCATCACACCCTCACTGGATCATGAAACGCGGGTACATCGGCATCGGCAGCCCGAGCACGTAGGGAAAAAGAATCGCGCAGCCGATCGTCAGGCAGGCGCCGACGATGGCGGCCTCCAGCCAGCGCGTCTCATGCGACCCCGTCGCGGCGATCATGAAGCTCGCAAAGGCCGTGACCACGAGGCCGAGCGGCCGGATCGCCAGCGCGAAGAACAGGATCGCGGCCATCACGAACAGCGGCCCGCGCCACGAGTAATGGGCCATCGTCGGCCCATCGGTCAGAAGTCCGGTCAGGGCGATGCCGGCGGACAAGGCGACCAGCAGTCCGCCGAACATCCGCGGCGCGGTGCCGGCGCCGAAGGAGAAGCCGCGCATCCCCTGCAGATCGCTCGAGGCCCACAGCGCAAACAGGGCCAGCGCCATCAGGATGACCCCGCCGACATAGTCCTGCGCCGACCTGATGGTCATGAACAGCGTGACGATCGCGACCACGAAGATCGGATAGGAATAGATCAGCGCCAGCAGCACCTCGGACGACGCCTTCTTGGTGTCACCGGTGGCCGCTCCCATCAACGTACTGGGCGCACCGGCGAGCAACGCGGTGACGTGGCTGATCACGACCGTGGCCGGGCCGCGTCCCGCGCCCCAACCGAAAATCGTCCCTATCGACCAGATGAATTCGAAAATCTGCGGCGCCATCGCCAGCAGACAGAAGCCGAGCGCCACCTGGGTATTTCGGGTGGCTGTCGCCGTGTGGCCCATCGTATCGGCCATGCATGTCTCCTCCGCGACCGGTAAGTCACGAGCACTGTTGTTCTAAATCGGCTGGAACTGGGTCCCCCGCCCGGATCACTGCCTAGCGATTTTCATTACACAATGCCAGCAAAACCCAACAGTCCCCCGGCGAGCAGGAGCCAGAGTGGATTGATGCGCGGGACCGCGGCGATCACCGCAACCATTGCGGTCAGGAGCACCGCAGCAATTGTGCGATCGGTCGACTGGGCCAGGATCAAGGCACTTGCCGCCATCAATCCGATCGAAAGCGGAACCAGTGCAGCCTGGATCAAGCCGGGCCAGCGCGATTTGCTGGGCTGAGGAGGCGGCTGACATAATAGGCAAGCAGCGCCGTCGGCAGGCACATCGCCAGCCGTCGCCGCCAGTGCGCCGGGGATGCCGGCGACGGCATAGCCGATTAAGGTCACGATAAGCACGTTCGGACCTGGCGAGAGCTGCGCGATCGCATAGGCGTCGGTGAACTGCTTGTCGGTCATCCAGTGATGCACCTCGACCGCGATGCGGTGCATCTCGGCCACCGCCGCCGCGGCGCCGCCGACCGCGAACAGCGACATCAGTCCAAAGGTGGAGATCAGCGCCCAGATCGGATTCTCGGGCTTCATGCTGCTACTTTCCGCCGCAGGAAAAAAGTGGCGCCGACACTGACGGGGATCGCGACCAGCAGCACCGCCGGAAGCGGCAGGCGAGGCACGCCGATGGCGAGAAACACGCCGGCCATCAGGATCAATGCGAGGGGATTCGTCCGCTTCAGCAGCGGCGTCATCATGCGGACCACTACTGCGATCACGAGGCCTACCGCCGCGCAGGAGATGCCGGCGAGGCTGCGGCGCAGCACGTCGAGGTCGCCGTAACGGGCGTAGATGATCGCAAGCACCGTCATGATCAGCGTCGGCGGCAGCAACAGGCCTGGCGCTCGGCCGGCCGGTGCTGAATCCTCGGACATCTCAGAAGCTTAGAACGCCGGCCGCGACGTCGCTAAGGCCAGGCGCGCCTCCGTCCGGAACCTATCCCAAGGGAACTGCGCGGGAACGTTCAAAACCCCCTGTTTTTCAAACCCTTTGCGCCCTATATTGGGGCTGCCGGTTCGCCGGCTATGGAAATAAACGGTCGTCGCAATAAACCATTCGGACCCGGGGGCGGTACCCGGCGCCTCCACCAAAGCCCACCAACGGGTCATCCCGAAGTGGGCTTTGGCGGGGGCGAAATAGGATCGACGAGGGCGTAAAGGGCGTACTTTTTCCCGGTATTGTTCCGCCGTTATCGGGCTACTGCAATAGTTGCCAACGACAACTTTGCTCCGGTTGCTCAGGCTGCGTAACGCAGTTTGAAAGACCATCTTAAAGTCCTAACGGGTTAAGCTCCGTTAGGCGGGGTTCGGAGGCACCTGGCAACAGAAGCCTCCACTTTACTCTTGATTTCTTCCCCGGCGGGGACTCCTGCTGACCCGTCAGGCGCGGTACTATTGCGGCTTGGCGAGTCGGGTCGGCACGGTCCGGCTTCGGGGATGCAACAGGACCACCATGGCGACCGATCATATCCGATACGATGTGCTGGCCCGCGACGCGCTGCGCGGCGTGCTGCGGAAGGTGCTGACCGATGCCGCGGCCCAGGGCCTGCCGGGCGAGCACCATTTCTTCATCACCTTCGTGTCGAAGGCCGAGGGCGTGAAGCTGTCGCCGCGGCTGCTGGCGCAATATCCGGAAGAGATGACGATCATCCTGCAGCATCAGTTCTGGGACCTGACCGTGCTCGAGGACCGCTTCGAGGTCGGCCTGTCCTTCGGCGGCATTCCGGAGCGGCTGATCGTGCCGTTCAGCGCCATCAAGAGCTTCCTCGATCCGTCCGTGAAATTCGGCCTGCAGTTCGACACGTCCGACGTCGCCGAGGTCGCGCCCGAAACGCTGCCGACAGCTCCCGCGCCGTCGGCCGTCGCCGTGCAGACGCCTGCCCCTGAAACGGCGGAAGGCACGGAGGAGCCGGCGGCTCCGAACCAGGGCGGCGCCGAAGTCGTGCGGCTCGATCGTTTCCGCAAGAAATGATCTAGGTTGGGGCCGGAGCCATCGCGCCCGGCCAAACTGTCTGTATAGAAGAGCACATGAAACGGCCGCGCGGCATTTCGGGCGGCAGGATGGATGTGCTCATGGCCAAAACTGCCCGCTCGAAGACTGACCGATCGAAGACTGCCCGCCCCGACACCCGCATCGAGACCGACAGTTTCGGCCCCATCGAGGTCCCCTCCAATCGTTATTGGGGGGCGCAGACCGAGCGCTCGCGCCAGAACTTCCGCATCGGCACCGACCGCATGCCGATCTCGCTCGTGCACGCGCTCGGCATCGTCAAGCTCGCGGCCGCGCAGTCCAACCTCGAGCTCGGCCTGCTCGACCGGCGCCGCGCGGGCGCCATCATCCGCGCCGCGCGCGAAGTGATCGAGGGCAAGCTCGATGACCATTTCCCGCTTGTCGTGTGGCAGACCGGCTCGGGCACGCAGAGCAACATGAACCTCAACGAGGTGATCGCAAACCGCGCCAATGAGCTGCTCGGCGGCGAGCTCGGCGCCAAGAAGCCGGTGCATCCCAACGATCACGTCAACATGAGCCAATCGTCGAACGATTCGTTCCCGACCGCGATGCATATCGCGGCCGCGAGCCGCATCAATGCCGACCTCATTCCTGCGCTCGATGAGCTGCTCCGCGCGCTGCGCAAGAAGGAGAAAGCGTTCGCAAAAATCGTCAAGATCGGCCGGACTCATACGCAGGATGCCACGCCCCTGACGCTCGGCCAGGAGTTTTCCGGCTATGCCGCGCAGGTCGAAAGCGGCATCGCCCGGCTCAGGAGCGCGGTGAAGGACCTCTATCCGCTGGCGCAGGGCGGCACCGCCGTCGGCACCGGCCTCAACTCGAAGCCGCGCTTCGCGAAGCTTTTCGCCAAGCACGTGGTCGGGATCACGAAGTTGCCCTTCACCAGCGCCGCCAACAAATTCGAGGCACTGGCCTCCAACGACGCCTACGTGCTGGCGCACGGCGCCATCAACTCGGTCGCGACAGGGCTGTTCAAGATCGCCAACGACATCCGCCTACTGGGATCAGGCCCGCGCTCGGGGCTCGGCGAGCTCATCCTGCCGGAGAACGAGCCGGGCTCCTCGATCATGCCGGGCAAGGTCAACCCGACCCAGTGCGAGGCGGTGACCATGGTGTGCTGCCAGGTGTTCGGCAATCACACCGCGATCACGGTGGCCGGCAGCCAGGGCCATTTCGAGCTCAACGTCTACAAGCCCGTGCTCGCCTACAACATGCTGCACTCGGTCCGCCTGATGGCGGATGCGGCGCGATCCTTTACCGAGCATTGCGTGAGCGGCATCCGTGCCGACGAAAAGCGCATAAGTGAGCTGATGCAGCGTTCGCTGATGCTGGTGACGGCGCTCGCCCCGAAGATCGGCTACGACAACGCCGCCAAGGTGGCCAAGACGGCCCATGCCAACGGCACCACGCTGAAGGAGGAAGCGCTGCGGCTCGGCTTCGTCTCGGCTGATGAGTTCGATCGCCTGGTACGCCCCGAGAAGATGACCAGCCCGGGATAGAACTCCGAATTCCGATAGCCATCCGTAATGATACGGACGCTCGGCGCCCTAGAAATGTGCGGCTTTGGGGGCGGGATTTGATTACCGTCAATGTTCCGGCAGGACGGCGTGCTACGCAGCCCTTCCGCCCCTCGACGGGGGCGAAATTCATCGTTTGATGGCCCGAGAGGCCGATTGACGAGGACAAGCGAATGGCGATCAAGTCTTGTGGTGCGCAGTGCGGCACCCTGTTTCTGAGTGTTTCATCCTGCCTGGAAAGGATCGGATGATGGAGACGCGGCATGGGGAACGTCATCAACCTGAATCGTTTCAGGAAGCGCGCCGAACGGGAAGCCTCGGCGAAGCAGGCGGACGCCAACCGGACGAAGTTCGGCCGCACGAAGGCGGAACGGTCGGCGCAGGAGACGCGCGCGGACAAGGCGAAGGCGCATCTGGACCAGCATCAGTTGGACCAGCACCAGATCGATCGCGAGGAGCAGCCATGAAGTCGCCCGTCGTGAAACGGTCGATCGTCGTCGCCGGGCACAAGACCAGCGTCAGCCTGGAAGAGGCGTTCTGGAACGGCATGAAGGAGATCTCCGGCTTGCGCAACATGACGTTGTCCGAGCTGGTCGGCGAGATCGACAACAACCGCCAGCAGGGCAATTTGTCGTCGGCGATCCGCCTGTTCGTGCTGGACTACTTCAAGAGCCGGGCCATGGCCCCCCAGCCGGACAAGGTCGCGGCCCAGTAACCGCCGGGGCGCCTTGGACGGCGCTCCGCGATCTGCACTTTAAAATCACTCTAAGGTGCGGTTTCAGCGAGCGCGCGCGCTTGACCTCAATGCCTTGCGTTGAAAATACAGGGCATGACCGACACCAATGACACGCGCCCGCACATGCCGCTGGGTCTGGCCCAGCGCGGCTATACCGGCGTCATCCAGCATCTTTCCGCTCGCGAGGCGGGCTCGGCGCTCTCCGACATCGAGCTCGAGAGCCGCCTGATCGAGCTCGGCTTCGTCGAGGGCGCCCGGGTCGAGGTCCTGCACGAGGGGCTGGTGGGGCGCGACCCGATCGCCGTGCGGGTCGACAGCATCACGATTGCGGTCCGCCGCCGCGAGGCCATGGCCATCATCGTCGCCTAGACAGCGACCGGACCTCTGATCCCGGACCAGTGATTCCATGGAATTACCCCTGCTGCATCTCGCCCTGGTGGGCACGCCGAACAGCGGCAAGACCTCGCTGTTCAATGCCCTGACCGGCAGCCGGCAGAAGGTCGCGAACTATCCGGGCGTCACCGTCGAGCGCAAGGAAGGCTTCTTCGTCACTCCGCTGGGACGCCAGGTCTCGGTGGTCGACCTGCCCGGCACCTATTCGCTGCGCGGCCGCAGCCCGGACGAGGAGATCACCCGCGACTTCGTGCTCGGCAAGGCCTCCGGCGAGACCGTGCCCGACCTCGTGCTGTGCGTGGCCGATTCGACCAATTTGCGGCTGACCATCCGCCTGCTGCTCGAGCTCAAGCGCACCGGACGGCCGATGCTGCTCGTGCTCAACATGTTCGACATCGCGGCCCGCCGCGGCATCACCGTCGACACGGAGCGGCTCGCCAAGGAGCTCGGCTTGCCCGTGGTCACCTCGATCGCGGTGCGCAAGGGCGGCACCGCCGACCTCTTGAAGCTGACCGACGAGGTCTCGGCAAAGCTCGCCGCCGAGGCGGAGGCGAACAGCTGGCGCGCGCTCAGTGTCTCCGAATTGCGCGCGACCCAGCGCGAGGCCGACCGCATCATCGCCGACTGCGTCAGCCTGCCTGCCAGGCCCGACACATGGACCGCGCGGATCGACGCGATCGTGCTGCATCCGGTTGGCGGCCTCATCGTGCTCGCTCTGATCCTGTTCGTGATGTTCCAGGCCGTGTTCGCCTGGGCGCAACCGGCAATGGACGTGCTCAAGTCCGGCTTCGACGCGCTCGGGGAGCTCGTGCAGGCCACTCTGCCCGACGGCCTGTTGCAGAGCTTCCTGCAGAATGGCGTGATCTCCGGCGTCGGCAGCGTCATCGTGTTCCTGCCGCAGATCATCCTCATCTTCCTGTTCATCCTGCTGCTGGAAGATTTCGGCTACATGGCGCGCGCCGCGTTCCTGATGGACCGCATCATGGGCGGCGCTGGCCTGCACGGCCGCGCCTTCATTCCGCTGCTGTCGAGCTTTGCCTGCGCCATTCCCGGCATCATGGCGACGCGCGTGATCGACAACAAGCGCGACCGGCTGACCACGATCCTGATCGCGCCGCTGATGACCTGCTCGGCGCGTATTCCGGTCTACACGCTGATCATCTCGGCTTTCATCCCTGCGAAGGACGTCTGGGGCTTCATCAACCTGCAGGGCCTCGTGATGTTCGGCCTCTATGGCTGCGGCATCATCAGCGCGCTTCTCGTCTCGTTCCTGATCAAGTTCTTCATGCTGCGCGACTATGCGCCGGCGCCGTTCATGCTCGAGCTGCCGGACTACAAGATGCCGCGGCTGAAATCGATCGTGATCGGCATCTTCACCCGCGCCAAGATGTTCCTGTACCGCGCCGGCACCACGATCTTCTCGATGATGGTGCTTATCTGGTTCCTGGCCTCGTTCCCGCAGCCTCCGGCGGGCGCCACCGAGCCCGCCATCGACTTCAGCCTGGCCGCGATGATCGGCAAGGCGCTCGAACCGCTGCTCGCGCCGGTCGGCTTCAACTGGCAGATCGCGGTGGCGCTGATCCCGGGCATGGCGGCCCGCGAGGTCGCGGTCGCGGCGCTCGGCACCGTCTATGCGATCGAGGGCGGCAAGGAAGCGGCCGAGCAGATCGGCCAGGTGCTGGCGACGAAATGGTCGCTCGCCACCGCGCTGTCGATGCTGGCCTGGTACATCTTCGCCCCGCAATGCGCCTCGACGCTGGCCGTGATCCGGCGCGAGACCGGAAGCTGGACCTGGATGGCCGTGACCTTCACCTACATGCTGGTACTGGCCTATGCCGCGAGCCTCCTGACCTACAACGTCGCGGTGGCGCTGGGCGCCGGCTAGCAGCCCCTCCAAACAAAATTCGCGAAAACAACCCCATGCACAGTAGACAGGGGTTGTGAAATCAATGGCTTACGCGCGGGCGAGAGTCGTCTCGGCTGCCTGGTCGGGCGAAAAACTGGCACGATGCCATTCTCCCGAAGACCATCGATGCCGCACAGGTCTGGCTCGCAAGTCACGAGCTTTGCCGACGCGCGACCAGACTGCTGCGAAGCTGCGGCAGCGGTCGAGCTGCATGCTGCTACCGAGGCGCGGCATCGTCGGGCAAAGCATTGATCCAGTGACATCCTCAAAGAGTCGCCAGGACCAGGTTGAGATATTTCGCGCGCTTGATCTGGATCAAGCTGCCTCGCGCAACGAGTCGGAGACTAGCGGAACGTCGTCGCAAGCTGGGCCATTGTGGGGGCACGGAGCGACCGGGATGCCGTTATTGGCCTATTTCTGGAAGGTCGGAGCGGCGTTGCTCGCGCTCCTGTTCGTTGCCGACTTTTGTCTGCCCGGCGCGCAAGTCGCCGAGAGGACGACCGCGGATCGGGCAACCATACGCATTCACTCGGACCGCAAATGGCCCGAGCGTGTGGTCCTCGATATGACCGCGCCAGTGATCGTGGCGGTCGCATCTGCACCTTCGACTACGGAGCCTCCTTCCCTCGCCCGCACAGAGCCGCCGGTCATTCGGGCGGAGACATCCGCGGTTGCCAATGCACTCGCGATGGCGCGCGCGGACTCGCCGCAGCGCGAATCCGTCGAGCACAAGCGGCCGCGAAGGCCGCAACACATTGCGACGCGATCGAAACGACACCCGACGCCGCAGATGGTTCTGGCGGCGCGGCAACCACAGTTCGGGTGGTTTGGCTACCGGGACTGGTGATCGCAATGGCGCTCGTGCGGCACTCGAACGCGCCGCGTGTCTGTTCATCTCCCACGAAAAAGGCCCCGGTCGATGCCGGGGCCTGAGTTCACCGGGAAGACCTGAGATCAGTAGCGAGCCGTGACCGGCGCGCCGTAACCGCCGAAGCGATAGTTCAGCCGAAGTGTGACCATGTCGATATCCTGGGTGACGCCGCTGCCCGTGAGCGCGAGCCCGCCGGGCGTGACCACGCCGGCTGCGAAGGCGGTGTTGTCGCGCCCCATCCAGAGATGGTCGTACTCGACACCGACCGACCAGTTCGGCGTGAAGCCGTATTCCCAGCCGACACCGAGAGCACCGCCCCAGCGCGTGTGACCTGCGGAGGCGAGGCCAACGCCCGTGACGTTGTTGAAAATGTCGAAGCGATTACGGGTCACCGCCGCACCGCCCTTCAGGTAAAACAGCGAGGCGTTCCATGCCCAACCTACCTGGGCCGTGAAGAGCCCGATGCCATCTGTCTTGCCCGTGGTCGAGACCAGCGGATCAATCAGGCTGACACGCGTGTTCTTGATCTCGGCCCAATCGCCCTGCGCTTCCAGGCCGAGCACAAACTGATTGGTCTGCCAGCGATACCCGAGCTGTCCGCCGATCAAGCCGCCGGAGCGATCGGCGCAACCACTTGCGAGCGTCCCTGCGGCCGTCACGAAGTCCACGCAGCCACGGCTCTGCCCCCAGCCGCCGTTGGCGCCGATGTAGAATCCCGTCCAGTTATAGACTGCCATCACAGGTACCGGCGGCGGCGCTGCCTTGACAGCCATATCGGCAGCCATGGCCGGAGCCACCATGCTCAGCGCCGCGAAGCCGATCGCAGCTATCGAGAGCTTCTTCATCGTCGTATCCCCTTTTCCTACATCTCTTCCGTTCAAAAATTGAGCCTTATGCAGGCTGGCGTGCATATTGCGAACGTCTCGAAGGTTACGCGGGAGGGAGGCTTTGGCCCGTACCAAAATGGCAACACCCAAGCGCCACGTCTGTGCACGATAACGTGCTTACTCGCCATCCATCTCGGAGCGGGAGGTGCTGTCTTGTTCGTCGGCAAGCCAAGCGTGGATGCCGGAGGATGGGATGAGCCGCCTGGGAAGATGGGGGTTGATCGTGCCTGCAAAGACCGCAAGCCCCTCGTCGAGCCTGGCACGCGCGAACAGCTTGGCTTCATGCTCGGTCGCGAAAGTCTTCGTCTCACGCGGACTCCGCTGTCTCAAAAGTAGCCCCCGTTTTCGAACTTCAAAGGTGACGTACCAAGTCGGAATCATCGCTCACACCAACACCTCCCCAACCAGCCCGGTTGTTGTTGTGGTTTGGCCGTGATCGCAGCGCTTGATGCAGATCAACTCGAATGGCTTGTCGAATTCGCCAGCGAGGAAGGCCAGATGCAGCGCAGCAGCGGCGGGAGCCGCCGCCTTTGGCGCCTATGGCTATCGCCGGGCGTGCGGATATCAGCCGCCCTGCTATTGAGGCGCCGGTTCGAGGCGCGCAAGCCGTTGAGCTAGATCAACACCGGGCCCCTCTCCGGCGGCAGCGTCGAGGTCTGACCGCGAAGGACGGACCATGAATGCTCTCCTCAGGGAAATCCGGCACAGCCCGCTGCTGTGGCTGCTGATTGTCGTGCCTGTCGTGATCGTGCTCGAGCATCTCATGCCGGACGCGCATACGCTGCTGTTCGTGCTGGCCGTGATCGCCATCGTGCCGCTCGCGAGCCTGCTCAGCCACGCGACGGAGGCCGTGGCCGAGAAGACAGGCGATGCGGTCGGCGGGCTGTTGAACGCCACGCTTGGCAATCTCACGGAGCTCATCATCGCGGTCACAGCGTTGCAGGCCGGTCAATACATGCTGGTCAAAGCCTCGATCGCGGGTGCGATCGTGACCAACTCGCTGTTCATGCTGGGCGCATCGCTGTTTCTGGGCGGATTGAGGCATCGCGTGCAGGAATACAACCGGGCGGGTGGCAGGCTCCATTCCGCGCTGTTGCTGATGGCCACGATTGCCCTGTTGTCACCCTCGGCCGTGGCCGATCTCGACTTTCCCGGACACGAGGCGACGGTGCAGCGCTTGAGCACCGCCCTGGCGGTCCTGCTGATTGCGGCCTACGGTCTCGGCCTGCTGTTCTCGCTGAAGACGCACAAGGATCTGTTTGCAAGCAGCGACCATGGCGAGGCTGGTGGTCCGATACTGCCGATTGCAATCGCCGTTCCGACACTGGGGATCGTCACCGTGCTGGTTGCGCTCGTGAGCGAAATCTTCGTCGCGTCGGTGCAGAAGGCCGCCGAAACGCTCGGCATGACCCCGGCATTCGTCGGGTTCATCGTCGTTGCCCTGGTCGGGGCCGCGGCCGAGATGGCCGTGGCGTTTTCCGCGGCACGCCGCAACCGGCTCGACATGAGCGTGAGCATCGCGCTCGGAAGCGCCAGCCAGATCGCCTTGTTCGTCGCACCCGTTCTGGTGCTGCTGAGCTACGTTGTCGGGCCGCAGCCCATGGATCTTCAATTCTGGCCGGGCGCGGTGACCATGGTCATGATCGCCGCCGTGGTGACGAGCTTCGTCACCAATGGCGGACGCTCCGCCTGGTTCGTCGGCGCGCTCCTGCTCTGCATCTACGCGATCTTCGCGATGACGCTCTACATGGTTCCGCCCGGCTCGCACGGCCCGGTCTAAAGCATGATCCGGAAGAGTGCGCAGCGGTTTTCCGAAAAGATCATGCTTGAACAACGACCTAAAGCGCCGCGCGCCGGTTGACCTGTCGGGCAAAACAGCGGCACGATGGCATCATCGGCCTCGATAACATCCAGATCGCGACCAGCTCCGGGCGACACTCTGCTTCCATGAATCGCTTCAGTACCGACAACCTGAACGCCGAGCGGCTGAACGAAAGTCACCTCGCCGACCTCGTCGCGCTCCATCTGGATCCCGAAGCGTCGCGTTATCTCGGCGGCGTGCGCTCGGCGGAGGCAACGGAGAAATATCTCGTCGCCAACATGGCGCATTGGGATCAATACGGCTTCGGCCTGTGGACCCTGCGCACGAAAGACGGCGCCTTTGCCGGACGGGCGGGCATCCGGCACATCCTGGTGGATGACGTCGACGAGATCGAGATCGCCTACGCGTTCGTGCGCGGCATCTGGGGCCGCGGATTTGCCAGCGAGATCGCGGCTGCGCTCACTCGGATCGGGCTGTCACAACTCGAGCTGCCGTCTCTCATCGGCATCGTCTATGTCGCAAACGGCGCATCGCGCCGTGTGCTGGAGAAATCGAATTACCTGCTCGAGCGGAGTACGAACCGTCACGGTGAGGACGTGGTGATCTACCGCATCCGTCGATGAGAGCCGCGGGTCCTCCTGCGCGGTGACGACGTAACCACCACGCAAGAGGTTGAGCCGCCCAGTCCCTTAAGGCGCGATGCGATCAGGATGGAGCGTCATCGCGCTTTAGCTTGTTGTTTATGCATGATGACGTCGCCGCGCGGCCTCGCGGATCCTACCTGAAATACCCCAACACGAGATCGATGTCGGAGCTTCCGGCCACCGTGCCGGTCAGCTCGGCGTCGATGACGCGGCGGCAGGCGTCGATCGCGGCGTGATCGCCGAGGTCATTGGCGGCTTCCAGCACGAGCCAGGCCGCGTCCACCGACGCCTTGTCGGGTGCTCCGCCGCCGAGATCGGCGGTGACGGCGCTGTTGAGGCTCTTCTTGCGAACCGCGGTGCCGAATTGAGGCAACATTGCAAATACTCCCCTTCGAATTCCGGGACGATGCTCAGTGGACCTGAAGCTCGGGCTGACGGCCGCCCGCGGTGGAATCCGCGGTCTTGCGCGACTGGTAGAACTTCAAGACGCTACGCGAGGTCTCGATCTTGAGCCGGCCGAAATCGCGCTCGTTTTCGTGCAGCTCGCGCGCCGTGATCAGATGATCCTTGGCGCCGAGGAACAGCAGCGACATGGTCGTGTCCCAGGAGAAGTCGAGCGCCTTGCACAGCACCAGAATCATCTCACGGTTACGGTCCATCATCGCGCGCTCGATCACGTCGACCGGCAGCGCCGACAGCAGCGACAGGCCGATCTGCACCTCGTCGAAGCGGTGCTGGCGCGCATAGTTCGAGATCGAATCCTGGTTGAGGTTGCCCTGGCGATGCTGCGTCGTCACCACGCGCTTGGCGACGAAATAGCTGCGGGAGGACGGGCCGAACTTGGACTGGAGATCGCCGGTGACCTCGGTCACCGAGCTCTGGATCTGCGCCATCATTTCCGGCCGCTCGGTCTCGAGGCGGCGGCGAACGTCTTCCGACGCCTTCGAGATCAGCTGCTGGAAGATGTGGCGCGGCACGTCCTTGCGCAGGCCAAGCTGCTCGGCGAGGATCGAATCGCCTTCGGCGCGCCGGACCATGTGCAACAGGCCCGAACCGGAGAAGCGCGCGCCCTCGTTCCTGGCAACCGACGTCACGACCTCCTGATCGCCGCGCTTGACCAGCACGTCGGTGACGGCCTCGCCAATCGATTTGCGCTGGGCGATTGCGAGCAGATGCGACTGGCCCTTGGTCATGGCGCTCTCGACCAGCATCTTCTCGTCGAGGCGAGTGGAGTCGCGCAGCACGGGACCTGCGACCTCGATCTCGTCGTCGAGCGCCAGCTTTTCGATGACGTTGAGCGGAGCGTGATCGCACGCCGACATCAGCTCCGAGAGCTGCGCGCGCGCAGCGACCTCGATCTCGTCGGCGAGCCGCCCGATGACCTCGCCGAACATGCTGATCTCGTCGTCGCTGTAGCGGCCGGTGATCAGAATGTCGGTCGCATGCCACAACGCCTTGGCCCGGCTCTCGTCAGTGCCGCGCGCGATCGCGTCGTCCAGATCCTGTAGAAGCGTTTTCGCCCCGTTCATCTCGATAACCCCAATTCTTGGCAGTTCTTTTGGCGCGCCGCCCCGCCGCTCGTGGCGGGACACCGGATTCCCTGGGAACTGACGCTAGAGATCAAACGCGAGAATTCGGTAAAATCGGCAAATCAGTTTTGCCGGGCAAAATTCATTCAAATGCGAGGGAATGGGTTTACCGGCGGACAAGGCGGCTCGGAAGGTGCGCTCCCTCTCCCGCTTGCGGGAGAGGGTTGGGGAGAGGGTGTCTCAACGGAGAGACTCCCAATGTGGAGAGAGCCCCCACCCGGCGCTTCGCGCCGACCTCCCCCGCAAGCGGGAGAGGCTGCACCGAGCCCGCGGGTTCATCTCCCTAAACAAGGGCACCCTTACGGATTCTGCGGCGTCAGCACCAGCGGCGGCTTCGGCTTGGGCTTGGCGGGCGGCGGACCCGGAGCGGGCTTCACGTCGATGGCCGGCGGCAGCGGCGCAAGCTGTTGGGCAAGCGGCGGGCTTGGAGCTGCGGGAGCGGCCTGCGGAGCCTTCGGCAGCGGCGCGGCTTTCGGCTTTGACGGCGCGCGGCGCGGATCCTGGCCCGGCAGCGGCACGTTAACCGGCGCCTGCTCGGGCGTTGCATCCGGAGACACCAGCGTCGGCAGCGCCGCGGTCGCCGGCGGCGGCTCGCCACGCTCGATGGCGTCGAGCCGGCGCGTCTCGCGATCGATCGTGCGCACCGCAAGCCAGGACGACAGCGGCGCAAGGTCGATGGTGCGATTGAGCTTGTCGGGAGGGCCGGCCGCGAACAGCTGGATCTCCGGCGGGGCGCCGGAGAGGCCGGTCATGATCGGCGTCAGGCTGGCGCGGATGTCGGCCTGGTCGGCGGGAATGTCATAGCCGCCGGAGACGATGGCGCGGGCGTTCTTCGCTTCCAGCGGCGTGGCGCCGACGCGCAAGCGACCGTCGCGGATCGTGAACGGGATCTGCGCCGAGGCCACCGCGATCGGTGCGGCGGCAAGCGCGGGCTCGACCAGCTGCCGCAGGCGGTTGTCGTCGGCGACCTGGCCGCCGTCGCTGGCGCGGATCGCGATCTCGAAGGCGCGCGGATTGAGGCCGCCGATTTCCGCGGAGTCCAGCGTCACCGTGCCGTTGCCGGCGAGCGCACCGGTGAGCGCCGCGACGCTGCGGCCCTGGCTGGTCAGCGCCATCTGCACCGAGGCGCGCCCCTTCGGCAGCGCGAGATCGCGGTAGCGCAGCGTCGCCGCATCGACATTGCTGAGATCGATGCGCGCGTTCAGCGCAAGACCATTCGCGCCGTTGCGTGCGTCGAAGCTCGCCGACATCTCGCCGCCACTGAGACCGCCCTTCAATGCATCGAGTGCGAGCGACTGGCCGTCGCTTCGCAGCGTGCCGCCGAACGGGCGCAGCTCGATGCCGCCGGGCAACATCCCGCGCAACGCCTGGAAAGCGATGCGGCCGCGCCAGCCGCCCAACAACCCCGCGCTCAGCGGCTCGCCGGACTCGTGTCCCGCCGCGCCGATCGCCATCGCCAGCGCGGGCGCCAGATCGAGCGTATCGAGGCCGACTTCGCCGTCGACGCTCCTTTCCTGATCGAGCATCACCGCCAGATGACCGCGCAAATGCGAGCCCCCTGCATTGCCGTCGAGATCGTCGAAGGTCAGGCGGTTGCCGGAGAGCGTGAGGCGGGAGGACAGGCTGACGGCCTGCATCGATTTGCCGGCCGGGCTGGTCCCGAACAGCGGCGCCAGATTGGCGTTGCGCACGCGCAGGTTCACGCTGGCTTTCGGCTCCGACAGTTCGACGCTGCCCTGCGCATCGGCGTCGAGCCCGCCGCCGCTGAGCTTTGCGTTCAATTGCAACGGCCGCCGCCATGCACCGGTCAGCTTGCCTTCGAATTGCGACGCGCCCTCGCCTGCGGCCACCACGCGATCGAGCCCGAGCAGCGCCAGCAGCGCGCCGGCCTGCGGCGTCGATATCTTCGAGTCCAGCGTGAAGTCGCTGTTGCGCAATTTGTCGATGTCGATGCCGTTGACCGCCGCCACCGGCGTCTGCGCAGCCAGCGTCGCACTGGCCTTGAGCTGCGGCGCGTCGAGGTCGAGCACGGCGCGGGCATTGCTGCGATCGGCATGCTCGGCATTCCTGTCGAGGCTGAGATCGAGCTTGAGGCGGGTCGCGCCTGGTAATGAGGGGATGGCATCGAAACGGGCGCGGACCGCAGGCGCAAACGGCTCGATCAACGCGGTGAGCTCGCGCAGCGCATTGGCCGAGGATTTCAGCGCGAGCTTGCCGGTGGCCTTGGTGCGGTCGAAGCTGCCGCTCGCCTCGGTGGTCACGCCGCTGGCCTGGCCGAAGCGCAGCTGCTCCAGCGACAGCGATGCCGGGCCGTAACCGAGCTTTGCCGCGAACGGCCGCAGCTCCTGGCCGGCGGAGATGGCGCGGCCGATATCGAGCGAGAGCTTTGCCTCTTCCGGCCATTCGCCCTGCGGCCCCGCGAGCGCGCGCACAAAGCTCGCGGCGGCGTCGAGATCGAGCCGGTCGGCCTTGAGCTCGGCGTCGATCCGCGAGCCCTTTCTCGCGCCTGTTTGCACGAAGGCGATGCGGCCCGTGACGGCGCCGCCTTCGATGTCGGCCTTCAGCCTGTCGATGGCGAGATGGTTGGCGGCGATGGTTACGTCGCCGGCAAGGCGCAGCGGCCGCGTGCTGCGGCGGTTGATCTCGCTGCGGCCCTGCAACCAGGCCATCAGCGCGTCAGGATCGGAGGATTCGACACTGAGACGACCGCTGAAACTGTCGGCGCCGGGAGCTGCGCCGTTGAGCGAGAGCTGCGTCATGCCGGGCGCGCGCAGCTCGAGGCGCTGGAAGGTCCAGGACCTTCCATCGGTCTGAAGCTCGGCCGCGATGTTCTGCAGCGGGCGGCCGCCGAGCATGATCTGGTCGGAATTGAACTCGATCTGCGCCGGGATCGGCGCCTGCGGAATGGCAGCCAGCCCCGCGCGCAGCGCCGGCAGGATGCGAAGCGGCTCGGCATCGTCCTTGCCCGCGAGCCTGTCGGCATCGACCTGGCGCGCCGACAGCACCGCGCGCAGCAGCGGCGAGGCGCCGAATTTGAGGTCGCCGACGCCGCCGAGCTTCAGCGCATTGTCTTCAGCGCCGAAGCTCGCGTCGATCTGCTCGAACTTCGCACCGGCTGGATCCGCCCTAAGCTTGGTCGTGAGCTTCCACGGCGTTGGACCCGCCTCGCCCGCCTTCTTGACCGCCGGTACGGCCAGCGTCAGCGCACCGTCGAATTTCGGCAGGCGATTGTCGAAGGCGAGCACGCCTTCGAGATCGGCGAGGATGGCACGCTCGCCGGGATCGATGTTGAGATGGAGACGGGTGGCGCTGCCGTCGGCGCTCGGGCCGGAGGAGACGCGGAACGGATAGCGCACCCCGGCGGCGGTGAACCTGCCGTCGCCGCGCACCGAGCCCGCGAGTGAGCGGACGTCGCCGGAGAAGGCGATGTCGTTCAGCTCCAGCGTCGAGCGGCTGGCGGCATCGTGGAGCGCAATGCGGCCGGTGAGATTCACCCGCTCGATGGCGAGCGAGGCCAGATTGAAGGTGCCGCTCGCGGTGGAGGGCAGATCGAGCCGCCCCCGGGCATCGAGACCAAGATCGACCGCCATGCCGCCCACCGAAAGCTCGGTGGCGCGCCATTCGCCGCGCATCAATGAGCCCAGGCTGAACTCGACATCGAGCTTGTCGGCGCGCAGGCGGCCGAGATCGTTGTTGCCGCCGAAGGTGACCTGGCGCAACCGCAGCGTCGGCGCCGGCAACAGACGCGCGTCGAGCTCGCCCGCGACCCGCACCGGCACGCCGATGATCTTGCCAGCCTCCGCCTCGAACTGGGGCCTGAACCGGTTCCAGTCGACGTAGTAAGGCCCGATCAGCGCGGCCAGCAGCGCAATAATGAAGGCAATCGCCAATCCGAGCAGCGTCGTCTGCACGGGTCTCCCCTCGGCCAAACCGGCATCCGGACCAAACCCTGGCCTTAGTGGACTTCAGGCGCGCCGGAACAGCCCCTTATATAGGGGGAAGTGTGGCGAAGTCACAGCGACTGTTGCGCGCGGAGGTTAATGCCGGCGCGCCTCACCAGCTCGCCGGCAGCCGCTTCAGGCCGCGCAGCACGAAGGTCGGCCGCCATTCCGGGTTTTCGACGTTGTCGATGCGCAAATCGGGCAGCCGCCGCAGCAGCGTGGCAATGGCGATCTCGGCCTCGATGCGCGCCAGCTGGGCACCCAGGCAGAAATGGATACCGCCACCGAACGACAGCGGTTTCACATTCTGGCGGGTGACATCGAGTTGGTCGGGCCGATCGGGATAGACCGCGGGATCGCGGTTGGCCGAGCCGAGCAGGCACAGCACGGTCTCGCCCTTGGGGATCCTCTTGCCGCCGAGATCCTCGATCTCCTCCAGCGCGACGCGTCCGGTCATCTGCACCGAGGAATCGTAGCGCAAGAATTCCTCGATCGCGCCTGCCATCAGCTCGGGGCGCGCCTTGAGCAGCGCAAGCTGGTCCGGATTGCGGTGGAGCGCGAGCAGGCCGTTGCCGATGAGATTGACGGTGGTCTCGTGGCCGGCGCCGAACAAGAGGATGATGTTGGCGGTCAGCTCCTCGTTGGTGAGCTTGTTGCCGTCCTCCTCGGCCTGCACCAGCTGGGTGGTGAGATCGTCCTCGGGATTCTTGCGGCGCAGCTCGAACAGCTGCTGGAAATACATCTGCGCCATCAGGTTGCCCTCGTTGCCCTTCCTGATCTCCTCGGCAGTGAGCGGCACGGGGTCGAGCAGCCGCCCGCCGTCGCGCGAGCTCTTGTAGAAGACCTCGCGGTGGTCCTCGGGGATGCCGAGCATCTCGCAGATGATGGTCACGGGCAGGCGGAAGGCGAAATCCTCGATCAGGTCCATGTGGCCACGCTCGATCACGGCATCGATGGCCTGGTCGACGATCTCCTGGATGCGCGGCCGCATGTCCTCGACGCGGCGGGCGGTGAAGGCCTTCACGACGAGGCCGCGCAGGCGGGTGTGGTCGGGCGGATCGGCCTGCAGCATCCAGTGGCTCATGCTGCGGAACACCGGCTCGTCCATGATGGCGGCGCTATATCGGCGCTTGGAGCGCTCGACGAAATCCTTGCCGAAGCGCTTGTCGCGCATCACGAGGCTGACGTCGGCGTGGCGACTGGTGACGAACTGGCCGAACGGCGTCACGTGGATCGGATCGTTCGTGCGCAGCCGTTCATAGTGCGGATAGGGATCGCGGATGAAGTCCGGCGACAGCGGGTTGAACAGCGGTCCGCCTGCGCCTTGCACGTGCTCGTTCATGGTGACCTCAATCGGTTGCCGATGACACGAATACGCCGATCGCAGCCCCACTGCCCGGCGTAACCATCCCTGAATTATCAACTCGATACATTGTTGTATCGAGTTGCATTCTGCCCTAACCTCGTCCGATGTCAAGGGTGAGAACCAGACCGACCAGGGACGATACGCGCGACAAATTGTTCGAGGCGGCCGCGCGCGTGTTCGAGCAGGACGGCATCGGCGGCGCCAGCATCGAGGCGATCGCGGCGGCGGCAGGCTTCACCCGCGGCGCGTTCTATTCCAACTTCAAGAGCAAGGACGAGCTGATCATCGCCATGCTCGAGGACCATGTCGAGCAGTCGATCCGACGTAACATGGACATCCTCGCCCAGCACGACAATCTCGACGATTTCATCGCGGCGCTGAAGGCGATGGACCGCTCGCGGCAGGATCCCCTCGCCCGCTCGCCGCTGCTGCACATGGAGATGATCCTGTTCGTCGCCCGCGCCGAGAAGCGCCGTCCCGAGCTTGCCAAACGCCTGCGCGCGCGGCGCAAGCTGGTGGCCGACATCGTCGAGGCGACGTTGAAGAGCAACGGACGCAACGACAATCTGAATCCGCCCTGGATGGCCTCCGTCGTGCTGGCGCTCGAAGACGGCTTTCGCCTGCACCGGCTGATCGATCCCGAGACGACGCCGGCGGACAGCTTTCTGCGGGCGATCACGGATTTGCGGCGGAGGACGGGGCTGGCGTCGGACACGGGGGCGTCTTCATAGCGCGCGGTGGCCCCGAGCAAGCGAGCCGCGAGATTTGTCGCAGGATCGGACAAGGCGCGCCCGCTTTGGGAAAGAAGCTCGATCCGCCCTGCGTCACAAACGAGCGCCATCGTTCGAACCCAGGGTTTCGTCCTGCCTCAGTTCCCCAGCGGCGCTGCCACGCCGACGTCTGTTGTCGATGCCCTGAAGGCGGTTGCCGGGCTTCCGCCAAAGGCACGGGCGAGCTTTGCCTGGGGCCAATGCGTTCGCGGCACCTACACCCCGTCGCATCAGGCCAAGGAGATCACCAGATCCCGCAGCTTCACCAAGCCGTCCCGGGTGCTGGCGCGGTTCTCGGCGGACGGCTGCCCCCCGAACGCGATGAACACTGACAGGTGCTCGCTGCGCGGCTTCAGCTTCCGGCTCGGCAGCGGGGATCAGCGCTCCGAGATCTTCACACAGAACGCCCCGGTTCATTTCGCCAGAACGCTCGACCAGATGCTGGCGTTCCTCCAGGCGCGCATGCCGGGACCGGACGGCAAGCAGGACATGGCGCAGGTCGAGGCATTCTCCGCCGCCAATCCCGAAACGCTGCATCAGGCAAGCTACCTTGCCGTGCATCCGCCGCCCGCAAGCCTTGCGTGCACGACCTACTGGGGCGTGCACGCCTTTCCCGCGACGAACGCAAAGGGCGAGACACGGTTCATCAAATTCAAGGTCGCGCCGGTCGGCGACGAAGGCAGGCCGCCCGAGGACGCAGCCACACCCGAGTCCCCCGGCTTTCTGCGCGGCGAGCTCGAAGCCCGGATCGGGGCACGCGATGTCAGGTTCAGCGTGATGGCGCTGCTGGACCGGCCCGGCGACCCCGTCATGGACGTGACCGAGCGTTGGCCCGATGAGGATGCGCGCGAAGCGGTACGCCTCGGAACGATCGTGATCACGGGCACAGAATCAGACGAGGCGTGCGACGGGTCCGCGTTCAATCCGGCCAATCTTGCCGACGGCATCGGCCACCCGCCGGACGAGATGTTTGCAGCGCGCAGCGCCGCCTATGCCATCTCTCAGGCACGGCGCCGTTGAGCGGATGGCGTCTTGAGCCCGGATCACGTTTCGCTTTCCGGCACGCCCTGCGCCTCGCGGCGCCATATTCCCGGGCTCATCCCGACCACCGAGGAAAATACCCGGGTGAAGTGGCTTTGATTGGCGAACCCGGCCGATATCGCAATCTCCGCCAGCGACAGGTCGCGCACCGTCATCAATTGCTTGGCCGTGTCCACGCGCTGGCGCAGCAGCCATTGGTGCGGCGGCAGGCCGGTGGAGACGCGAAATGCACGCGAAAAATGACTGACGGAGAGATCGAACTCGGCTGCGATCTTGTCCAGTGAGAGCTTTCCGCGGAGATCGGATTCCAGCCTTTCGCAGGCCCGCTTGACCTGCCAAGGAGCAAGGCCGCCGCGCGCCGGCTCGGCGGCGCACCGCAATCCGCCGTAGGTCGTCGCAACATGTGCGGCGAGCGCGAGCATCATGTGGTCGATGAAGAGCTGGTTGGCCTCATCAGGCTGGCGCAATGCCGCCAGGAACGATGCGCCGAGATGGCGGATCGTCATATCGTCATGGCCGACGCCGGGCTGATAGGCGAGTTCGCCAATCCTTGGCGCGCCGCCTTGCCTCGCCATGTCGTCCAGCACTGAACGGGGCAGATGGAAGAACAGAGAATGGAAAGGCTTGTCGATCACATAGCGCGGATCGCGTTTCAGGTCGTACAGATAGGTGGCGCCGGCGCGGATATCGCTCTTGATCACGCAACGGCCACGCTCCCAGCACTCGCAATCGGCGAAATCGCGAAATTTGAGGCTGACGAGATAGGCGTCCTCCGAGGGCATCGAATCGGAAAGACGCGGCATGGGATGGTCATCCCGGGTCTCGGTGACGGCGAGCTCGGCGCTGCGCAGCGAACGCGTGACCAGCGTTGGCGGCGCATCTTTCAGATGCAGGAAACGTTCGACCTTCTGCGCGAAGGCAGCTGCCTGTGTCATGGCCGTGATCTCGTATGAGAGGGGACTTGGGAGCGCGGCGCCATCGCCAAATCACCCCTAATTATCCGACATCGCCAGGCGACGGTCCAGACCAGCGCGTCGGAGCGACAGCCGTATGACGGCCCGCCGCATTATTGCCTCAGATCGCCTTTCACGAGCAATTTCAACGAGTTTTGTTACCTCTCGCGCAATCCCGGCTCAATGCCTCGGCAAGCGCGTCGCCGGCCCATCGTGCGTTTGTGAAAGCTGGCGGCGGCTTGGAGCAGGATCGGACAAAGCATCACCGCTTCAGGAAATACGCGGAACCTTCGCAGCGCATAGAACACGCCCGTACAAATACGGACACTGATCGAAAGCTTGAGCTGATCAGGAGGAGCCACCCAATGACCGGGAGCACTGCACTCATGCGCAATCCCTCGCACCAGGGCTTGCCACCCCCGCCGGGCTCACAGCCGCACGATCGCTCGAGCTCCGAGCGACGCGCCGATGCGGAAATGGCGCGCGTGCTCGGGACCGAGCCACTTCGCATGGCACTGGACTCCTCCGGCGCCGGGATTGCCCATTGGAAACATGATCGATTGCACGACGTCGTCAAGCCCATGAGCCACCACGTGATCATGGCCCATAACGGCATGGTGCAGCGCATGGAGCGGCGGACAGGAAAATCGGTTGCGATCGGCACGTTTCGTCGCGGGGTCGTGGTCATCATTCCGGAAGGATCAAGCTCCCGCTGGGACATTCCGAAGCCCGTGGATGTGGTTCAACTGTATCTTCCCGATGCAACGTTGAAGCGCGTTGCTCGCGAAGCCGAGATCACGGGAACGAACGAGCTGCTGGAGCGGACGGCGCATCCTGACCCCATTACGTCTCGGCTGCTCCTGAGCGCGGCTGATACGCTGGGAGGCAATGAAGCCCTGGATACGCTGTTTCGGCATCAGCTGACGGATCTTCTGGCCACGCGCCTGCTGGTTGCGCACACAGGTTCGCCAGCCACGCTCCAGCCGACCATGGGCGGGCTGTCGCCGAAGATCCTGCTCCGTGCGATCGAACGATTGCGCTCGGACAGCGATGCGGACGTCTCGCTCGATGCGCTGGCTTCCGATGCCGGACTATCGCGCTTTCACTTCTGCCGCGCCTTCAAGGAGAGCACCGGCCTTTCCCCGCACTCCTGGCTGCGCCAACACCGGCTCGAGCAGGCCATGAAGATGCTGCGCGACAGCGACGAAGCGGTCGTCTCGATCGCCGCGGCGCTGGGCTATTCGTCGCAGACGGCGTTCGCAGCAGCCTTCAGGAAGCTGACCGGCGAGACGCCGAGCGACTGGCGCAGGCGGCACGCGCGCTAACGAGCCCCGCCGATCCAGTCCGTCATCGGCGGACTGTCAGCGACGACACTGAACCGCGCGATCCAGCGCCTGCGGTTCGAAGTCGAGGCGGACCTGTCACTCGCCGCGCTGGTGTCGGATGCAGGGCTGTCGCGCTTCCATTTCCGCCGCGCGTTCAAGGAAAGCACTGGACTTTCACCGCATGCCTGGCTGCGCCAGCACCGGCTCGAGCAGGCCATGAAGATGCTGCGCGACTCCGACGATTCGATCGTCTCGATCGCAGCTGCGCTTGGCTATTCCTCGCAAACGGCATTCGCAGTCGCCTTCAAAAAGCTGACCGGCGAGAGCCCGAGCGACTGGCGCAGGCACAAGCGTTAGCAGCAATCGCGATGCAACCGCGGCAATCGCTCTGGCGCAGCGGCAGATTCGATCCGCTAGACCATCACCGTGCCAGACCAATCGACGGAGACCGAAGATGACCTGGAAAAACTTCATCAGCCGGCGGGTGATCGCTTCGCGACGCCGAGGCCTTGCAACCGCAACATTGTACGGACTCTCGCTGGCCGTTCGCTTCACGTCGGCGACGGGCGAGCAGGTCGAGATTCCGGCGCAAGCCATGCATCCGACCTACCCGCTGGTGTCCATCATGACCCGGGATGGCTCCGGTCTTCCCTACCAGGACTGGGGCCCGAGGACGACTCAGCCGGTCGTCTTTCGTCAAGGTTGGCTACGCCAAAGTTCGTTGCACCAAGGCTGGCCATCGAGTTCGCCGCTGTCGCGCTGCGCCGCGCCTTAAGGCCGACGATTCACTTCACCTCTTCGTGCCGTCACCGGACGCTGCCTCAAGCGGAGCAGCGACGGGCGCGCACGGACTTTCGAAACGCAGAGATCGAAACGCAGAGATCAAGGAGTAAACTCATGCGACTAGTCATCATCGGCGCCGGCTTTGCCGGCATGTACGCCGCCCTTTCCGCCGCCCGCCTGCGCGAGATCCAGGGCGTCTCGCCAGACCAGCTCGAGATCGCGCTGGTTGCCCCCGAGCCGACGCTCGTGGTTCGCCCGCGGCTCTATGAACGAAAGCCCGAGACCCTGACGGCGCCCTTGCTCGACGTGCTCAGGGCCATCGATGTTACCTATGTTCAGGGCAGCGCCGAGACGGTCGACACCAAATCGAGTATGGTCAAGATCGCGACAGTGAAGGGCACGAAAAAGACGCTCTCTTACGACCGCCTCGTCGTGACCACCGGCAGCCGGCTGTTTCGCCCCAACATTCCGGGCCTTGCCGAGCACGGCTTCAGCGTCGATTCGCTCGAGGATGCGATCACGCTGGACAAGCATCTGCATGGCCTCGCCAAGCGGCCGGCCACGAACGGGCGCGACACGGTCGTCGTCTGCGGCGGCGGCTTCACCGGCATCGAGGCGGCCACCGAAATGCCGGCGCGGCTTCGCGACATCCTCGGCACGAGCGCAAAGACTCGCGTCATCATCGTCGAACGCAACACGTCGATCGCGCCCGACATGGGCGCGGGTCCCCGTCCCATCATCGAGGAAGCCCTTGGCAAGCTTGGCGTGGAAGCCCGCCTCGGTGCAGGGGTCGCCTCGCTCGACAAATCCGGCGTCACCCTGTCCAGCGGCGAGCACATCGAAACCGAGACCGTGATCTGGGCGGCGGGCATTCGCGCCGCACCGTTGACGACGCAGATTCCCGCCGAGCGCGACAGTTTCGGCCGGTTGCTTGTCGACCGCTGCCTGCAGGTGACATGCGTTCAGGGCGTCTTCGCGGCCGGCGATGCGGCGCGTGCGGCCTGCGACGACGAGGGCAATTACGCGCTGATGTCGTGCCAGCACGCCACGCGGATGGGCGCCTTCGCCGGCAACAATGCCGCAGCCGAGCTGCTCGGCCTCACGACCAGGCCTTACCACCAGAAAACCTATGTCACCTGTCTCGACCTCGGCGAAGCCGGCGCGCTGTTTACGCGCGGCTGGGAGCGCAACGTCGAGATGGTCGGCGACGTCGCCAAGAAGACGAAGCGGGAGATCAACACGGTCTGGATCTACCCGCCGCGCGCCGAGCGTGCCGCCGCGCTCGCGTCAGCCGATCCGGAACGCGTGACTGATCTCTAGACGCCCACCTGATGACGGCCGCGCTCCTGCGGGCGCGGCCCGCTGCAGCCCCTCAACAATCCACATGCGAACAGAGGAGTCTCAAAGATGAATCAGATGATTTCTCACGCTCAGAAGGAGACGAACATGAACCTGCACGACACCACACATTTCGACAGAGCGCGGTCCGACGAGCTGGTTCCGTCGCGTTATGCGCTCCGTGTCGGCGAGATCGACGTGATGGTGATCAGCGATGGCGTGCTGACGCCGCCCGCGGAGTCGATGGCCACCAACGCCGACCCGGCTGCACGAGGCGCGTGGCTGGACGACATGTTCCTTTCGCGCGACGCGTTCGATTGGGCGCTGAACGAGGTCGTGGTGCGCAGCGGCGACCAGACCATCCTCATCGACAGCGGGCTCGGTGTGGAGTACCCGGACTTTCCGCGCGCCGGGCAGCTCGGCTCGCGACTCGATGCTGCCGGCATCGATCTTAGATCGGTGACCGACGTGGTGCTGACCCACATGCATTTCGACCATGTCGGCGGGCTGCTCGTCGACGGGGTGAAAGAGCGGCTGCGTCCGGACCTGCGGATTCACGTGGCCGCGGCCGAGGTCAAGTTCTGGGGAGCGCCCGATTTCTCCCGCACCGCCATGCCGCCCGCGCTCGCCGACTTGGCTCGGCGCGCATCCAGCCAGTTCCTGGACGCATACCGTAACCAGTTGCGCATTTTCGAGGAGCAGCACGAAGTGGCGCCGGGCGTGGTCGTCAGGCGCACCGGCGGTCACACCCCCGGGCACAGCGTGGTCCGCCTGGCGTCCGGCGGCGACCGGCTGATGTTCGCCGGCGATGCCATATTCCCGGTCTCGTTTGACCACCCCGAATGGCACAACGGCTTCGAGCACGATCCCGAGGAGGCGACCCGCGTCCGGATCGGGCTCATGCGCGAGCTGGCGGAGACGGGCGCGTGGCTCGTCGCCACGCACATGCCGTTCCCGTCGATCGGCCGGGTAGCGACCGCAGGCGACCTGTTTCGTTGGGTCCCGACCTGGTGGGACTACTAACCGCGTGTTGGATCAGGTCGCCCCAGAACGCCCCAATCTCCGAACACCTCAAGGCATTGACCGCACTGCCCACGGCAGACGCGCGGTCACTTACTGAACTGCGTCAAGACAGAACGAAGGAGCTTTCAAGATGAAACAGACGATCCGTAACACTGAGGAGACGAACATGAACCTGCACCACACCACACGCCCCGGCGAGCCGGGGTCCCAAGAGCTGGTTCCTTCGCGCTACGCGCTGAAGATCGGCGAGATCGACGTGATGGTGATCAGCGACGGCGTACTGACGCTGCCAGGCGCGATGCTGGCCCACAACGCCGACCCGGCCGTCCGCGCGGCGTGGCTGAAGGACATGTTCCTGCCGCCGGACGCGTTCGATTGGGCGCTGAACGTGGTCGTGGTGCGTAGCGGCGACCGGACCATCCTCGTCGACGCCGGACTGGGATCCGACCCGGACTTGCACTTGCCGCGGGCCGGCCAGTTGAGCAAACGACTGGAAGCCGCCGGTATCGATCTTGAGTCCGTGACCGACGTGGTGCTGACGCACATGCACATGGACCACATTGGCGGGCTGCTCGTTGACGAGGTGAAGGAGCGGCTGCGCCCGGACCTGCGCATCCACGTGGCAGCCGCCGAGGTCGCATTCTGGGAGGCGCCCGATTTCTCCCACGTCTCGATGCCGCCGGGATTCCCGGACGCGCTTCGGGCGACCGCCAAGCGGTTCGCGAAAGAATACCACAACCAGCTGCGTACCTTCGAGGACGAGCACGAGGTGGCACCGGGCGTGGTGGTCACGCGCACCGGTGGCCACACCCCCGGGCACAGCGTGGTCCGCCTGGCATCCGGTGGCGATCGGCTGACATTCGCCGGCGACGCCGTGTTCACTGTCGGGTTCGACCACCCCGACTGGCACAATGGCTTCGAGCACGATCCCGAAGAGGCGGCCCGCGTCCGGGTCCATCTTCTGCGCGAGCTGGCAGCGAACGAAGAACTCCTCGTCGCCACGCACATGCCGTTCCCGTCCATCGGCCGGGTCGCGGTCGACGGCGACCACTTTCGCTGGGTGCCAGCCTTCTGGGACTACTGACCGCTCGTCGGGTTAGAGCCGGGGATGCGTACTCACCGCATGAGTGAGTTCGCACCCTGTGTTCGGCGCGGCCCCTAAGCCGACCGCCTTACGGCGTCGCTGCCTGCCGGCCCAACATCCAGCCGCCCCAGCATCGCCCTCGCCTGCTCGGCGCAGTGCTCGATCAGCCAGCGCTCGAACGCGACGGGGGGAAGTGCGGGGGCGTAGAAAAAGCCTTGCACGACGTCGCAGCCGAGCTCGGCCAGGGTCTTGCGCTGGCCTTCGGTCTCGACGCCCTCGGCGACGACGGTCATGCCGAGGCCCTGGCCGACGCGCACCACGGCGGTGGCGATCGCGAGCGCGCCGGCGTCACGCTCGATATCGCGCATGAAACTGCGGTCGATCTTCAATTCGCGGATCGGCAAATGCGCGAGACGGCTGAGGCTGGAATAGCCGGTACCGAAATCGTCCAACGAGAGCCCGACGCCGAGCTCGCGAATCGCGTTCATCGTCTCGAGCGCGGCGACGCCGTCCTGCATGAAAGCGCCTTCGGTGATCTCCAGCATCAAGGCGTCCGCCGACAGATCGTATTCGGAGAGAATGTCCTTGAGCCGCGCGGCCAGCGTGACGTTGCGGAAATTGATCGGTGACAGGTTGACCGACACGCTAGGGATGTTGAGCCCGGCGCGACGCCAGCTCGCCATCTGCCGGCAGGCCTCGCGCACCGACCACAGTCCGATCTGCTCGATCAGGCCGCACTCCTCGGCGAGCGGGATGAATTTTGCCGGCGAGACGTCGCCGAGCACGGCATCACGCCAGCGCGACAGCGCCTCGACGCCGTGGATGGCGCCGTCGCAGCTGCGGATCTGCGGCTGGTAACTGAGAGTCAGCGCGCCTTCGGCGATGGCACGGCGGAGCGCCGCGATCAGCGCCAGCCGCTGCTCGGTGAGCCCGTTCATCTCGGCGCTGAAGATACGATAGGTCGAGCGGCCCGCCTGCTTGGCCATGTACATGGCGGCATCGGCCTGCTGCATCAGTGTGTCGATGTCGGTGGCATGGTCGGGATAGAGGCTGATGCCGATGCTGGCCGACATCGGCATCAGCTTCGATCCGAGCTTCAAGGGTGCAGCCAGCGCCTCCGTGATGTCGGCCGCGACGCGCGCGGCGCTCTCGGCGTTGCGTTGCGGCAGCAGGATGACGAACTCGTCGCCGCCGAGCCGTCCCAGCATGTCCTCGGGGCCGATCTGCTCGCGCAGGCGCTGGGCGAGCTGGATCAGGAGCTCGTCGCCGGCGGCGTGGCCGAGCGTGTCATTGACGTCCTTGAAATGATCGACGTCGAGAAAAGCGAGTGCGACATGGCTGCCGGTCGGGCAGGCATCGATCGCCGTGGTGATCAGGTGGCGCAGCTGCGCGCGGTTCGGCAGCCCGGTGAGAATGTCGTGATAGGCGAGCCGCGCGATCTCGGCGCGCGCTTCCTTGCGCTCGATCGCGAAGGCGCCGAGATTGACGCAGGCCTCGACGATGCGCCGGTGCCAATTGCTTGGCGCGCGCGGCTCCCGATAGTAAAAGGCGAAGGTCGCGATGACCCGGCCGTCCTTCGCCTTGACTGGCGTCGACCAGCAGGCGCGCAGGCCGATCGCGAGCGGCATCGCCTTGTAGGGCTGCCAGCGCGGATCGGTCTCCAGATCGGTCGCCAGCACCGGTTCGCCGTAGAAAGCGGCGGTGCCACAGGAGCCGACATCGGGGCCGATGGCCACGCCGTCCAGCGCGCGGGAATAATCATCGGGCAGGCTGGGGCCGCCGAGCGGATGGATCAGGCCCGCGGCATCGACGTGAAGCAACGAGCAGACCACGTGGGGCGCGATCTCCTCGACGCGACGGCACAGCCTGTCGGCGATCTCGCCGATCGGCACCTCGTCGGCGAGCGCGCCCATGATGAGTTGCTGGAGCGAGCGCAGCTGCTTGGTCTCGGTGATGTCCTCGAGCAGCGCGAAGATGTGCTTGACCCGGCCCTTCGTGTCGCGGAAGGCATCGATCCGGGCGCAGACCCAGATCTCCTCGCCGTCCTTGTCGTAGACCAGCACCTCGGCTTCGCCGCGGCGACCGCCATGCATCAGGCGCTTGATGAGCTTCGCGATGGCCTTGCGATCGGTATGCCGGCCGGCGATCAGCTCGCCAGCGCGGCGGCCCTCGGCCTCCGCGTTGCTGTAGCCGAACAGCGTCGTGAAGGCGGAATTGACATAGACGATGTTCTGCTCGGTGTCGCTGATGATCACCGCCCGGTTGGTCTGGTCGGAGACGGCGTGGAGAAGCCCGATCCTGACGCGGCGCTCGGCTTCGATGGTGACGTCACGCGCAAACAGGATGTAATGATTGGCGCCGCCGATTTTCACGGAAGACAGCGCGATAGCCGCCCTGATGCGGCTGCCGTCACGGCGCACGAGACTGATCTCGTCCCGGAGATCGGCCACCGGATCGGCCTGAAGGCCCTTGAGGGCGAGAATTTCGGCATCGCGACCCAGCACGTCGGTGCGTGCCAACTTCCAGATGCGCTCCGCGGCGGCGTTGAAATGAGTGATGCGATGCGCGTCATCGACGATGACGACGCCATCGTCGGCGCGTTCGAGCGCGGCTCGCAGCACGTCCGGAATTTCAGTGAGACAATCGAAGGCGGACATCGTTTGACCCGGCGATATCGGGAAATACGGCAAGCGGTCCGACGCTAACGCTCCGATGGTGTCCAAGTCGTTTTTTGCCGCGTCATTCCTCCTCGCCAAGAGGCGGCATGCTTAACGATCCGCGAAAACGGCGACGGTATCTTGATGGGTGCGGAACTAATCCGCGCCGGTTCCCGCGTGAAGCTTGTGCAGCCGGCCGGCGACGGCCCGCACCTTGCGCGGCGCGGCCTGCCAGATCGAGAGCGCCGACAAGGCGCTCACGATCATCGCGATGGCGAAGGCGAGCGTGTAGTCACCAGTGCGATCGTAGAGGAAGCCGGTCACCCACGGTCCGGCCGCACCGCCCGCCAGCGCCGCCAGCATGATCGTGCCGAAGATGCTGCCCTGGTGCTTGCCCTGGAAAATCTCGAACACCACCGCGCCCATGATCGAGGTGAGGCCGTAACCGAACGCGCCTTGCGTAAACACCATCACGTAGACCAGCCACAGCGACGGCTGGAACTTCAGCGCCATCAGCGCCGCAAAGCAGATCACAAAGCCGGCGCAACTGATCGCCCACACCCATTCCCGCCCGATCCGGTCGGAGACATGGCCGAGCAGGATCTGGCCGGGAATGCCGAGCAGGCTGACGATGCCGAGAGACCACACCGCGACACCGGGACTGAAGCCGATGTCGAGCAGGAACTTGGTCTGGTGCACCTGCACCGCGTACCAGATGTACAGGCCGCAGAAATAGCCGAGTGCGATCCACCAGAATCGCGCGGTCGCGACGGCACGTTTCAGCGTCCAGTCGGTATTGACCCAGACGGGATCGACGACATTGGAGATCGGCTGGGCCGCACCTGCGGCCGGGACGACATCGCCGTCCGGCTCGAGGCCGATATCCTGCGGACGCTTGTGCAGCAGCAGATTGACCGGCGCCAGCACGACCAGGATGAGCAGGCCCATCGCGGTGCAGGCGGTGCGCCAGCCAGTCTGCTCGATCATGTGCTGCACCCATGGCAGCAGCGTCACCGAGCCGATGCCGACGCCGGCGAAAGCGATGCCGATGGCGAAGCCGCGCTTGCGGATGAACCAGTTCGGCAGGAACAGCGACTGGCCGGAATAGCCGAGACACACCGATCCTGCACCGACCATGACGCCGATGGTGACATAGAGGTGCCAGGGCGCGCTGGTGAGCGGCGCAAGCAGCAATCCGCCGCCCATCAGCACGACGCCGAGCTCCATCACCGCGCGCGGGCCGGCGCGGTCCATCAGGCGGCCGATCAGCGGGCTGACCACGCCAGACACCACGAAGCCGAAGGAGAAGGCGCCCGCGGTGACGCCGCGCTCCCAGCCGAATTCGGAGATGATGGGAGGAAAGAACAGTGAAAAGGCGGTACGCGCGTTGACGCCGATGGCCATGGTGACGAAGGTCACGGCGACCACGACCCAGCCGTAGAAGAACGGAAGCCGCATGTTGTGCTTATTTCATCCCTAGACGATCCTTCCGACCATCTGGAGATGTCCGGGTCAAGCGCTTTTCGCGCATGCCCCTTGAGCGAGATGCGTCAGGGAGATCTCAGGCGGCGTCGCGCCGTGAGGGTTTGGCCGGCCCGTCGAACAGGATCCGCTCGATCGGCTGCGGGCGGCCGAACAGATAGCCTTGTGCGAAATTGACGCCGAGCGCCTTCAGCCGCTCGTACTCTTCGCGGGTCTCGACGCCCTCGGCGGTGACCGACATGTCGAGCCCGCGCGCCAACGTCACGATCGAGGAGATGATGGCGGAGCTGCGCGGCTGCTGGGTGAGGTTGCGGATGAACGACTTGTCGATCTTGATCTTGTCGAACGGGAACGCCGTCAGATAGCTGAGCGAGGAATAACCGGTGCCGAAATCGTCGAGCGCGAGCTCGACGCCGAGCTGCTTCAGCCGCTGCATGAAGGCGTGGTTCTCGACCCCGCGCTCCAGCAGCACGGATTCCGTGATCTCGATCTCCAGCCGCTGGGGCGGCAGGCCGGAATCGGCGAGCGCCGCGCAGATCACCTCGAACAGCCGGGCCTCCTTGAACTGGATCGGCGACAGGTTGACGGCGACCGCGAGGCCGGAGGGCCAGCCGGCCGCATCCGCGCAGGCGCGCCGCAGCACGAACTCGCCGAGCGGCACGATCAGCCCGGTCTCCTCCGCAAGCGAAATGAACTGGTCCGGCGGAATCAATCCGCGTGTCGGATGCCGCCAGCGCACCAGCGCCTCGAAGCCGCGCCGCGCGCCGCTGAGGGCGTCGACGAACGGCTGGTAGTGCACCTCCAGCTGGCACCGCGCGATGGCGTCGCGCAGATCCCCCTCCAGGGTGTTGCGTGCCTCCAGCTCGGCCGACATCGCCTCGTCGTAGATGGTGAAGCAGTTGCGGCCTGCCGATTTCGAACGATAGAGCGCAAGGTCCGCCTTCTTCAGCAATTGCTCCTGATCGCTGCCGTGATCCGGCGCGATGGCGATGCCAATGCTGGTGCCGATCTCGACGCGGTGACCAGGCAGCAGGAACGGTTCGGTCAAGAGCTTGGCAATCCGCGCCGCCAGCTCGGTCGAGCAGGCGCGCTGATCCTCGCCGGTTTCCTGGATGATGGCGAACTCGTCGCCGCCGAGCCGCGCCAGCACGTCGTTGGCGCGCACGGCGGATTTCAGCCGCTGCGCTACCTGGCGCAGCAATGCATCGCCAGCGCCGTGACCGAGCGAGTCGTTGACGTTCTTGAAGCGGTCGAGGTCGAGCATCAGGATCGAGAACGGCAGGCCCCGCACGATGAGCTGGCTGTTCATCTCGTCGAGCCGGGTGAGGAAGAAGGCGCGGTTCGGCAGTCCGGTCAGGATGTCGGTCTGGGCGAGCTCGAGCACCCGCCGGTTCGCCAGCGACAGCCGCCGCGAATTGCGGCTCGCAAGCATGAGATAGGTCGACAGCGACAGCGTCAGCAGCATGCCGACGATCAGCACGGCGCCGGCGCGATCGTAAGTCGTCTCCAGCGGACCGCCGGCGGTTGGAACCGCCCGCACCTGCCAATCGGTGTCGCCGATCTTGAGGCTGCCCGACCAGTGCAGCGCCCGCGCGACGTCCCGCATCGACTGCGGCGCCGTGGCCGCCGACGAATAATCCGGCAGCATCTGCTCCAGGCTGACGATCTGCGCCGTGAAAGGCGGATAGACGTTCATGCTGACCGCGGGGCTTGCTCCGGTCGTGACGCGAATTGCCTGGATCAGCAGCGGCATGTCGAAGATGCCGACCACGAAGCCGGCCAGATTGCGGCGCCGATCCGCGACCGTGTCGCGCGAGGTCCCCTTGGCGTAGACGGGAACGGCAACGAGGACGTCGGGCAGCCGGCCGCCCTCCTTCGGTTCGAACAAGCGCGTGCGAATGGCTGCGACCTTGTCGTTGTCGCGGGCGCGCTCCAGCACCGCGCGGCGCTCCGGGACGGTGGCGTAATCCATGCCGTACACCGCCGAGGTCTTCGGCTGGGTCGAGTAGAACACCGGAAAATATTCATCGGTCTGCGGCGCCGTCGCAAAGCCCGTGCCCTGGAGCGACTTGATGCGATAGCCGGACACGCCGTCCGCGATCGCCGCGGTCTCGTATTCGGTGCGTTCCTTGCGGTTGACGCGCGGCAACCAGGCGATGCGCAGCATGCCGGGATGGCGCTCGAACAGACGGGCGCTGAAGGTTTCGAACTCGCTGCGGGTGACCTCGTCGTTGGTCGATTCGAACAGCGTGCGCAGCGCGACGAGCCGGGAGATGTATTCGCCCATGCCGTTCTGCATGACGATCGCTTCGGTTTCGGCCGCGTTCTCGAACTCGATCCTGTTGACGCGATCCTCCCACCGCGCCACGGCGGCCGCGCCCACGACCGAAAACAGAAGACCGACGCCGACCGCGACGAGCGCAGGGCGATAAAGCCCGAGCAGCGGCGCGGCACGCCACCATCCGGTCATACGCCTCCGATCCTGATCGTTCTGATCGCGATCGCCCATCTTGAAGCCGCCGTCCCCCTGTCCGCGACGAACCGAACCTCTGGTTGAGGTGCCGGCGCCGCTATCGGAACAAGACCGCGGTTAAGAACTGCACAATTTCGGAACCCCTCCATTCCGCAACGCGTGAATTAGTTAACGAAGTGCCCGAATGATCCGGCATTGTGGAAACAACTTGCCGGTTTTGCCCGGAGTACTACGGGCTGCCGACACGTCGCCGGTTAGCGAGCTATTCAGCCTCGCAGGAATATGTTGCGCAAGGCTCCTCCCATCATTCGGCAAAAACTCCCTGATGTATCGATTTCGATCAGCGACATCCCTCGTCCTGGCCATCGCGCTCCTCGCCGCGACCGTGCTGGCGGCGAGAGCCGACGAGGCCGGCGTCAGCGAGGATGCGATCCTGTTCGGCCAGGCCGCCGCGCTGGAAGGGCCCTCCTCCGCGCTCGGACAGCGCATGCGGCAAGGCATCGTCGCGGCATTCACCGAGATCAACGCCAAGGGCGGGGTCCACGGCCGCAAGCTCCAGCTCATCAGCCGCGACGACGGCTACGACCCCGACCGTTCGGTGGCGCAGACGCTGCACCTGATCGAGGACGACAAGGTGTTTGCGCTGATCGGCGCGGTGGGCACGCCGACCGCGATGGCGACAATTCCGATCACCAGCGCCAGGAACGTTCCCTTCATCGGTCCGTTCAGCGGCGCCGAATTCCTGCGCGACCTCGAGCTTGCCAACGTCGTCAACATCCGCGCGAGCTATGGTGCGGAGGCCGAGGCGTGGATCAAGCACCTCACCGAGGATCGCCACTTCACCCGCATTGGCATCTTCTACCAGGACGATTCCTTCGGCCGGGACGGTCTGGTCGGCGTCAAGCGCGCGCTCGCCAAGCGCGACCTCGAGCTTGCCGCCGAGGGCACGTTCGAGCGCAACACCCGCGCGGTCACCGCAGCCTGGCGGGTGATCAGGCGCGCCGAACCCGAGGCGATCGTGATGGTCGGGACCTATGGGCCCTGCGCGGAGTTCATCAAGCTCGCGCACCGCAGCGGTTTCCATCCGACCTTCGTCAACGTCTCCTTCGTCGGCGCCAATGCGCTGGCCAAGGAGCTCGGCCCCGAGGGTGAAGGCGTCATCGTCTCACAGGTCGTGCCGTTTCCATGGGACCGCTCGCTCAAGCTCGTCGCCGACTACCAGGCGGCGCAGAAGGCGTTCGATCCGACGCTGACACCGGACTTCGTGTCGCTGGAAGGCTATCTCTCCGGCCGGCTGGCGGCCGCGGCGCTGGAAAGGGCCGGGCCGAACCCGACGCGCGCGAGCCTGCTCCGCGCCATCAACGATGTCGGCCGCTTCGACATAAGCGGCAGCGCCGTCAATGTCGGCATCCGCATGATCGATGCGCCGCCGAAGGTGTTTTTGACGGTGATCCAGAAGGACGGAACGTTCAGGGCGGTGGACCGGCTATGAAGCCGCTCACGGCCGCCGCGTCCAGCGCTCGGCATTGACGGCACCCGGCGGAATCTCGCCCTTGACGATTGCCTCGACCTGCCGAACCGTTTCCAGCGACTGATATTCGATCGCCTGCGGCGTCAGCCCACCGACATGCGGCGTCGCGATGACGTTGGGAAGCTTCGCCAGCTCCGGCGTCGGCATCTGGTCGGGCGCGCGGCCGACATCCATCGCCGCGCCGGCGATGCGATGCTCCAGCAGCGCGCGCGCCAGCGCCGGCTCATCGACGAGATTGCCACGCGAGAGGTTGATGAAGACGGCATGCCTCTGCATGCGGGCCAGCGCCGCTTCGCCGATCAAATTCTCGGTCTGCTCGTTAGCGATCGCGAGGCAGACGACGTAGTCCGACGCGGCGAGGAGCTCGTCGAGACCGACCTGCCGGATCGCGGCATCGCTGACGGTTGCGAAGGGATCGGCGACCAGCACCTCCATGCGCAGCACCTTTGCTACCTCGGCGAGATAACGGCCGATGCTGCCGTAACCGATAATGCCGATTTTGCTGCCCGCGAGCTGGCGGCCCATCCGCGCCTCGACCTTGCGGCCGGCTTGGTAGTCCGCCGTCGCCCTGGATATGCCGCGGGAGAGATCGACCATGAAGCCGAGTGCGAGCTCGGCAACGGCCTGCACGAAACCGGGTCCGGCGCGGGTCACGAGCACGCCAGCGTTTGAAGCCGCTTCCACATTGACGTTGCGGATATCGACCGCGCAGCGGACGAAGGCGCGCAGACGCGGCAGCGCTGCGAAGATCTCGCCGCGCCCTTCGGTCATGCGGTCTGCGACGATGATGTCGGCATCTTGCGCAGCACGCACGAGGCCGGCGGCGTCCAGGGTTTCGTCGCTCTCGTGCAGGATCACCTCGGCGGCCGCGCGTAGGCCGCTCAGGCTGCGATCGCCATAGTAATTGCGCCGCATCTCCGGTGTGTGCGCGAGCAGAACCTTCACGTCAAAACTCCTTCAGTAGCCGAATGCCCGCGGCAGCGCGGTGCTCAGCCATGGCACGAAGGCGATGACGAGCAGGCAGAGGAACAACAGGCCGAGATAGCCCATGATCGGCTTCACCGTCTGCTCGATCGGCACGTTGCCGATCAGGCAGGCGCCGTAGAGCCCGAGCCCGAGCGGCGGCGCGAACAGGCCGATGCCCATGGCGATGACCAGCACGACGCCGAAATGCAGGGGATCAACGCCGAGCTGCACCGCGACCGGCAGCAGCAGCGGCCCGAAGATGATCAGCGCGGCCGCGCCCTCCAACACCGAGCCCATCACGATCAGCACGGCGATGGCAAGCAGGATGAACAGCCAGACGCCTGAGGTCTTCGACAATCCGAGCATGAAATCGCCGACCGCATGCGGCACCTGCTGCAAGGTCAGCGTGAACGCGAGCGACTGCGCGGCAGCGACGATGAACAGCACGAGACCGGCGCGCGTCGCCGCCTGCACGAAACTATGCGCGGCCGATTTGAAGCTGAGCTCGCGAAACACCACGCTGCCGACCACGAGCGCATAGGCCACGGCAAAGGCCGATATCTCCGTCGCGGTGGCAAAGCCGCTCTTGAAGCCGAAGAAGATCATGAAGATCAGGCCGAACGAGGCGATCGCGCCGCTCCAGAGCCCCGACACCGGCATCTGCGGCTCGACGTCCTCGACCTTGTCCGGCCGCTTGCCGAAGATGATGGACACCGCGATCAGAACCAGCGCCATCAGCGCCGACGGCAAGAGACCGGCGACGAACAGGCCGCCGATCGACAAGTTGGCGACAAAGCCTAGAATGATCAGGTTGATGCAGGGCGGGATGGTCTCCGCCATAACCGCGGACGCCGCCAGCAGCGCCACCGCGCCGCCGGGGTTCTGCTTCGAGCGGCGCGCCGCCGGGATCAGCACCGAACCGACCGCGGCAACATCGGCCATCTTCGAGCCAGAGATGCCCGAGAACAGCACCATGGACGCGACCATCACGACGTTCAGCCCGCCGCGCATGCGCCCGACCGCGCGCTGCAGCAGCTCGATCAGCCGCACCGACATGCCATTGGCTTCCATGAGGTAGCCGACGAGGATGAAGAACGGGATCGCAAGCAACACGAAATTGTCGATGCCGCGCGCCATCTGCTGGGCGAAGATGACGCCGGGCAGCGCGCCCTCGACCCAGATGAAGATGAGCGCAGCGAGCGCCAACGCAAAGCCGATCGGCAAGCCGCCGAACAGCGTTACGAAGAAGCCGATCAGCATCAAGGTGCCCGCCGACGGCACCGAGGACGGCGACAGGTAATCCCAAGCCAGATAGAGGCCCGTGACGATGATGATCGCAACGAGCCCCCTGATGATGTCGGGGAACGGGCGCGCGCAGAGATGGTCGATCGCGAACACCGTCATGAACAGCGCGCCGACGCCCATCGGATAGAAGGTCAGCTCCAGCGGCAGGCCGGAGCCGGTGGTCTGGCCTGCGGTCAACGAGCCCAGCTTGATGGCGTTGTAGGCGACGTAGCCGGAGATCAGCACGACCAGCAGCGCGCCGGCGGCATCGACCAGCGTGCGCAGGCGCAGCGGCAGGAGATCGCGGAAGAACGACACGCCGACATTCTCGCCGCGCGCGAGCGCGCTCGCCGCACCGAAGAAGGCCGAGCCGACCATCAATCCGCGTGCGACGTCGTCGGACCATTCGACCGGCGCGTTGAAGAAGAAACGCAGCAGCACCGAGACGCAGACCACCACGAGATCGGCGGCGAGCAGGATGGCCGCGATCGCATCGCTGAGCCGAAGCAGCAGGGCGATGCTGCCGTGGCGGCCGGCCGAAACGGGCACGGCGGCCGTCACCACCATCTCGGACCTGGCCATCAGGCTTGCGTCGCGCGGATGATGTCGATGACGGCCTTGGATTCCGGACGGGCCTTGATGAAGTTCTCGATCTGCGGCGCGACGCGCTTCTTGAAGGCCTCGCGGTCGCATTCGGCCACGGTCACGCCCTTCTCGGTCAAGGCGGCCAGCGCCTCCTTCTCGACTGCAAGCCCATGCGCACGCGTGTCGGCCGCGGCCTTCTTCGCGGCATCGAGAAAGCCCTCGCGCAGCTTCGGGTCCATGCGGTTGTAGGTCATGTCGCTGAAATAGATCGCAAGCGGCGAGAAATTATGCTGCGTCAGGGCGTAGAATTTGGCCGTCTCGAAGAACTTGCTGGCCAGGATCGTCGGCGGATCGTGCTCCAGTCCGTCAAGCACGCCGGCCTGCAAGGCCGTGTAGATCTCGCCGAAGGCCAGCGGCGTCGCGGCGGCGCCCATCAGCCGCAGGCATTCCGTGATGACGGGGTTCGGCAGCGTCCTGATCTTGAGGCCGGCGAGATCTTCCGGCGTTTTCACCGGCTTCTTCGCCAATACGCTGCGCGAGCCGAAATTATAGGCCCAGGCGATGATGCGGATGTTGCCGCCCTTGAGCAGGGCGTCCTCGATCGGCTTGGCCGCGCCGGCATCGAACGCCTTGGTCTGCTGCGGGAAGCTGGAGAACAGAAAGCCGAGATCGTAGGTGCCGACCAGCGGCACCAGATTGGCCGAGATCGAGGAGCCCGACACCATGAGGTCGATGACGCCGAGCTTCACCGAGTTGATGACGTCGATCTCCTGGCCGAGCTGGTTGTCGGGGAAGAAGGCGACCTCGATTTGCTCGCCGAGCCCGTTGCCCTTCAAATTCTTGACGAGGTTGTCGTAGTAGACGCGACCGTTGGCGAATTTGGGATCGTTCGGCAGCGAGGAGGAGCATTTCAGCTTGAGCGTCGCGGCTTCGGCGCGGCCGATGATGGCGGGGGAGAGCACGAGGCCGGCGGTGACCGCCGCGGATGACTTGATGAACGCGCGACGGTTCACGGGCACGATGGTCATGGTGCGGTCTCTCCCACATTATTTTTGTTCGCCGCGGTCGTTGCCGTGGCCTGTTGCGCGGACTTTATGGCCAAAGCGACGGCGCAGGCAAGCGGGGCGGCCGGCAACCGCAGAGCGTGCGCGAAGTGCGTTGGGCAGTCCGTGAGCGCTTCGAAACGACTACGATTCCCGGGGATTTTGCGATAGTGATCGGCCTACGGCCATATCCGCGCAATGGGCCCCGTCGCGTTCGAGCCTGCATCAATCCAATTGGAGCATGGATCAATGCGTGATTCACATGGATGGGGCTAGACCGATGCATCGCGCTTGGGCCGGCGCCTGCCCCATTTTGCCGCAGCGCGCAGCGTGATCCAGCGCACAGACGGCGTCATGGCGCAGACGTAGAAAAGGTGCCATCATCGCAAATATTGCCGATGGAGGTGACACCATGCGCCGTCCAGTCCTTTCCAATTTGCTTCTTGCTTCCGGTTTTCTCGCCCTCGCCCAGTTGATGACGCCGACGGACGCTGCAGCCGAAGCGCGGCTCGCGCTGGTGATCGGACAATCCGCCTATCGCACCGTGCCCGAGCTGCCCAACGCCGCCAACGACGCCAAGGGCATGACGGAGTTGCTCGGCAATGCCGGCTTCACCGTCACCACGGCGGCCAACCTGGCGCAGAACGAGATGCGCGCGGCAATCTCGGATTTCGCCGGCAAGGTCAGCGCCAGCGGCGCCGACACGGTGGCGCTGGTGTTCTATGCCGGCCATGGCCTGCAGATCGACGGCGAGAACTACCTGGTGCCTGTCGATCTCGATCCCAAGCGCGAGGCCGACATTCCGCTCCAGGGCGTGCGGCTGAACGACATGCTCAACACGCTCGGCGCGCTGCCGACGCGGGCGCGCATCTTCATGCTCGATGCCTGCCGCAACAATCCGTTCCCGGCGCTCAGCGGCGCCGGCCACGGCCTTGCGATCGTCGACACCAAGGCCGGCGCGCCCGGCTCCTTCATCTCCTATTCGACTTCGCCCGGCGCCGAAGCCGAGGACGGCAGCGGCATCGACAGCCCCTACACCACGGCCGCGCTGACCATCGCCAAGCAGCCCAATCTGCCGATCGAGGAAGTGTTCAAGCGCATCCGCGTTGCCGTCGCGCAATCGACCGACGGACGACAGATCCCCTGGGAAAGCTCCTCGCTGACGACCGACTTCAAGTTCTTCGGCGAGAGCAGCGGCAGCACACCCGCTCTTCCGGGCGCGAACGCGATGGCGCTCGCCGGGGGCACGCGCAGCCTCGAGGACTGGCGCAAGGAATTACGGGGCAAGCCTGCGATGGTCGCGTATGAGCTCGTGATCACCGAGGACACGGTGGAGGCCTATCAGGCCTACATCGAGCTGTACGCGCAGGACACCCGCACGCCGCGCGTGCGCACGGTGCTGGAACGGCGGCGCCAGATGCTGGCCTGGGAGCGCGCAACCGCGATCAACACCCGCGCTTCGTTCGAGGCTTACCTGGCCAATTGGGACAATAGCGACCTCGCCGCGACTGCGCGCCGGCTGCTGCTCCGCGTCCAGAACCGCAATTATGGCGTCCCCGTCGCCGCCGCAGCGATCCCGCTCGCCGTCGCGATGGGCCCGACCTGCCCGTGCTCGACGCCAACGACACCGGCAACGCCGGTCACTCCGAGCGTCGCGCCCGTGATCAAGAAGCGCGTCGACGACACCCCGCCCAAGCGCAAGGTGGTCGAGACGCCGCCGAAGCGCCGCCCGCCGCCCGAGGAAGTGGTCTACGAACGCGCGCCGCCCCCCGGCCCGCCGCCCGGCGCCGTGATGCAGGGTATCGGCATCGGAATCGGGATCGGCATGGGAATGGGCGGCCGCGGCGGCGGCGACCATTATCGCGGCGACTACCGCAGATACTGAGACTGTCCAGCATTGACATAGATCCGGCTCGCGCCCGACGCGCGAGCCGGATCTACTGCGCCAGCGCCGGATAGTCGTGCTGGACGGCCTCCCGGATCCAGCCCGCCTGGATCGCGCGAAACAGGATCTGCGCCGTCTTCATATCATTTGCCTTCACGCAGAGGTCGACGATGCGGCGGACCGCATCGTCACGCATCAGATCGTCCGCGATCTTCATCGCAATCTCCATCGCGACGCGGGCTGCACGTTCAAAGCGCTCACGTTCGCGCTTATCAGCCGGTGCGGAGCCTCCGACAGCCTCCGCGCCCGCTCTCGCAGCCTCGCAGATGTTACGAATGCGCTCCGCCGCGTCGATATCGCCGATCGGTCCCTGGATCGGCTCATCCCAGATGTCGGCCGGCTGCCGCCTTGCGAACCACTTCATTGCCCCCACCCATGGCCTTTATTTGGCTTGCACCATTCAGGACGTGCGGCGCGGCCCGATCGCCTCGAACTGCGCCTTCTGCTCGTCGTTCAGCGTGGCATAGAAATCATCGAGCGCCGCGCGCACCGACTTGATCCCGTCCAGCATCGCATCGAGCCGTTTGCGGATTGTGGCCATGCGGGCCGGCGGAGTCATCACGTCATTGGGCTCGCAGCCCGCCTTGAGCGATGCGCTGACCTTTGCGCTGGTATCCTGGAGCACCTGCAGCGCCGCGCGCTGGGTGTCGCTCGGACGAAGCCTCTCATCGATCGCAGCAGCAGGCCAATCGAACGCGGCGGCCACGTTGCAAGCCTGCACCGACGATTCCCTCGCATTGTTCGATGCCGTCGCACGACGCTGATCCTCGGCGAGCGCATTGAAGCGCGCCTTCTGCTCGTCGTTCAGCGAGCCATAGAACTGGTCGAGCGCGGGCTGGACCAGCTCGACAGCCTTCTGCATCGCCTCGATGCGCTGCTGCATCGCTGCGAGCCGGCCTGGCGCCGTCGCTGCGGCCTGCGTCGGACAGGATGTGCGGATCAGCGCTGCGGCGTCGATCGAGGCATTGCCGAGCGCATCGAGAGCTGTGCCCTGCGCATCCGTCGGCTGCACCGCGGATGCGATCTGATCGATCGGTAGTCCGGCGATGGCACGGCGGTCACTGCCGCAGAGCTGATCGAGCGGTGCGCTACGCGCCCGCCGTCGTCCCTGCGATTGCTGCGGCAGATAGGCCGACAGGCGATCATAGCCATAGGGGCCGAAAATGCCGGCATAGATGTCCGGGTATCCGTAACCCCAGAAGCCGAGCCCGTCGCCCCAGATCGTGTAGTCGTAGAGATCGTTATAGGCGAACGGCCAGAACAGCGGCCCGACCCAGCCATAGCCGCCGCCCGCATGCTGCCACCATCCGCTGCTTGCGCCGCTCCAGCCGGCCAATGCGGCCGCTGCCGCGAGCTGTGCACGCGCTGCCGGATTGCTGATCAGCCGGCCATTCCGGAATGCGCTGGTGTTCAGGGCATTGCGGAAGCTCGCGGGGCGGATCGCCGCGTTGCGGATCTGACCGAAGTTGGGCCCGCCGCGTCGGACACCGGATGTGAACCGCATGCCGCGATGATGCCCGCCGGCATGCCCATGTCCACCGCCGTGGCCACGGAAATGTCCGCCGCCGTGATGGCCACCGCCGTGCCCGCCTCCATGGCCACCGCCATGTCCGCCCCCATGGCCGCCCTTGGCCAGAGCCGCGCCCGCCAGCATGCAGGCAAGCGCCATCGCGGCAATTCGAATGACCGGTCGCACCATCGCACCCTCCCGCAGAGCCGCGCCATTGAGGCATCGGAACTTGGCGGGAATTGGAACCGACAGGATTGCCGAAAGTTCCCGCCCCCGAACCGGTGGACGGCATCGGCCTTGCGGCGGCTTTGTTGTGCCGAAGGCCTACGCCTCCGGCACAATCTTGCCGGGATTGAAGATGTTGAGCGGATCGAGCGCCTTCTTCAGCGCTCGCATCGCATCGAGCGCCTCGGGGCCGAGCTCGGCCTGGAGGTATTTCTGCTTGCCCTGGCCGATGCCGTGCTCGCCGGTGCAGGTGCCGTCCATCGCCTGCGCGCGCTCGACCAGGCGATGCATGAACTCCTCGCCGCGCGCCATCTCGGCGGCATCGTTGGTGTCGCAGACCAGCGAGCAATGGAAATTGCCGTCGCCGACATGGCCGACGATCGGCGACAGCAGGTTGAGCCGCCTGAGATCTTCCTCGGTCTCGCTGACGCAATCGGCGAGCCGCGAGATCGGCACGCAGACGTCGGTCGCGACCACGCCGATGCTGTCGCCAGGCCGCAGCGCCTTCACCGACCAATAGGCATCGTGCCGCGCCTGCCACAGCTTGGTGCGATCCTCCGGCTTGGTGGTCCAGGAGAATTCGCCGCCGCCGCAATCCCTGGCGATCTCGCCGAACGCCTTGGACTGCTCGGCAACCTCGATCTCGCTGCCGTGGAATTCCATCAGCAGCAGCGGCGTCTCCGGCAGCGTCAGCTTCGAATAGGCGTTGCAAGCCTGCACCTGCGCGGCATTGAGCAGCTCGATGCGCGCCACGGGGATGCCGGTCTGGATCGCAAGGATGACGGCCTGACAGGCCCCGTGCACGGTCTCGAACGAAACCGCACCGGCCGCGATCGTCTCGGGGATGCCGCGCAGGCGGATGGTCAATTCCGAGATGATGCCGAGCGTGCCTTCGGCGCCGACGAACAGATGGGTGAGGTCGTAGCCGGCGGATGATTTCTTGGCGCGCGTGCCCGTGGTGATGATCTCGCCGTCGCCGCGCACCACCTTCAGGGCCAGTACGCTCTCGCGGATGGTGCCATAGCGCACCGCATTGGTGCCGGAAGCGCGGGTCGAGGCCATGCCGCCGAGCGAGGCGTCCGCGCCGGGATCGATCGGGAAGAACAGGCCCTGGTCGCGCAGATGCTCGTTCAGCGCCTTGCGGGTCACGCCGGGCTGGATCACGCAGTCGAGGTCCTCGGCATGCACCGCCAGCACCTTGTTCATGTCGCGCAGGTCGATCGAGATACCGCCGGCGGGCGCGTTGACCTGGCCCTCGAGCGAGGTGCCGGTGCCGAAAGGAATGACCGGGACGCGGTTCTTGGCGCAGATCCGCACCACGTCCTGGATGTCGGCGGTCTCCTGCGCCATCACCACGCCATCAGGCGGCTGGTTGGGAATCCAGGTGGTGGTATGGCCATGCTGCTCGCGCACGGCCTGCGAGGTGATGAGACGGTTGCCGAAGCGTGCGGCAAGCTGCTCCAGCGCGCTCGCGAGGGCTTTCGGCTCCGGCCGCGGCGGATTATTGGTGATGGTGGTACCCACGGACATTCCTCCCGACAGAAGAACCGTGGCAAAGGATATAAAACCGGTCAAGTCAAGCGACCGGACGCATAGCTGGAAGGAAACATGCCGGAGACTGCCGCCTCAGCGCCCAGAGCCGAGCCGTTCCGCGCCTCGATCATGCAGATCGAGCCGCAATGGATCGACTATAACGGCCATCTCAACATGGCCTATTACAACGTGATGTTCGACCGCGCGATCGACCAGCTCTGGGCCGAGCTCGGCATCGGGCCGACCTACATGAAGGAGCGAGGCGGTTCGACTTTCACTGCCGAATGCCATGTGCGTTACTTGCGCGAAATCCACCTCGGCGATCCCGTGCAGATCCTGGTCTGGCTGCTGGAGGCCGACGACAAGCGGCTGCACACGTTCGAGGAGATGCGGCACGCAACCGAGGGCTGGCTGTCGGCGACGTCCGAGAACATGTCGCTTCACATGGACATGAATGCGCGGCGCGTCGCGCCATTTCCACCGGATATAAGCGAGCGCATCGCTGTGGTTACCAAGGCCCACAGCGCTGTGCCGCGCCCCGAGGGCATCGGCCGGAACGTGGCGATGCCCTCGAAGCGGTAGCGCGTGATCCGGCGGCCTATACCCTGTTGCGGCCGCGGGCCAGGCCGACCACGGCCGAGACCAGGAACAGAACGACCGCGATGAAGAAGATGATCTTGGCGATCTCAATCGAAGCGCCGGCGATGCCGCCGAAGCCCAGGATGCCGGCGATCAGTGCGATAACCAGAAACGTCACAACCCAGCCAAGCATGGTCAAACCCTCGTCTTGATGTCTGTCTGCGTCTAGCGCGGCTGGCCGCGCCACCTGTCCAGACAATCTCGAGGCGGGAACGATGGTTCCGGCCCGGACAGGGTGGAAATTCGCGAGGACCGCTGGAACAAATTGACGTGCCCCGCACGTGGAAAACCTCGTTCCGCCGCCCCATATAGGCACCAATCCCTGTTAGAAGGCTCCCTTCCGCCACCCCGCGGTGCCATCGTGGGGCCCATGATTCGCATGACCGAGCCGAGCAAGATCACGTCCCAGAACGTCCCCGACCACCAGCCCGCACCCGGCGGCATCGCCGCGCGTGCGCGCGCCTCGGTGGGCCCGAAATATCTGTCCGGGCTCAATCCGGAGCAGCGCGAGGCGGTGGAGACGCTGGACGGCCCGGTCCTAGTGCTGGCCGGCGCCGGCACCGGCAAGACGCGCGTGCTGACGACGCGTATCGCCCACATCCTGAGCCAGGGCCGCGCCCGCCCCGCCGAGATTCTGTCGGTGACCTTCACCAACAAGGCCGCGCGCGAGATGAAGCACCGGCTCGGCCAGATGCTCGGGCACGCCGTCGAGGGCATGCCGTGGCTCGGCACCTTCCACTCCATCGGCGGCCGCATCCTGCGTGTCCATGCCGAGCTGGCGCAGCTCAAGTCGAATTTCACCGTGCTCGATGTCGACGACCAGGTGCGGCTGCTGAAACAGTTGCTGCAGGCCGAGAACATCGACGACAAGCGCTGGCCGGCGCGCATGCTCGCCGGCCTGATCGACGGCTGGAAGAACCGCGGCCTGATGCCCTCGCAGGTGCCCTCCGGCGAAGCCGCCATGTTCGGCAACGGCAAAGGCGGCAAGCTCTATGCGAGCTATCAGGAGCGGCTGAAGATTCTGAACGCGGCCGATTTCGGCGATCTGTTGCTGGAGAACATCCGCATCTTCCGCGAGCACCCGGATATCCTCAGGCAGTACCAGCAGCGCTTCAAATATATCCTGGTCGACGAATATCAGGACACCAACGTCGCGCAGTATCTGTGGCTGCGGCTGCTGTCGCAGGCGCCGGCGTCCGGCTCGTCATTGCCGGGCTTGACCCGGCAATCCATCGATTCTTCGCAAGATGGATCACCGGGTCTCGACGCTTCGCGTCGGCCCGGTGACGACGAGCAAAACACTGCAGCCCCTCTTCCCGCCAGCGAAAGAGCTCACGTCAAAAACATCTGCTGCGTCGGCGACGACGACCAGTCGATCTATGGCTGGCGCGGCGCCGAGGTCGACAACATCCTGCGCTTCGACCACGATTTTCCCGGCGCCAAGGTCATTCGCCTGGAGCGCAACTATCGCTCGACCGGCCACATCCTCGCCGCTGCATCGCATCTGATCGCGCACAACGAAGGCCGGCTCGGCAAGACGCTGCGCACCGAGGACCAGGACGGCGAGAAGGTCACGGTCACGGGCTCGTGGGATTCGGAAGAGGAAGCCCGCGGCATCGGCGAGGAGATCGAGCAGATCCAGCGCCGCGGCGAAAAGCTCAACGAGGTCGCGATCCTGGTGCGCGCCTCCTATCAGATGCGCGAATTCGAAGACCGCTTCGTCACGCTCGGCCTGCCCTATCGCGTCATCGGCGGCCCACGCTTCTACGAGCGCGCCGAAATCCGCGACGCGCTGGCTTACCTGCGCGTCATCAACTCGCCGGCAGACGATCTCGCCTTCGAGCGCATCGTCAACGTGCCCAAGCGCGGCCTCGGCGATGCCACCGTGCAGATGCTGCACGACCACGCTCGCAAGCGCCGCATTCCCTTGTTCGAAGCGGCACGCGCCGTGGTCGAGACCGACGAGCTGAAGCCGAAGGCGCGCGGCTCGCTTCGCGAGGTCGTCGCCCAGTTCGACCGCTGGCGCGCCCAGCGCGAGGTCACGGCGCACACCGACCTCGCCCAGATCGTGCTCGATGAGAGCGGCTATACCGAGATGTGGCAGAAGGACCGCTCGGCGGACGCCGCGGGCCGGCTGGAGAACCTGAAAGAGCTGGTGCGCTCGATGGAGGAGTTCGAGAACCTGCAAGGGTTCCTCGAGCACATCTCGCTGGTGATGGACCGCGACGGCGGCGCCGAGGACGACGCAGTGTCGCTGATGACGTTGCACTCGGCCAAGGGGCTTGAATTCGACAACGTGTTCCTGCCGGGCTGGGAGGAAGGCCTGTTTCCGAGCCAGCGCACGCTGGACGAACAGGGCCGCGCCGGCCTCGAAGAAGAGCGCAGGCTTGGCCATGTCGGCCTGACCCGCGCCCGCCGACGCGCCATGATCTATTTCGCCACCAACCGCCGGATCCACGGCACCTGGTCGACCACGATCCCATCGCGCTTCCTCGACGAGCTGCCGGCGGCCAATGTCGAGATCACCGAATCCAAGGGCGGCTCGGCCTGGGGCGGCACCGGCGGCTACGGCGCCTCGCGTTTCGACGACATGGAGGCGTTCGGCTCCACCTATTCGACGCCGGGCTGGCAGCGCGCGCAGGCAAACCGCAACCGAGGCGGCGGCCGCAATGGCGGCGGGGGCGGCGGCAGCAGAAGCGGCGGCTTCGAGGAAGAGGCTGCGACGTTCTCCTCCTCCTCCGCATCAGGTCCCGACTTCGGCAGCTTCTCCTCACGCCGCCGCGGTCCCCTGACGATCGAGGGCGAGCTGGTCGCCAAATCGACCGGCACCACCTCGGAATTCTCGCTCGAAGACCGCGTCTTCCACCAGAAATTCGGCTACGGCCGCGTCACCAAGATCGACGGCAACAAGCTCACCATCGCCTTCGACAAGGCCGGCGAGAAGAAGGTCGTGGACAGCTTCGTGCAGCGGGCGTAAGCGCGCGATATGGCTCAGTATGTTGCCATCATCGAAGACACCGATCCCGACGCCGTCAGCTTGTGGTTTCCCGACCTGCCCGGCTGCATTTCCGGCGGTGATGACGTCGACGAGGCCCTGGAGAGTGCACCGGAGGCACTCGCGTTCTATGCGCAGGAGCTGATCGCGGACGGCCGGCAGCTTCCTCCGCCCAGAACACTGGACGAGCTCAAGGCCGACCCTGAGTTCGCCGACGACCTCGGGAAACACACGGTCGCCCTGATCGAATGGCCGCCCCGCGAAGACGCCGCGGAGTGAGGACTGTTCGCCGCACTCCCCTCGCGTTCGACAGTTCTCGTCCGAACAGCCCTTGACCCGCCCGAACTTCCCCGTATCAGATGCAGCCATGGTCCGGGGCTCCATCACACTGATCTTGCTGGCATTGGGGATGCCGTCGCTTGCGGCGGCGGAGACCATGAGCTTTGGCGATTCGATTGGGCTGCTGGCCAAAAGCTGCGGCGCCGAAATCGTCGCCAATTGCCGCGGCGTCAATCCGGATTCGACCCGCCTGAAGGAGTGCCTGTCGCGCAACCGCGACGTGCTGTCCCAGCAGTGCGCGAGCGACTATCTCGGCGCGTTCGATGCCATCCAGAAGCGCGTCGCCGCGCGCGTCACGGTGGCGAACGCCTGCCAGCGCGAGATCGTCAAGGTCTGCGGCGGCTCGACCAAGGAGACCAGCAAGTCGATCCCCTGCCTGGTTTCGACGCCCAAGGGCATCAGCAACAACTGCCTGAAGGCCGTCGACGACGCGGGGTACCGCTGATGCGCGCGAGCAGGCTCTTCATCGCTGGAACCGCGGTCGCGTTCGGTCTCGCTTTGCTCGCGGGCACGGCCGTCGCCCAGACGGCGGCACCGACCCGCGACGACATCGTCGGCAAGCTCAACCATTTCGAAGAAGCCGCCGAGGTCGACCTTCCCGCGCTGAAGCAGCAGGTGATGGAGCGCGCCAAGACCAGGATCAAGAACGATCCCGGTCCGGTGAACCGGCCGCTGATCGCACCTGATCTCGCCAAGCTGCCCGCCTTCAATGCGCAGATCCAGTTCGATGCCGACACGCCGATCATCCAGCCGGCGTCCTACCAGACCGTCGGCCGCATCGCGGACGCGCTGGTTCATTCCTCGCTGCTGCCCTACACGTTCCTGATCGTCGGCCACGTCGAATCCAACTCGAAGACGCGCGAGGCCAACGCGATCCTGAGCCAGCGCCGCGCCGACGCGATCCGCGACGTGCTGGTGAACACGTTCAAGATCTCGACCAAGCGGCTGCATCCGATCGGTCTCGGTGAGGAGCAGTTTCTCGACCGGGCCAAGCCGACCTCGGCCGTCAACGGCCAGTTGCAAATCCTGACCTATGCCAAGCTGCCCGAGGACGCGCCGCATACGGCTGCGGCACCTGCGCCTGCGGCGAAAAAGCCCGCCAAGAAGCGCTGAGCGAGCGCAGCTTCGCACCCGACGGAACCCTTTGAAGTCCTGATCGTTTTGTAGCCTGTCCGGGGCGCACAAATACGGTTTCACGCGACAAAAGCCCCGGTTTGTGCACCGCCCGGTCCAGTGCTATAGCCTCTGTTCGCCCTTCCCCGACCCCGTGCTGCATGAGACCGAAATGGGTGGCTATTTTCAGCGCCAACTTGCCGTTTATGTCGAGTACCATCGCGACCCCCGGAACACCGCGATGCATGTGGTCGGTATTCTCCTGTTGTTCACAGGCGCCGTGATGCCGCTGACGCTGGTCAGGCTGCCGCTGTTCGGTTTCGATGTCAGCCTCGCCGTGATCCTGGCCTTGCCGGTCCTGATGTACTGGCTGCTGCTCGACGTGGCGCTCGGGATCGGCATTCTGGCGGTCTCGATCGTGCTGTTTTCGGTTGCGACGACCGTTGCGGCGCAAGTCAGCACCGCGACGATGTGGGCGATTTTCGCCGTGCTGGTGGCGCTCGGCCTCGCCGCGCAGGCCATCGGTCACAAGGTTTTTGAGGGCCGCGAAGCCTCGTTGTTCACTTTTCCTTCGCATCTTTTGCTTGGACCGATGTTCGTGATGGCAAAATTATTCATTGCATTGGGCTTCCGTCGCGACCTTGCCGCGATTCTGGCGCCTCTTCCGACCAATTCCCTTTCAACCCGATAGCTCTAGACGCGAAACAGCAACCTTCTGCATGGCTCTCGTACTGGTTACCGGTGGCAGTGGCTTCATCGGACATCACCTCGTCGAAGCGCTCCGCGCCCGTGGGCAGCGGGTGCGCGTTCTCGATGTCCGCGCGCCGGCCGCGGCGAACGCGGATGTTGAATTTGTCCACGGCTCGGTGCTCGACGGCGCCGCGGTCGATACTGCGATCGCCGGGGTCGATCAGGTCTATCACCTCGCCGGCCTGCCCGGCATGTGGGTCGCCAACAAGCAGGACTTTCACGACGTCAACTGTCGCGGCACCGAAATCGTGCTCGCGGCCGCAATGAAGCGCGGCGTGTCGCGCTTCCTGCACTGCTCGACGGAATCGATCCTGTTCCCCTATTCCGATCTCAAGGGCGCTGCCGCCGAAGAGGCGCTACAGCCGGCCGACGCGATGCCGGGCGCCTATACGCGCTCGAAGTCGCTCGCCGAGCATCATGCCGCGAAGGCGGCGGCCAGCGGCTTTCCACTCGTGATCGGCACGCCGACCATGCCGATCGGCGCGGCCGACCACAATCTGACGCCGCCGACGGCGATGCTGTGGTACTTCCTCCAGAAGAAGGTGCAGCCGCATCTCAACTTCCTGGTCAACCTCGTCGACGTCCGCGACGTGGCCACGGGCCTCGTGCTGACCATGGAGCGCGGCCGCATCGGCCAGCGCTACATCCTCGGCGGCGACTGCGTCCCGCTCGGCAACATCCTGCGGATGATGTCGGCGATGAGCGGCCGCCGGCAGTTCCCGGTCGTCGTGCCCGGCAAGATCGCCGAGCTCTCGGGCATCATGCTCGAATACCTCGCCGATCGTGTCACGCGCCGGCCGCCCAACGGGACCGCCGAGGGCGTGCGCATTGCGCTCGCCGCAAGCGACCTCTCGATCGGCAAGGCGCGCACCGAGCTCGGCTACGCGCCGCGTCCGATCGAGCCCGTGCTGCGCGAAACCATCACCCATCTGCTCGCCCGCAACGGCCAGCAGCCCTCCGGCGCCATCAAGCATCACGCGCTCTCCTCGCGCGCGAGCTAAAGCCGCCGCCCAACGCAAAGAACCTTCATGTCCTTCGATTTCAGCAAGCTTCTCTCGGTCGCCTGGGGTGGCTGGACCACGGCCTGGCCGACCGAACTCCTGGCCCTGGTCTGGCTCGCCTTTCTCGCCAGCTGGGTCGGCGCCTCGTTCTGGCAGGGGCGGACCAAGAAGCAGGTCATGACGCTGGAGTCGCAGCGCTATCGTCTGCCGATCCTGGTCGGCGGCATCCTGTACACGCCGTGGGTTGCACAGCTGCTGGGCTGGAAGCCGCTTTGGGTGCTCGGCAACACCGGCATCTACATCGCTGCGGTCCTCTCGGCCGCAGGCATCGCTTTCGCTTGGTGGGGCCGACTGCATCTCGGAAAATTCTGGTCGAACACCATCACCCACAAAGAAGATCACCGCGTTATCGACACCGGCCCCTACGGCATCGTGCGTCACCCGATCTACACCGGCTTGATCTTCGGCATGCTCGTCACCGGCATCGCAATCGGCCTCGTAACGACGATCCTCGGCGCGATCCTGATCTCGCTCGGCATGTGGCAGAAGGGCCGGATGGAAGAGGTGTTTCTGTCGAAGGAGCTCGGCGAAGACGCCTACGGCGCCTATTGCCGCCGCGTGCCGATGATCATCCCGTTCCTGTCGCCGCGGTGAGGGCGTAGCAGCTTCCTACTATTTTCTCCGCGTAAGACTGCTGTTGGTCCCGTCATCCTGAGGTGCGAGGTTTGCGATGCGAATGCATCGTAAGCCGAGCCTCGAAGGATGCACGGCCGCCAATGCATCCGGGCCCTCCATCCTTCGAGGCTCCCCATGCGGCGCGTTGCGCCCCATGGCTCGCACCTCAGGATGACGGGAACGGAATGGCGCAACTCGGAGCATTCAACCAGGAACCGCCCCTCTCCAAGCCCGTTATCCCTCGACAGCTGCCACCTGCGCGAGCATCGAGCCATGTCGGACGCCTACGATTATTTCCGCGAGCACGCGATCGCCGCCGTCCGCAAGGCGCGGGCACTGCCGCGTGGGCGGCCGAAGCAGAAGCAGCGCACGGTGGCGCGGATCTATCACCTGCTGTCCAAGGAGGCAGCGCTGGTGCCGAACATGCATCACCTCAACGATTTTCGCGCAGCACGGCGGCTGGAGCGTCAAATCTCTCGCTGATCTCCGGGCAAAGGCCGTCGGCGTTCGTCCCATGCAAAATCGATCGGCTGCCATTCCGCGGGAATAGGCCCGGCCGGCGCCCCACACAGGTTGACGTCTGCCCCGTCAGCCAGTTGGATGCGCGCGCAAACAGGGGCCCTCTCATGACCTTCTCCAGCGTCTTTGCGCAGTTCGTTGCGCTCCTCGGCGGCATCGCGCTGCAATGGCGGAAGCTGTCGGGCACCGTGCCTGCGCCGGCCTGGGGAGAGAAGCCCGCCATTCCCGAGGCGAAGCCGCAAGGCGCGATCCCGACTTTGAAGATGCCGACCGCGCGCGGCTGGAGCGAGGGCCAGAAGCCGACGGTCGCGCCCGGGCTCAAGGTCAACGCGTTCGCGACCGGGCTCGACCATCCGCGCTGGATCGAGGTGCTGCCCAATGGCGACGTGCTGATCGCGGAGGCGACGCAGATCGCTGGCGCGCCGCGCAGCGTGTTTCACTACGCGATGCAGACAACGATGCGGCGCGCCGCAGCGCTCGGCGTGTCCGCCGACCGCATCACGCTGCTGCGGGACCAGGACGGCGACGGCGTCGCCGAGCAACGCGGCGCCTTCATGGAAAATCTCAGCCAGCCGTTCGGCATGGCGCTGGTCGGCGACACCTTCTATGTCGGCAATACCGACGGCGTGATGGCTTTCCCTTACGTCGCCAATGCCGACCGCATCACCGCGCCGGGCAAGCGGCTCACGACGTTCAAGCCAAGCGGACACTGGACCCGCAGTCTTTTGGCAAGCCCCGACGGCAAGAAGCTCTATGCCGGCGTCGGCTCGCTCAGCAACATCGCCGAGATGGGCATGGAGGTCGAGGAAGGCCGCGCTGCGGTCTACGAGCTCGACCTCGTTGCCGGCACGCACCGCATTTTCGGCGCCGGCCTGCGTAACCCGGTCGGGCTGGCGTGGGAGCCAACTACAGGTGTGCTCTGGACCGTGGTCAACGAGCGCGACGGGCTCGGCGACGAGACGCCGCCGGATTATTTGACGTCGGTGCGCGACGGCGGCTTCTACGGCTGGCCCTATTGCTATTGGGGCAAGACGGTGGACGACCGCGTGCCCCAGGATCCTGCGATGGTCGCCAAGGCGCTTCAACCGGACTACGCGCTCGGCGGCCACACCGCCTCGCTCGGCCTGTGCTGGATGCCCGCGGGCACGCTGCCGGGCTTCCCCGACGGCATGGTGATCGGCCAGCACGGCTCGTGGAATCGCAGCAAGCTGTCCGGCTACAAGCTGGTGTTCGTCCCGTTCGAAAACGGCAAGCCGTCCGGTCCCGGTCGCGACATCCTGTCGGGCTTCCTGTCCCCGGACGAGAAGGAATCCTACGGCCGCCCGGTCGGCGTCGTGATCGGCCCCGACAAGAAATCGCTGCTGATGGCCGACGACGTCGGCAACGTGATCTGGCGCGTGAGGGGGGCGTAAGGTAGCCAGGCGACACGGGCGCTCGCATAGGCGTCCCGTCATCCTGAGGCGCGAGTGGCGCGATGCGCAGCATCGCGCCGGGAGCCTCGAAGGATGAACGGCCGAGATGCAGCCGGGCCGTCGTCCTTCGAGGCTTGCTCTGCGCCGCATTCGCGTCCCAGAGCAAGCACCTCAGGATGACGGTGATGGAGCGCTTCGATCGCTCACGTCCCCACGCACAACGTCGCGCGCTGTTTGCGCAGCAGCGCGATGACCGACAGCGCGGTGATCAGACCGGTCTTGGGATTCTCGGAGGGAATGTTCTCGATGCCCATCGAGAACCGCGCCGAATCCGCCTCGACCTCGATGCGGTGAACGTTGCGCGTCACGGTTGGATCAGCCCAAACCTGGATCTCGGTCCGATCAGGCCCGATGCCCGCCAGCGACAACGCAACGGCGACATTGACGTTCGCCGGAAAGCCCTTCGCCGCTTCGCGCGCACTGCCCTCGAACAGTTTCAGTGGCTCGCGCAGATTGTCGATGTCGATGTTGTTCTGAACGATGAAGGGCGCGCCCTTCAGTCCGTCGATCGGCTTGCGCGTCACCATCTTCACCGAATGGATGGTGCCGATTGCGGCGGCGTTGACGGCATCGAGCCCGATCAGCGCGCCGGTCGGCACGATGATGCGGCCGCCATTGGCACGCGCGAGATCGACGAGATCGAAATTGTCGAGCAATCCGCCGACGCTGACGACGACCGCGGCCTTGCCGCGCTTCACGGCAGGCTCGACGATCGCACGCAACTGGCTGCTCGGTGCGCACTCGACCACGATGTCGGCGACCTCGCCGAGCTGATCGATCGGCAGGATCTTCGGCGGATGACGCAGACCGCCGATGAAGGCCTGATGCTTGGCGGGATCGCGCACGGCCACGGCCGACATCGCCAGCCCCTCGATGCCCTGATCGAGCGCGGTCGCGATCTTGGTGCCGATCGAGCCCAGCCCGGCAATGGCGACCCGCAACTCGCTCGGAGCTCTCTGTTCAGTCATCGCACTCACCTCTGATCCGGGCTTCCGTCATAGCCCCTCATGCCTCCCGCGCATAGCTGCGCAGGCGCGCCTCGAGCACCGCCAGCATGGCATCGCGGGCCGGATCGCGCGAGCCGCGCAGCCACGCGGCGGCGAGCGGCAGCCGGCCGACCGGCCCGCTCTGCCTTGGCCGCAGCGGCACGAAGCGCACGCCCGACACCGCCATCCGTATCGTCCAGCGCGGCACGATCGCAACCCCGAGCTTCGTCGCCACCAGGTTGATGATGGTCTGCTTCTCGTCGGCGACCTGGACGATGCGCGGCGTCATTCCGGCCTGATCGAACAGCTTCACCGTGAGGTCGTGGCTGTGCGGCCGCGAGCGGCGGTCCGGCACCAGCATCGCCTCGTCGGCGATGTCGGCCAGCGTGATCGACTTGCGCCGGGCCAGCGCATGCTGCTGCGGGAAGGCCACGATCGCGGTCTCATGGAGCAGATCGCGGAATTCGAGCCGCTTGTCCGCGCGGCCGGGCGGGCGGACGAAGGCGAGATCGAGCGCACCCGTCAGGATCTTCGGCAGCAGCCGGACCGTCTTGTCCTCCAGGATCTGTACCGCGATATCAGGATGCTTGGCGCGGAAGTCGCGCAAGAGCGGCGGCAGCAGCCCGGCGGCGGCGCTGTCGATGGCACCGATCCGCAGCCGCCGAGCAGCGCCGGCGCGCGAGCGGTTGCGCAAGTTGCTCTCGACCGCCTCGACCTTGGCGAGGATGGCGCGGGCATCGCGCAGCAACGTCGTGCCGTCCTCGGTGAGCGACACCGCGCGCGTCGTCCGCGCGAACAGCCGCGTGCCCAGATCCTCCTCCAGCAGCCTGATCTGGCGGCCCAGCGCGGAAGGCAGCATCTGGAGCTGCTGCGCCGCGCGGCCGAAATGCAACTGCTCGGCCGCCGCCACGAAGCATCGGAGCTGATGCAATTCCATCCCGGGTCCTCTCGTCTCGCGAGGATTATATCATTTTTTTGTATAAACCAGCGCCAATTGAGTCCGCCCTGCACTCCCGTCTAGATTCGCCGACGACGCAGCCGGCCTGATATGCCGGCCCCATCTCTTAACGGAGCATTCTCATGCGCACCCATTCGATCGCAGCAATTCCCGCCGACGGCATCGGCCCCGAGGTGATCTCGGCCGGAATCCGCGTGCTGGAGGCACTGGCAAAGCGCAGCGGCGACCTCGCCTTCAACGTCAAGACGTTCGACTGGGGCTCGGACTATTACAAGAAGCACGGCGTGATGATGCCAGCCGACGGCCTCACCGAACTGAAGAAATTCGACGCGATCTATTTCGGCGCGGTCGGCGCCCCTGATGTGCCCGATCACATCACGCTGTGGGGCCTTCGCCTGCCGATCTGCCAGGGCTTTGACCAATACGCCAATGTGCGCCCCACAAAGATCCTGCCCGGCGTCGCCTCGCCGCTGCGCAATGTCGGTGTCGGCGACCTCGACTGGGTGATCGTGCGCGAGAATTCGGAAGGCGAATATGCCGGCATGGGCGGCCGCGCCCACAAGGGCCTTCCGGAAGAGGTCGGCACCGAAGTCGCCGTCTTCACCCGCGTTGGCGTCACCAGGATCATGCGCTACGCGTTCCAGCTCGCACAGTCGCGCCCGCGCAAATTCCTGACCGTCGTGACCAAGTCGAACGCGCAGCGCCACGGCATGGTGATGTGGGACGAGATCGCGGCCGAGGTCGCCGGCGAATTCCCGGACGTCAGCTGGGACAAGATGCTGGTCGATGCCATGACGGTGCGTATGACGCTGCATCCGAAAAGCCTCGACACCATCGTGGCGACCAACCTGCACGCCGACATCCTGTCCGACCTCGCCGGCGCGCTGGCCGGCAGCCTCGGCGTGGCGCCGACCGGCAACATCGATCCACAGCGCCGCTTCCCCTCGATGTTCGAGCCGATCCACGGCTCGGCCTTCGACATCACCGGCAAGGGCATCGCCAATCCGGTCGCGACGTTCTGGACTGGCGCGCAGATGCTCGAGCATCTCGGCGAGAAGGACGCCGCTTCAAGGCTGATGGCGGCGGTCGAGCGCGTCTGCGCGGCGGGCGTGCTGACGCCTGACGTCGGCGGCAAGGCGACGACGAAGGAAGTGACGGACGCCGTGATCGACGCGATCAGCGGGTCGAATGTGTAGCCTTATCGGATCGAGTGTCGCCCAGCACTCGCTGCACCTCTCCCGCTTGCGGGGGAGGTCGACGCGCTCGGCAGCGCAATTGCGCGCCAGAGCGCGGCGGGTGGGGGCTCTCTCCTCTCGGGGGTTCTCGATCGTAGAGAGACCCCCTCCCCCGCAAGCGCCCGCAAGCGGGAGAGGGAGCGCACCGTCCTCTGCGGCAAGATAACGAGCCCTACTTCCGCTTCGTCGGAGCCGGCGGCGGCGTCACCATCGCGGCCGTGGGCTCGGGCGGTGTCAGATGCCGGGGCACGATAATGGTCTGGCCCGGCGTGAGCTGCGCGTTCTCTGCAAGCGAGTTGCTCTGCGCGAGCGTCCACAGCGGCACGCGATTGGCGGCGGCGATGCTCTCCATGGTGTCGCCGCGGCGCACCGGCACTCGCACGCCGCTGTCCCATAACTCGACCAAGGTGCCCGCGGGGACGAGGTAGCGCAGCGGCACGGCATCGCCCTGGGTCTGCGGCGGAATGCGCGGCAGGTGCGTCACCATCTCGACGATCTGGCGATGGATGTCGTCGGACTTCTCGATGTTGATGTGCGAGACGCGCGCGTTTTCCTTCAGGTCGTAGCTCGCATAATGGCCGCGAAAGCCGGGGACCGCGACGACGTCGCCGCCGCCGAGCACGCTGTCGGACAGGAAGATGTTGATGAAGCGCTCGACATTGAGCGGCACGTCGCCGGTCGCATGCGCGGGATCGATGGCGATGACGAGGCTGATCGGGATGCTCTCCTTGGCCGCCATCTCGGAGATGACGATCGAGCACAGACCACCCATGGAGTGCCCGATCAGCACGATCGGCGCCGCCTTCTCCTTGTAGCTGGCGATGACGCGGTTGCCGATGAACCGGCAGAGGGTGAATTCATAGACATCGGCGGAAAAGCCGGCCTGTGTCAGCTTCTCGCCGAGCCGGTCCATGCCAGTCGAGAAGATCGGGCCCATGGCGCCGCGGAACAGGTAGACGATCGGCGGCGGCAACGGCTCGAACGGCGGAGGCGGCGGCGCTGCGGGGGCGGCCGCGTTGGCCTTGGACTTGGCAGGTGAGGCGGCGGCCATGCCGGGGCTCAGGGCTAGCAGCGCAACGGCTGCCAGCGCGACTAATCGCCTCAAATCAATCATCAATCCAGCAGTCCCACGACGGGAGGCGATCGCCTCCCCCGCGGGCTTAGTGACGGCCGATTGGGTGGAATTTGGGGCACGGAACCGGCCTCCATCTCTTCCGGGCGCGAACTCTCACCGCACGCCTGGCGGCGCGACCGGACTTTGCGACGATTGGCCTCAGTCCTCGCTCGCGAACGGCTAAAATGGCAGCATCCGGTTCAGCAATTCGAGCAGCGTGCGCTGCTCGGCCTCGCTGAGCGGCGCCAGCATCTTCCGATTATAGGGCTCCGTCAGCCTTGCGCCCTCCGCAATGAGCTTTGTCCCCTTCGGCGTCAGCATGAGCTCGACGGCGCGGCGATCGGACTTCGAGCGGTTGCGCTTGATAAAGCCGGACGATTCAAGCTCGTTCAGGATCTTGATCAGGTTCGGCAGCCGCAGCCGGAGCAGGCTGGCGAGGCTGCTTGGCGGCACGCCGGGATTGTCGCGAATGACGGCGAAGATCGCATAGGTCGCGGGCGTCAGGCCCAAGGCGGCGAACTCCTCGTAGAAGCCTTCGAAGAACTTCAACTGCGCCAGGCGCAGCATGAAGCCGGGGGTGCGCTGCAGCGCGCGCAGGTCCAGCGATTTCTCCGTCTGCGGAGCGGACTTTTGCGGAGTGGATTTGGCTCCGGGTCTTAGAGGCTTCGAGCTCATGATTCTCAATCCTAGGGACGGCCGAATTGACACTCTCAAAAATAGCTATAAAATATAACTATTATTCAGCGGCACCAAGACCGCCCATGGGAGGGATCCAATGAACAGCAAATTCCTGCATAAATTGTGCATCTTGGCCGCAACCCTGACCGCGGCGCCGGCCTTCGCACAGGAGGTCGTGAAGATCGGCATCCTGAACGACCAGTCGGGCCCGTTCGCGAGCTACCAGGGCATCGGCTCGGTCGTCGCCGCCAAGATGGCCGTCGAAGACTATGGCGGAAAAGCCGCGGGCAAGGTGGTCGAGGTCGTCGCGGCCGATCACCAGAACAAGACCGACATCGGGATCGGCATCGCTCGGCGCTGGTACGAGAACGAGAGCGTCGATGCGATCTTCGACCTTCCGAATTCCTCGATCGCGCTCGCGGTCGCCGGCATGAGCGCCGAGAAGAACAAGGTGTTCGTCGGATCCGGCGCCGGGACGGTGCTTCTGACCGGTGAAAAGTGCACGCCGAACACGGTGCACTGGACCTACGACACCTATTCTTACGGCCGCGGTCTCGGCAAGGCGATCGTGCAGCAGGGCGGCAAGAAATGGTTCTTCATCACCGCCGACTACGCCTTCGGTCATGATCTGGAAAAGCAGGCCGCGGAAGCCGTGAAAGCGGCCGGCGGCGAGGTACTCGGCAGCGTACGGCATCCCTTGGGAACGGCGGACTACGCCTCTTTCCTGCTGCAGGCCCAGGCTTCGGGCGCGAACGTCGTCGGCTTCGCCAATGCCGGTGACGACACCATCACGTCGATGAAGCAGGCCGCCGAGTTCGGGCTGACCAAGGACCACAAGCTGGTCGGATTGATCCTGGGCATGAACGGGCTTCCCGCGCTTGGCCTGAAGTTTGCGCAAGGCGCGCAGATCATGAATCCGTTCTACTGGGATCTGAACGACGGCACGCGGGCCTTCGCAAAACGCTTCGCCGAGCGCATTCCGTCGAAGGCCTATCCGAACGACATGCAGGCCGGCGTCTATGCCTCGGTCATTCACTATCTCAAGGCGGTCGACAAGACCGGCGGCGCCAAGGATGGCAAGGCCGTCGTCGCCGCGATGAAGGAGATGCCGACCGACGATGTGCTGTTCGGCAAGGGCTATATCCGCAAGGACGGACGCAAGATCCACCCGCTCTACCTGTTGCAGGTCAAGTCGCCCGAGGAGTCGAAATCGAGCTGGGATCTGCTGAAGGTCGTCGCCACCATCAAGGGCGAGGACGCGTTCCGCTCGGAGAGCGATGGCCAGTGCCCGCTCAGCAAGCCCTAGAAGCGGAGCTGACCATGAGCGGCATCGCCTCCAGTCCGATCGACCCGTTTGCGCCTGACTTCCTGTTGAACCCCTATCCTGCCTATGAGGCGCTACGCGCGCTCGGGCCCGTGTTCGCGCTGGAGCGTTACGGCGTGTGGGCGATGGCGGGCTATGGCGAGGTCGAGCCGGCCTTGAAGGACTGGAAGACATTCATCAGTGGCGAGGGCGTCGGGCTCAACGGGATGAACCCTGCGCTGCCGAAGCCGCTGACGCTCCAGATCGATCCGCCCGATCACGACAAGGGCCGGCGGGTCCTCGGCCGCACGCTGTCTCCGGGTGTCGCGAGGAAGCTGCGCGAGACGTTTCAGCAGGAAGCGGAGAAGAAGGTCACGGAGCTGATCGACAAAGGCACCTTCGATGCCGTCACCGATCTTGCCGAAGCCTATCCGATGAAGGTGTTTCCCGATGCGATCGGCATCCGGGCGGACGGCCGCGAGAAGCTCTTGGCCTGGAGCACGTTCGTGTTCGACAGCTTTGGCCCCGAGAACGAGATGCTAGCGGCTTCACGCAAGGCAGGCCTCGCCGCCCAGAGCTGGATCATGGACTGCTGCGCACGAGATGCGTTGCGGCCTGACAGCCTCGGCATGATGATCTACCAGGCGGCCGACGACGGCGAGATCACCGAGCACGAAGCGACCCACCTGGTGCGGCCATTCCTCACGGCGGGGATCGACACCACCGTCAACGGCATCGGCAACACCCTGCTCGCGCTCGCCACCCATCCGGATGAATACCGCAAGCTCCACCAACGGCCGGAGCTGGCGCGCAATGCCTTCGAGGAAGGCCTGCGCTATGATTCGCCGGTGCAGACGTTCTTTCGTACCACCTCGCGCGACGTCGAGATCGGCGGCGGCGTGATCCCGGCACACCGCAAGGTGCTGCTGTTCATGGCCTCGGCCAACCGCGATCCGGCGCGATGGGAGAGAGCCGACCGGTTCGAGGTCGAACGGACCGCGACCGGGCATGTCGGCTTCGGCGCGGGCATCCACGCCTGCGTCGGTCAGATGATCGCGCGTCTGGAAGGCGAATTGATCTTCAGCGAGCTCGCAAGGCGCGTGAAGACCATCGAGCTCACGGCGGAGCCGAAACGCAGGCTCAACAATTCCCTGCGCGGGCTGGAGAGCATGCCGGTCCGCGTGACGCCCGCTTAGGCGGCATCACGCGGGAGGAGGCGACGGCTCAGTTCCGTGCCGGAGCAGCCGCGGCCGCCGAGCGCGCCTGCCCGGGCGAGCCGCGTTCGGCGACCGGGACAGCCGGTGCGCGCGAACGCATGATGGCGGCGTCGATCTCGGCGATGACACGGCGTTGGATCGCCTCGTTCTTGTCGATCGAGATGTGGCCGACACCGGTGCCGCGCACGTCGACATTGTCGAGCTTGCCGCGGAAACCGTCGGCACGCTTGACCGGCTCGCCGGGGCCGTCGCCGATATAGATGTTGATGTAACGCTCCGCGCCGGTCGAGAGCTTGGTCTTGAACACGGAATCGAGGCCGATCGCGAGCTTCACGGGCACGCCGAGCCGGTTGAGTTTTGCGATCATGTCCGGCAGCGCGGTCGCGCCGGAGGAATGGCCGACCAGGACGATGGTCTTGAGCCGGCCGGCCTTGTAGGCGGTCGCGGCTTCATCGGCGAGCGACGACCAGGACACGAAGTTGGCGACCGTCACCGGGATGCCCTGCGCCTGAAGCCGGGCGCCGATGGTGTCGAGGCCGAGCGAAAAGATGTTGAGCACGCCGCGGAGCAGATAGACATGCGTGGTCGCGACCTGGGCCTGGCTCGGGGCCGCTCGGGCCGTGGTCGGGCTGATGGCAACAGCTGACAGCAGGAGCAGGCAGATCGCCCAGACACGGAGGGCGGACAACTGGCTGGCGCCGGCGGTGTGACGGCCGTTCGGTCTCATCGGTGTTTTCCCTGGGGACAATACGCTTTGCGATTGGCCGGAATCGTAGCCATGGCCTGCTCGCAGACGCAACAAAGAGCCGCGTGAATGGCAATCTTAGCCACAGCCCGTGACCATCGCGCAACACCTGCCCGAAACCTGCCACCGAAGCGCCTGTTTTGAGACCATTTTTCTCCGGGCAATTGCGGCCCGGCAAAGGCATTCCTATCTCAGGGCTCCGCTGACCCGCCGTTCCCGGCAGGTTCCAGCCTCCCCTCCCCAGTCCTACCGGCCCTCATGTCCTCCATCATCTCCGTCGCCAACCTGTCGAAGACCTATGGGTCCGGCTTCAAGGCGCTCAAAAACGTCAATCTCGACATCAAGCGGGGCGAGATCTTCGCGTTGCTCGGCCCGAACGGCGCCGGCAAGACCACGTTGATTTCCATCATCTGCGGCATCGCCAATCCGAGCGAGGGCCGCGTCCTCGTCGGCGGCGAGAACATCCAGACTTCCTACCGCAAGGCGCGCTCGCTGATCGGCCTCGTGCCGCAGGAATTGCACACCGATGCCTTCGAAAGCGTGTGGGCGACCGTGAGCTTCTCCCGCGGCCTGTTCGGCAAGCCGAAGAATCCTGATCACATCGAGAAGGTGCTGAAGGACCTCTCGCTCTGGGACAAGAAGGACAACAAGATCATCACGCTCTCCGGCGGCATGAAGCGCCGCGTCATGATCGCCAAAGCGCTGTCGCACGAGCCGCAGATCCTGTTCCTGGACGAGCCCACCGCCGGCGTCGACGTCGAGCTGCGCAAGGGCATGTGGGAGGTGGTGCGCACCCTCCAGCAGTCCGGCGTCACCATCATCCTCACCACGCATTACATCGAGGAAGCCGAGGAAATGGCCGACCGCATCGGCGTCATCAACAAGGGCGAGATCGTGCTGATCGAGGACAAGGCGACGTTGATGCAGAAGCTCGGCAAGAAGCGGCTGACGCTGCATCTGCAGGGCAGGCTCGACGCGCTGCCGGAGAGCCTTGGCCATTACGAGCTGGAGCTCTGCGATGCCGGCGCGACGCTGGTCTACGATTACGACACCAAGGGCGAGCGCACCGGCATCACCAGCCTGCTCGGCGATCTCCGCACCGCCGGCATCCGCTTCAACGATCTCGACACGACGCAATCGTCGCTCGAGGACATCTTCGTCGATCTCGTGAGGACGTCATGAACCATCGCGCCATCCGCGCCATCTATCTGTTCGAAATGGCGCGCACCTGGCGCACGCTGCTGCAAAGCATCGTCTCGCCCGTCGTCTCGACCTCGCTCTATTTCGTGGTGTTCGGCGCCGCGATCGGCTCGCGCATCAGCCAGGTCGAGGGCGTCAGCTACGGCACCTTCATCGTGCCGGGCCTGATCATGCTCTCGGTGCTGACCCAGAGCATCGCCAACGCCTCGTTCGGCATCTACTTTCCGAAATTCACCGGTACGATCTACGAGATCCTGTCGGCACCGATCTCCTATTTCGAGATCGTGCTCGGCTATGTCGGCGCCGCCGCGACCAAGTCGATCATTTTGGGCCTGATCATCCTGGCAACGGCCGGACTGTTCGTGCCGCTGCATATTCACCATCCGGTCTGGATGCTGGCCTTCCTGGTGCTGACGGCGGTGACGTTCAGCCTGTTCGGCTTCATCATCGGGATCTGGGCCGACGGCTTCGAGAAGCTGCAGATGATCCCGATGCTGGTGGTGACGCCGCTGACCTTCCTCGGCGGCAGCTTCTATTCCATCGACATGCTGCCGCCCACCTGGCGCACGGTGGCGATGCTCAACCCGGTCGTCTATCTGATCTCCGGCTTCCGCTGGAGCTTCTACGAGATCGCGGACGTCAGCATGTCCGTGAGCGTCGGCATGACGCTGGCGTTCCTGGTGATTTGTCTCGTCGTGATCTGGTGGATTTTTCGGACGGGGTATCGGCTGAAGAACTGACGCGTCATCACCGATAACAGTGGAAGCGGTGATACCCGTCATAGTATCCGTGGCAGCGGTGACGGTAGTGACGATGGGGAATGCCGAGCACGCCCTCGACTGCACCAACGGCGCCGCCGACGCCGGCACCGACGACGCCTCCGACCGCGCCGCCCACGGGGCCGGCAATCCGGTTGCCCTCGTGCGAACCTTCCTGGGCGCCGCGGACGATGCCCTGGGCGTGGCCGGCCTGCGGCAGCGCCAACAGCGCGAGCAGGATGGCGGCGGCTGCGAACACCAGACGGAAGGCTAAACCGGCCGGCGACGGCGCGGCGGCGATGCGGGCTTTGTTCATCTTCGATCCCAAACGGTGAATGGCGGCGAGCGCCGCCTGTCGAGGCAGGTGATCGTCAACGCACCGGTCGGCCAAATGGTTGCGCCTTTGTGACGAATTGTCGGCGTTGTGAACGGGGCACCGCTCGCGAAAATTTCAGCTTCGCCGCGCGCGGCGCGGCACAAAGCGGCCTTGCTTACGCCTCGCGCCGCGTTAACGATGGGCAGGCAGGCCGCTGGAACGAAAGCCGGATTGCAGGCATATTGCACGCCGGGGACGGAGAGCCGCGGCGCCTAGCGTGAACAGGCCGGAGGCCAGGATTCAAATGCGTTTCCAGATGCGTTCATTTTTTATCGCTTTCACCTCACTGATGCTTTTGAGCGCAGGCAGCGCGCAAGCCAAGGTCGAGATCACAGTCGACAAGGACAATCAGCAGATGACCGTCGCCGTCGACGGCGTCGCGCGCTATCACTGGCCGGTGTCGACCGGCATCCCCTCGCGCGAAACGCCGAACGGCGCATTCCGCGCCTTCCGCATGGAAGAGGATCACTATTCCAAGGAATTCGACGACGCACCGATGCCTCACGCGATCTTCTTCACCAAAGTCGGCCACGCCATCCATGGCACCGACTCGGTCGGCCGTCTCGGTTCGCCGGCGTCCCACGGCTGCGTTCGGCTGTCGCGCCAGAATGCTTCGACGCTCTATGCGCTGGTGCAGCAGCAGGGCGTGCTCAACACCTCGGTGACGCTGACCGGCTCGGCGCAGGTGGCGCTGGCGCGCAATCCGCGCGGCCGCACCAACAATGCAGTCGCCCGCGCGCCGCAGCAGCCTGCCGAAGAGCAGTACGCGACCACCGGCGATCCCGTGAACCTGACGCCGCCAGCGCAGCCCGCCCGCCGCTACATGCCGCAGGACGACAACTACATCTATCCGGCCGACGGCAGCGACACCGGCGCGCGCTATCCGGCACCGCGCGGCACACGCCCGCTCTATGATGCGCAGGTCTACCAGCAGCAGCCGCGTCCCTATTACGACCAAGGCTCCGGCCAGCAGGGCTATTACTATCAGCCGCAGCCGCGGCAGGTTTACCAGCCGCGCGGCTATTACTATCAGAACTGAGGCGGCCGCGGCCGCCATCCGCCGCGCTCGCCGACCTGCATGTACAAATAGTTTCCTTTCGAGGCACCATGTCCTTACGTGCCGCGACCATTCTGATCGTGTTCTCCATGCTGATCGCGGGCCCGGCCATGGCCTTTGATATCGAGGCGCATCGCGGCGGGCGGGCGCTGCTGCCGGAAAACACCCTGCCAGCCTTCGCCAACGCGCTGTCGATGGGTGTGGACACGCTGGAGCTCGACGTCGGCGTGACCGCGGACGGCGAGGTCGTCGTCTCGCATGAGCGCGGGCTCAATCCTGATCTCGCACGCGGCGTCGGCGGGACTTACATTGCTCCGCCCGGCACGCCCTTGGTAAAACTGCGGCTGGACGAGGTCAGGACCTATGACGTCGGCCAAATCCGACCGGACAGTGCCTATGCGAAACAATTCCCCGACCAGCGCGCCCTGCCGGGGACACACATTCCCACCCTGAGCGAGCTGTTCGCGCTGGTGCGCAAGTCTGGCAACTCGCATGTGCGCTTTAACATCGAGACCAAGATCGATCCGAACCGCCCCGACGAAACGCTCGATCCGCAAGCCTTTGTCACGAAGCTGCTGGGACTGATCGAGACCGAAACGTTTTCCGACAGGGTCATGATCCAATCCTTCGACTGGAGAACCCTGCAGCTCGTCCAGCAGCAGGCGCCGAAGATACCGACCGTGTACCTGACGCTCCAGCGCGGCACGGGCCAGACAGTCGCGCTGGACAAAGCCACCAATTGGACGGCGGGCTTCAGCCCGACCGATCACGGCAGCTCGCTGCCACGGACGATCAAGGCGGCGGGCGGCACGATCTGGTCGCCCAATTTCGGCGACGTGACGGCGGCGCTCATCGCGGAGGCCCACGGACTCGGATTGCGCGTCGTGGTGTGGACGGTCAACAAGCGCGAAGACATGGCGCGGATGATGGAGCTCGGCGTCGACGGGATCATTTCCGACAGGCCCGACCTGCTGCGGGAGGTTGCCGGCGAGAAGGGCATTGTGCTGCCGGCGGGGACGCCGGTCGTGCCGTAACCGTCGGTCTCGTGTCCCGGACGCGGTGCAGCGTGCAACGCTGCTGCGCTGCGTCCGGGGGCACGGAGACGATTGTCGTGCCGCCCTACTCTCCGTTCTTCAAACGCCGGTACAAGGCGCCCAGGATGTTGGAATAGTCGTCGGTCCACACCCGCACCCTGTCGTCGGCTTCGGTCTGCTCCCAGACCTTCGAGGACGCGAGCCGACCGATGTCGGCCTCATCGCGCGCGGAGATGACGACGTCGGTCGAGAAGATGTAGTCGCCATCGCGCCCGGAATCCTCGTTGAAGACCCAGCTCTTCAAATCATTGGCGTCGGCGATGCCGACCACGACGGTCTCGAGATCGAGGTGCCGGTTGGAGACGTGCATCACCACGGCCCCGTGCGGCGCGAGCTTGTCCTTGTAGATCTTCATCGCCTCTTCGGTGGCGAGATGAATCGGGATCGCATCCGACGAATAGGCATCGACGATGATGAGGTCGTAGGCGCCGTCGGGCTCCTTGGCGAAGGTGAGGCGCGCATCGCCGATCACCGGCTTCATGTCCGGCAGGCAGCTCGAGATGTAGCGGAAATTTTTGGGATCACGCGCAGCATCCACCATCGACTGGTCGATCTCGAAGAATTTCCAGTCCTCGCCAGGTTCGGCGGCGCAGGCGAGCGTACCCGATCCGACGCCGATCGCTGCGACCTTGAGCGGCGCGCCCTTGCGCTCGCGGATCGCGCTGACGGCCTGACCGATGCCGCCGTCCTTGTGATAGTAGGTGATCGGCTCGGGCCGGCCGGTGACCTCGGTGCCGTCATTGTTGCGGAAGCGCTCGGCGCCGTGGATGGTGGTGCCGTGCATCAGCACGTGGAAATAGCCGCCGGGCGTCACCACGATCTTGTGCACACCGAAGAAGCTGCGCACCGTCGTAACGCGACCTTCGTCCGCGGGATAAACCCGGATCAACGCCAGCGCGAGCGCGACGGTGGCGAAGATCTTCCAGCGGCCGGCATTGAGCGCCAGCGCCAGCAGCGCGGCGAGCACGCCGACGGCGCCGGCGACCCAGACGCGGTGATCCTCCAACCAGGTCGAGAGGCCGCCAGTGGTGTAGGACGGCGCAACCAGCGCAACCGCGAGCGCGGCGAGCACCAGCCAATACCATTTGACGACACCTGCGAGACGCTCGTTCGCGGACGGCCGGCACAGCGCGGCAAGCGCGATCAGGATCGGGTATTCGGCGATCCACGAGAAGGTGAAGGGAGCAACGAGGCCAGCAAAGAGACCGCCGACCATGCCGCCGAACGACAGCGCGACATAGAAACCGGTGAGATATCTGGCGGCCGGCCGCGTCCGCGCCAGCTCGCCGTGACAGGCCATGGCGATGACGAAGAAGCAGAGTTGATGGCCGCCGAGTGTCAGCAGCAAATTCTGCTCGCCGCCGAAGGCGAGCAGGACGATGACGCCCGCGATCGCGACCGGCTGCAGCATCAACATCCATTTGTGCGGCAGCAGCGGCCGCGACTGGAACACCACGACCCAGGTGAGCAGATAAAGCGACAACGGCAGCACCCACAGCAACGGCGCCGCAGCGACGTCGGTCGAGATGTGCGCGGTGACCGCGATGAGCAGACCCGAAGGCACCGCGGCGAGGAAGATCCAGCGCAGCCGCGTCACGATATCAGGCGCCGGCGCATTGGCATCCTCGGTCCGCGCATCGGCCATCGCGAGCTTCGGCGAGCGCAACAACAGCACGCCGCAGGCGGCGATCAGGAGGATCAACAGGCCATAGCCACCGGTCCAGAAGCGATTCTGCGCATGCAGCGTGAACATCGGCTCCAGCAGGAAAGGATAGGACAGCAACGCCAGGAAGCTGCCGATGTTGGAGGAGGCGTAGAGGAAGTAGGGATCGTGCCCGGCGGGATGGCCGGTGCGGACGAACCAGGCCTGCAGCAGCGGATTGTTGGCGGCAAGCGCAAAGAACGGCAGGCCGATCGAGACCACGAACAGGCCGAGCAGCCAGAACGCATAGCCCGAAGCGGGCGGCTCGCCATAGGCGGACGCAATGCCGAGCGGCAGCGTCACGAAGGCCGCGATCAGCAGCAGCAGATGCACGGCCACCGGCACGAGGCGGCTCCTCGCCTGCATCAACAGATGCGCATAGGCATAGCCCGCCAGCAGCAGCGACTGGAAGAATACCATCGCCACCGACCACACCGCCGGCGAGCCGCCGAGCCGCGGCAGCACCATCTTCGTGAACAGCGGCTGCACCGAGAACAGCAGCAGCGCGCTGACGAAGATCGCAACGGTGTAGACCGTCAGCAGCAGCCGGTTGCGCGAGGCGGACGGCTGCTCCGTGGCGGCAGGTTGCACGATCGAATCCATGGAAGCTCCAGCCTACATTCCCCGGCGGGCGCCGGACGCGCGCAATGGAGCACAAGGCGCCTGAACGGGCAATAAAGGCACTCGTGATGTTGCAGCGAGGAATGCCTGATATAGAGATGTCATTCCGGGGCGCGCGAAGCGCGAACCCGGAACCTCGAGATTCTCCGGTGCGGAGCCCGCACCATAGTTCGATGCTGCGCATCGCCCCGGAATGACGCCAGGGAAATCATGACCGAAACCGACGTCGTCATCATTGGCGCTGGCCATAACGGCCTCACTTGCGCCGCCTATCTCGCGATGGCGGGCCTGCGTGTGCGCGTGGTCGAGCGCCGCAAGGTGGTCGGCGGCGCCGCAGTCACGGAGGAGTTTCACCCCGGATTCCGCAATTCGGTCGCGGCCTACACTGTGAGCCTGCTCAATCCGCAAGTGATCCGCGACCTCAAGCTCACTGAACAGGGCCTGCGGATCGTCGAACGGCGCGCCCAGAACTTTCTGCCCGCGCCGGATGCCAGCTATCTCCTCACCGGCGAAGGGCGGACAAAGGCATCAGTCGCGCGGCTGAGCGCGCATGACGCAGACGCGCTCGACGGATTTTCGCGCGAGCTGGAAGACATCGCCGACGTGCTGCGGCAGTTCGTGCTCCGCGCGCCGCCGAACCTCGTCGACGGCTTCGGCACAGCGGCCGTTCGCGAAGGCGTCAACGCCTGGAAGACCGCCAACATCCTGCGTGGTCTCACGCTGGAACAGAGCCGCAGCCTGCTCGATCTCTTCACCCGCTCGGCCGGCGAGATGCTGGACGAGCGCTTCGAGCATGATCTGGTCAAGGCCCTGTTCGGCTTCGACGCCATCGTCGGCAACTATGCCGGCCCCTACGCCGCCGGCTCGGCCTATGTGATGCTGCATCACGCCTTCGGCGAGGTGAACGGCAAGAAGGGGGTCTGGGGCCACGCCATCGGCGGCATGGGCGCGATCACGCAGGCGATGGCGCGCACAGCGCGTGATCGGGGCGTCATGATCGACACCGATGCCGGCGTCCGTGAGATCATCGTCGAGCGCGACCGCGCCGTCGGAATCGTGCTGGAGAACGGTTCAACCATCCGCGCCAAATATGTCGCGGCCAATGTCAATCCAAAGCTGCTTTACACGCGGCTGGTCGCGGCCGACGCGCTCCCTGCGGACTTCCTCGCCCGCATCCGGCACTGGAAGAACGGCTCCGGCACCTTCCGCATGAACGTTGCGCTGGACCGCCTGCCCTCCTTCACGGCGCTGCCGGGCGAGGGCGATCATCTCAGCTCCGGCATCATCCTGGCGCCGAGCCTCGGCTACATGGACCGCGCTTATCTCGATGCGCGGGCGCAGGGCTGGAGCCGGGAGCCGGTCGTCGAGATGCTGATCCCCTCGACGCTCGACGACACGCTGGCCCCAACTGGAAAGCACGTCGCCAGCCTGTTCTGCCAGCACGTCGCGCCGGAGCTTCCCGATGGGAAGTCGTGGGACGACCATCGCGACGAGGTCGCCGATCTCATGATCGCGACGGTGGACAAATACGCGCCGGGTTTTGCGGCGAGTGTGCTGGGCCGCCAGATCCTGTCCCCGCTCGATCTCGAACGGCAGTTCGGCCTCCTCGGCGGCGATATCTTCCATGGCGCGCTGACGCTGAACCAGCTGTTCTCGGCGCGGCCGATGCTGGGCCATGCCGATTATCGCGGGCCGTTGAAGGGCCTCTACCATTGCGGCTCCGGCGCCCATCCCGGCGGCGGCGTCACCGGCGCTCCCGGCCATAACGCCGCGCAGACGATCTTGAGAGATCACCGGTCGCTGTTCGGAAGCCGTGGATAGGTCTGTGGATGAGCTGTGGACTGGCCGTTGAATGATCTGTGGTCAGACCGAGGATACATGGGCCAGAACGCCGGGACTGAACTTGGGGAAAGCCGGTGGACAATCGCGGGACAAGCGGGTGGACGGCGTCCCGGCAAGCGGTGGACAATTTGTGAAGATCACTGAGAACGCTCGCCCGAAAACGACCTCGCCCGCCAGGGTATCCCCTCGCGGGCGGTGATCAGGAAAAACCTCAAAGAAAAATAGCCCCCGCTGGGAAATGAAGGCGGAAATTACTTCAAGGAGCTGCTAATCGAAGTGAACTTGTCGTTCAGGGTGACGCCCAGGCTGTTCACCACGGTGATGATCGCCAGAGCGATACCTGCGGCAATCAGGCCGTACTCGATCGCGGTTGCGCCGGACTCGTCCGACCAGAACTTTTGAACCATGCGCTTCAAAACTCGCCTCCGTTTCAATTCCAAGCTGTGTTGGTTGGTTTCGACATCCGCAAAGATACGGGGCGCAACCTACAGCCCGGTTAACCGGGAACCGCAACTTATGCGGAAAAATGGCGACGAAAGCTCCAAAAATTGAACTCAACGGAACCCTGAATGCAGCCTTCTCCCACCCATCGCGCCAGCTTTTCGATCGGCAGCGAGGCCGACGCCAGGCGCGTCGTCGACGTGCTCACCGAGGTGTTTTTCGACGGCGATGCGGCGGTTGCCGCCTTCGAGCGGCCCGACGGACCATGGGACGTCACGCTCCATTTCGCCGAGGCACCCGATCAGGCTTGGCTACGCGAACTCGTTGCAACTTCAGCAGGAAATGCGATCGCCGCGACGCTTCTCTTCGACACGGTCGAGGCCAGGGACTGGGTCAAGGCCAGCCTGGAAGATCTCGTCCCGGTCCCGGCCGGGCGCTTCGTCGTACACGGCAGCCATGACCGCGACCGCGTGGCGCCGAACAAGCTCGCCATCGAGATCGAGGCGGCGCTCGCCTTCGGCACCGGCCACCACGGCACCACCCGTGGCTGTTTACTGCTGCTTGACCATGTCCTTAAGAGTTCCCGTCCGAGGAACCTGCTCGACCTCGGTACCGGAACCGGCGTCCTCGGCATCGCGGCGGCGAAGGCGCTGCATCGCGCGGTGCTCGCCTCCGACATCGACCCGCCGTCGGTGCGGGTGGCGGCCGAGAACGCGGTAATGAACGAGGTCGGCAACCAGGTCCGCGTAATACGCGCCACCGGCTTCGCCGCGCCGGATTTCGAAAAGGCCGGCCCATTCGACCTGGTGCTGGCCAACATCCTCGCCAACCCGCTCAGGCAACTCGCGGGCCCGATGGCGCGACATCTCGCGCCCGGCGCACACGTCATCCTCTCCGGCCTGTTGACGCACCAGGCCCCGGCCGTGATCGCCGCCTACCGCGCGCGCGGCCTCGTGCCGTTGAAGCATCTGCGGATCGAGGGGTGGAGCAGCCTGTTGCTGCGGAAGATGTCGTAGGGTGGGTTAGCCCTGCGATTGCGCAAAAGCGCAATCGCTCGGCGTAACCCACCTCTTTTGTCACCGCGGGAAAAGACGCGGTGGGTTACGCCTTCGGCTAACCCACCCTACGAAATTCCGCCGCGCTACTCCGCGGGCTTCTCGTCCCGCCGCATCGGAGGCTCGTCCTGCAAGCTACGCCTCGCGCGACGCTCGGCGATACGGTCGATCATCTGGCGCATGACGCCGCGCGGCTTCTTCGGTGCCGCCGCAGTCGGGGCGCGACGCACCGGCGGCGTAATCTTCTCAAACGTGAACGCTGGCATCGTGTGTCCCCTCGCCGTTGAGATGAACCACCTGCTCGAATTTCCCTGTCATCCGGACGAAGCGCAACTGCCGCATCCTTTACTCCACTCAATTCGAATGGAACCATTCAAGCACAGTCCATGCCAGATGCGATGCGAATGCGTCCAGATTGCGGACTCGTCCCCATGATCCTAAAGTGATCCACCATGTTCGAAGCACACTTCCAGACATTCGAGGAGCCGGAGGCCGGCGTCGCATTGACGGCGCGGCTCGCCGCCCTTCGCGAAGAACTCGCCCGCCGCAAGCTGACCGGCTTCGTGATCCCGCGCGCCGATCAGCAGCAGAACGAATATGTGCCGCCGTCCGAAGAGCGGCTGGCCTGGCTGACCGGCTTCACGGGCTCGGCGGGACTCGCGGTGGTGCTGACCCAGGAGGCCGCATTGTTCGTCGACGGCCGCTATACGCTTCAGGCCGCCAAGCAGGTCGACGCGAAGGCCTGGGCCGTGGAATCGCTGATCGATCCGCCGCCGGAAAGCTGGGTGTCCGCGCATCTGAAAGCCGGTGACCGCCTCGGATTTGATCCGTGGCTGCACACTTTTGCGGCAGCCGAGCGCCTGTCCGTCGCCTGCGCCAAGGCCGGCGCCGAGCTGGTCGCCGTCGACAGCAATCCAATCGACGCGGTCTGGCAGGACCGCCCGCAGCCGCCGATCGCCCCCGTCGCCGTGCACAGTCTGCAGAATGCCGGCGTCACTGAAGCCGAGAAGCTGACGCAGATCAGAGCCGAGATCGTCAAGCTCGGCGTCGACGCGCTGGTGCTATCGGACAGCCACGCGGTGGCCTGGACCTTCAACATCCGCGGCGCCGACGTCGCGCACACGCCGCTACCGCTGTCCTATGCGCTGGTGCCGAAGGACGGTCGCCCCACCATCTTCATCGACCATCGAAAACTCTCCAACCTCACGCGCGACCATCTCGAGCAGTCCGCCGACGTGCGCGAGCCCGATGCGATGGCGCCGACGCTGATGGCGCTGGCCAAAAGCGGCGCTGCGATCGCGCTCGACGGTGCCACAGCGGCCGATGCGCTCAGCCGCCTGATCGCGGGCGCCGGCGGCAAGCCGGTGCGCGGCAGCGATCCGATTGCGCTGCTCAAGGCAGTCAAGAACGCGACCGAGATCAAGGGCACAAAGACGGCCCATGTGCGTGACGCCGTGGCGCTGGCACGCTTCCTCGCTTTCATTGATCGCGAGGCCGCAAGCGGCAAGCTCACCGAGATCGACGCAGTCGAGGCGCTGGAGACGTTCCGCCGCGACACCGGCGCGCTCAGGGACGTGTCGTTTCCCACCATCTCCGGCACCGGCCCGAACGGCGCCATCGTGCACTACCGCGTCACCCGCAAGAGCAACCGGCGGATCGCGCCCGGCGATCTGCTGCTGATCGATTCCGGCGCGCAGTACGAAGACGGCACCACCGACGTCACCCGCACCATGGCCGTGGGCGAGCCGACCGACGAGATGCGCGACCGTTTCACCCGCGTGCTGCGCGGCCATATCGCGATCGCGCGCGCCGTCTTTCCGGACGGCACCACGGGCGCGCAGCTCGACACGCTGGCGCGGCAATATCTCTGGGCCGCCGGCGTCGATTTCGAGCACGGCACCGGTCACGGCGTCGGTAGCTATCTCTCGGTGCATGAAGGGCCGGCGCGGATCTCGAAGCTCGGCACCACGCCGCTGAAGCGCGGCATGATCCTCTCCAACGAGCCCGGCTACTACAAGACCGACGGTTTCGGCATCCGCATCGAGAACCTGGAGCTGGTGGTGGCCGCCGACATCAATGGCGCCGAGAAGCCTATGAACGCGTTTGAGACGCTGACGCTGGCGCCGATCGACCGCCGCCTCATCGATGTCGCGATGCTGAGCCGCGACGAGCTCGGCTGGCTCAACGCCTACCACGCGCGCGTCCGGGCCGAGGTACGGCCCGCGCTGGACGAGGCGACACAGACCTGGCTCGATCAGGCGACGGCAGAGCTGAAGGCGTAGGGTCACCCTGCCGCAGCGCGCATGGCGCTACGCCGTTTGCGCAACGCTGTTTTCCCGACACGGAGGCTAAAGCGAATATCGCGCCTCCAGCATAACCATCCCGGAATCCGTATAGCCGCATTCCGAAACGCCGATATCCGTCTTGCGCGAGCGCGCTACAGTCGATTCGAACTCGAAAGACGGACACCAATGCACGGCATGATCAGCAAGCCGCCGGGAGCGGCGGCCAACCTCGCGACGTCGCGCCTGGTGCTGCTGTTGCTGGTCGTGATGACCGGGATCGCGCCGATCTCGCTTTATATCCTGGTTCCGGCACTGCCGGTGCTGGCGACGAATTTCGGCAGCGACATCTCGATCGCGCAGATGACGGTGTCGCTCTACATGGTCGGCATCGCGCTGTCGCAGCTCATCATGGGACCGCTGTCCGACCGGTTCGGACGACGCCCTGTGCTGCTCGGAGGGCTGGCGCTGATGGTCGTGGCAAGCGTCGCGTGCATCTTCGCCGAGACCTTGCCGCAATTGATCGCCGCGCGCTTTTTCCAGGCGCTCGGCGGCGCCTCCGGCATGGTGATCAGCCGTGCCATCATCCGCGACATCTACGAGCGCGACCGCGTCGCCTCGATGATCAGCCTCGTGGTTGCCGCGCTAATGATCGGGCAGATGGTTTCGCCGCTCACCGGCGGCCTGATCGAGACCGCGTTCGGCTGGCGCGCGATCTTCTACGCCATCACCATCGCCGCGATCATTGTCGCCGCCGGCATCGCGGTGGCGCTGCCCGAAACGCGGCGCAGCCGCGCCGCCGGCAGCGGCTTCCGCGGCGACGTCGGCATCCTGATCCGCAACCGCGCCTTCGTCGGCTATGTGATGTGCCAGGTGCTGGCCTCGCAGATCATCTTCACCTTCGCGGGCGGCGGCCCCTACATCGTGGTGACGCAGATGGGCCGCAGCAGCGCCGAATACGGCGCCTGGTTCGCGACCTCGGGCTTTGCATTTCTCGTCGGCAATCTGCTCTGCGTACGCTTTGCGCCGCGGCATTCGCTGGAAAAGCTGATCTGGTTCGGGCTCGCCCTTCAGCTCGCCGGCAGCCTTGCGAACCTGCTGTGGAGTTTGGTCGGCTGGAACGAGGCGCCGGCCTGGCTGTTCGGCACGCAGATGATCGTGATGGCCGGCAATGCCTTCGTCATGGCGAATTCGGCCGCCGGCGCCATCAGCATCCGCCCCGAGGCCGCCGGCACCGCGTCGGGTGCGATGGGCTTCCTCCAGCAGGGCATCGGCGCGCTGATGTCGCAATTCGGCGCCTATCTCGGCGGCCACTCCGCCACGACGCTGCCGCTCACCGCCGCAGTCCTCGCGATCTCGCTGCTCTGTGCCTGCGTGATGATCTTCGTCGTCCCCGCCGCGAGATGACGGTGAGCGAGACGCTGATCAAGCAGGCGGAAGAGGAAGAGAGTGGGATGATGTGAGGGAGGCTATGCGCGTTACCCTTCCCCTCTCCCCTTGTTGTGGGAGAGGGTGGCTCGCCGCGGAGCGGCGAGACGGTGAGGGGTCTCTCTCCACGCAGATCACTCTCAGTCGAGTTTGTGGATACGACCCCTCATCCGGCGCTTCGCGCCACCTTCTCCCACAAGGGGAGAAGGAAGAAACCTCACTCCCCGATCAGCGTCAGCCACTCGTCCTCGGTCAGCACCTTGACGCCGTGCTTGTTGGCCTCTGCGAGCTTCGAGCCCGCGCCGGGGCCGGCGACGACGAGATCGGTCTTCTTCGACACCGAGCCCGACACCTTTGCCCCTAAGCGCTCTGCAGTCGCCTTGGCCTCGTCGCGCGTCATCTTCTCCAGCGAGCCCGTGAACACCACCGTCTTGCCGGCGACGGCCGAGTTGCTCTTTGGCTTCTCGGCGTCGACGATCTCGACTTCCTTGGTCAGCCGCTCGACGATGCCGCGGTTGTGGCTCTCGCCGAAATAATCGGCAATGCTCTTGATCACGGTGTCGCCGATCTGGTCGAGCGCGTCCATGTCGGCCATCGCCTCCTCGTCGCCGTGAGCGATCTTGAGGCAGGCGTCGTGGAAGGCGTCCCACGAGCCATAGCCGCGTGCCAGCGCCAGCGCCGTGGTCTCGCCGACATGACGCATGCCGAGCGCATAAATGAAGCGTTCGAGCGCGATTGTGCGCCGGCTCTCGATGGCGCCGAACAGATTGCGCACCGAGGTGGCACCGTAGCCCTCGATCTCCTCGAGTTTCAGCTTCGCGTTGCGCTTCTCCAGCGTGAAGATGTCGGCGGGCTCCTTGACCCATCCCTCGTCGAAGAAATACTGCAGCTGCTTCTCCCCTAAACCGTCGATGTCGAAAGCACGGCGCGAGACGAACAGCTTGAGGTGTTCGACCTTCTGATAGGGGCAGGCGAACTCGCCGCTGCAGCGGGCGCGGGATTCCTCTTCGCCGGCGGCGGTTGCGCCGCGGACGACGTCGGTGTGCAGCGGGCACGGGCACTTCTTCGGGAAAGAGAATTCCCTGGCGCTCTTCGGCCGCTTGTCGAGGACGACATCCACGATCTGCGGAATCACGTCGCCGGCGCGCTGGACCACGACGGTGTCGCCAATCCTGATATCGCGCCCCTCGCGCAGCACCTCGCCCTTGTTGCCGATGCCCTTGATATAGTCCTCGTTGTGCAGCGTGACGTTTTGCACGATCACGCCGCCGACGCCGACCGGCTCGAGCTTGCCGACCGGCGTGAACGAGCCCGTGCGGCCGACCTGAATCTCGATGTCGCGCAGCACGGTCATGGCCCGCTCGGCCGGGAATTTGTGCGCGATGCCCCAGCGCGGCGTGCGCGAGACGAAGCCGAGCCGCTCCTGCCAGTCGATGCGGTCGACCTTGTAGACAACGCCGTCGATGTCGTAGTCGAGCTCGGCGCGCTCTTCCTCGATGCTCTGGTGGAACGCGATCAGCTCCTCGACGGAATGACACAGCTTGGTCAGCGGATTGGTCTTGAAGCCGCAGCGCTCGAACCAGCCGATCATGCCGCTCTGCGTCGCTTCCGGCATCGCGCTCATCTGCCCCCACGCATAGGCGAAGAAGCCGAGGGGACGCGAGGCGGTGATGGTCGGGTCCTTCTGCCGGAGCGAGCCGGCAGCCGAATTGCGCGGATTGGCGAAGATGGTGTCGCCGGCCGCCTTCTGCCGCTCGTTGAGCGCGAGGAACGCCCTCTTGGTCATGTAGACCTCGCCGCGGACCTCGCAGATATCGGGGATGTTCCGGCCCTTCAGCTTTTGCGGTACGTCTTCGAGCGTGCGGATGTTGGCAGTGACATCCTCGCCGACCGCACCGTCCCCGCGCGTCGCCGCGGTGACGAGCTCGCCGCCCTCGTAGCGCAGCGACATCGAGAGGCCGTCGATCTTCGGCTCGGCGGAGAAATTGACCTTGTCGTCGTCGAGCTTCAGGAAGCGCACGATGCGGCCGACGAAGTCGCGCACGTCCTCCTCCGCAAAGGCGTTGTCGAGCGACAGCATCGGAACGGAATGCCGGACCTTCTTGAAGCGGCCTGACGGCGCCGCGCCGACCTTCTGCGAGGGCGAGTCCGCGGTGACGAATTCAGGAAAGCGCTTCTCGATCGCATTGAAGCGTTGGCGCAGCGCGTCGTACTCGGCGTCGGTGACGGTGGGCGCGTCCTCCTGATAGTAGCGCTCGTTGTGCCCCTCGATCTCCAGCGCCAGCCGCATGTGCTCGACCTTGGCCTGGGCCTTGGTGAGGTCGGCGACGTCGCGAAGCGGTGTTGTTTTGGATTTTGCTGCTCTGACCATGGTGCTTGGATACGACGGAGCGGGTAGCACGGTAAAGGCGTGTGGAAATCTCGTGCCCCGAACGCAGCGCAGCGCTCCCGGCGATGCGGAGCATCATCCGGTGCGGTGCGCTGCAGAGCCGGGGCCCACGTGGCAGAAATCTGGGTCCCGGCTCTGCGGAGCAGCGCTACGCGCTGCGCCGCGTCCGGGACACACAATCAAGCCGTCGCCGCCTTCAGCAGCCTCTCCGCCGCCGCCCTCGCCTCGGCCGTAATCTCTGCCCCCGCCAGCATGCGCGCGATCTCCTCGCGGCGGTGGTCGGCGGCCAGCGCATTGACGCGGGTGGCGACGCGCTTGCCCTTGTCGAGGGCATCCTTGGAGATCAGCAGGTGCTGGTCGGCGCGGGCGGCGACCTGTGGGGCGTGGGTCACGGCCATCACCTGCACCTTGCCGGCAAGCCGCGCCAGGCGCCCGCCGATAGCGTCGGCGACCGCACCGCCCACGCCGGTGTCGATCTCGTCGAACACCAGCGTCGGCGCCGAACCGCGGTCGGACAGCACGACCTTGAGCGCGAGCAGGAAGCGCGACAGCTCGCCGCCGGAGGCGACCTTCATCATCGGTCCTGCCTTGGTGCCCGGATTGGTCTGCACCCAGAACTCGACGCGGTCGAAGCCTTGCGGGCCTGGAGCTGCCTCATCGGTCGCGACCTGCGTCATGAACCTGGCGCGTTCGAGCTTGAGCGGCGCCAGCTCGGCGTTGACCGCCTTGTTGAGCTTCTCAGCCGATTTCTGCCGCACCAGCGACAGCTTCTTGGCGGCGGCGGCATAGCGGCTATCTGCCTCGATCGCGGCCTGCTCCAGCTTTTTCAGCCGCGAGGCGCCGGCATCGATCAGCACGACGTCGGCGGCGTATTTGGCGGCCAGCGCGGCGAGCCCGTCGACCGGCGTCGAGTATTTGCGCGAGGCGGCCCTCAGCGCGAACAGGCGCTCCTCGATGCGTTCGAGCTCGGCCGGATCGAAATCGGTCGCGGCGAGTGCCGCCTGCAGATGCTGGTCGGCTTCCTCCAGCGCGTTGATCGCCATGTCGATCGCCTTCACGGCCGGCTCGACCAGTGCGGGCGAATTGACGCCGCGGCGTTCCAGCCGGCGTACCGCCGCCGACAGCGTCGAGACCGGCGAATGGTGGCCGCCGACAGCCTCCTGCGCCTCGCGCAAATCGGAGGCGATCTTCTCACCCTGCATCATGGTGGTGCGGCGGTTGGCGAGCGAGGTTTCCTCGCCGTCCTTGGGCGCGAGCTGCTTCAGCTCGGCGGAGGCGTGGCGCAGATAGTCGGCCTCCCGCGCGGCGCGCTCCATGGCGGAGCGATGCTCCTCCAGCGCGGTGTTGGCGGTGCGGCGTGCGTCCCAGAGCGTTTCGACCGCGGCGACGTCCTTCTCCAGGCCGGCGAACGCGTCGAGCAGGCGGCGGTGGGTCGCGGCATCGACCAGCGCACGCTCGTCATGCTGGCCGTGGATCTCCACCAGGGCGGCGCCGACCGCCTTCAGCGTCTGCACGCTGATCGACTGGTCGTTGATGAAGGCCCGGGTGCGGCCGTCGGCGAGCTGCACGCGGCGGAGAATCATCTCGCCGGTGTCCTCGAGGCCGTTCTCGGCGAGGATTTTCGTCGCGGGGTGATTCTTGGGGACATCGAACACGGCGGTCACCTGCCCCTGCTCCACGCCGTGGCGCACGAGGCCCGCGTCGCCGCGGCCGCCGAGTGCCAGCGCAAAGGCATCGAGCAGGATGGATTTGCCCGCACCAGTCTCGCCGGTCAAAACCGCAAGGCCGGTGGCGAATTCGATATCGAGCCGTTCGATCAGGACGATGTCACGGATCGACAGACGCGCCAGCATGGAACCAAATTTCCTAGCCGAGACCCATCTTCTTGAAAGTCCGGCTGATCCAGGACCCCTGATTCTCGCTCGGTTCGAGACCGCCGGATTTTACAAGATTATAGGCGTCCTTGTACCAGCGGCTGTCAGGAAAATTGTGCCCAAGCACGGCCGCCGCGGTCTGCGCCTCGCCGACAATGCCGATCGCCATATAGGCCTCGGTCAGCCGGAACAGCGCTTCCTCGACATGGCGGGTGGTCTGGTACTGCGTGACGACGGTCTTGTAGCGGTTGATCGCAGCGGTGTAGTCGCGCTTCTGCGCGTAATATCGGCCGACATTCATTTCCTTGCCGGCAAGCTGGTCGCGCGCACCCTCGATCTTGGCCTTGGCGGATGTCGCGTATTCCGAGTTCGGATATTTGCGCACCACCTCTTCAAGGGCGGCGATCGCCTTCTCGGTGCGGGCCTGATCGCGGCTGGTGTCCGGGATCTGGTCGTAATGGGAGGCGGCGATCAAATATTGTGCATAGGCCGCATCCGGGCTGCCGGGATGCAGCGTGACGTAGCGGGTGGCAGCGCCGATGCAGCCGTCGAAGTCGCCGCCCTGGTAGGACGCATAGGCCGACATCAGCAGCGATTTACGGGCCCAGTCGGAATAAGGATGCTGGCGGTCGACCTCTTCGAACTTCTTGTTCGCCGCCTTCATGTCCTTCTTCTCGTTCATGAGGTACAGGCCCTCATTGTAGATCTTGTCGGCGGGCTCCTCGACGAAGGTGTCGTCCTTGGCGGTGAACTTGTCCCAGAGCGAGCCGGTGCCGCAACCGGCCAGCGGCACCGCGAGCATCATGAAGGTGACGGCCTGAAGCAGCCCGCGGGCTCGCGACGAGACCGAGAAATATCCGCGCGTCGTACGCTGTGCCGACATGAGTTTAAGCCCTGACGCCCTGTGATGCGGTGCCGCCAGCCCATGAACCCCGTCATGGGCGCGAAATGTAACCGTGGTGCCTGCCATGCGACCACGCCGATGTATCCGAAAAGCGATCTTTAACCAACCGGATAGGCAGGCATTTCGCCCGGATTAAGGCGAACGTGCCGCAATCCTAGCCGATCGTGGTTACCAGGAGTTTCCCGGGGTAAGCCGCTGCCTGAGGCAGGCGGCAACAGCTCTGTTCAGGACACGTCCGGCCCATAGGCCGCAGCGATCCGGCCGCCGACGATACCGCGACCGACCTCACCCACGGGGCGCGTGGTGCGGCGGGCTGCCTCGCCCTCGACCACCCGCCAGGCGGTACGGTCGGCGAGCAGCGCGGTCAGCACAGCGTGGTTGAGCTTGTGGCCGCCACGCACCGAGCGGTAGGCGCCAAGCAGCGGCAGGCCGGCCAGCGACAGGTCGCCGATCACGTCCAGCACCTTGTGGCGGGCGCATTCATCGGCGTAGCGCAGGCCCTCGGTGTTGAGCAGCCGCTCGTCGTCGAACACGACGGTGTTGTCGAAGGAGGCGCCGAGGGCATAGCCCGCGCTCCAGAGCCGCGCCACGTCGCTCATCAGACCGAAGGTCCGGGCCCGGCCGACTTCGCGGCGGAAACGCTCCGGGTTGAGCTCGAAGGCGTAGCTCTGCTGGCCGATGACGGGATTGGTGAAATCGATCTCGACCTCGACGCAGAACCCATTGGCGTAGGGCCTGATCTCGCCGAAGGAGTCGCCGATCTTGACTGAGATCGGCTTCAAAACCTGGATGAAGCGGCGCTGCGCCGGCTGGGTAACGATGCCGGCCTGGTCGATCGCCGCAATGAAGGCCGCCGCGCTGCCGTCCATGATCGGCACTTCGGGACCGTCGATCTCGATGGTGGCGTTGTCGACACCCATACCCCGCAGTGCAGCAAGCACGTGCTCGGCGGTGGACACCAGCGGACCGTTGCGATCGCCGAGGACGGTGGCGAAGTCGGTCGCGATCACCTGCTCGGCGGTCGCCTGAACTTCGCGGTCACTTCCCTCGAGGCCGGTGCGGACAAAAATAAAACCCGCGTCGACAGGCGCAGGCCCAAGGGTGAGAGTGACGGGAAGACCGGAGTGAACGCCTACGCCTGCCACGGAGGCTTGCGCACGAAGCGTTGTTTGCCGGCTAAATTTCATCAGGAACCCGCCCCACTACGACCCACTGCGACTTATACTGGACTCACTTGGCCGGCCAGTGCCGGGCTCCTGCGAATCCGTATCCCCAAGTCACGCCAAACCATAGTCACTGCCTCAAACAGCGCCAACTCACGCTTTTTTACCGATTGTTACCCCAAACCTGCCGTATTCGCGCCAAGGCTTAACCAAATTGCGCCGAGGTTTTGGGTCGCTTCCGGCAGTTTGACTGAACACCCAAACACGTAATTAATGATTTAAAATCAGTTGCTTGTCTGCGCAATCCGGACATGCACGGGATAAAAGGAAAGGTCCCGGCAAGCTTGTTGCCGGGACCTTTTTTCGTCTGCCTTATTGTAACAATCCTCAGGTCGCCTGCCGCCGCAGGAAGGCCGGGATATCAAGATGGTCGTCGCCCTGTGGCGCCGGCGCAACAGGCGCCGGACGGCCGTGCATGTCCAGACCCTGCGGCGCGGGGCGGCGGGCATACTCAGATACCGGCTCGCTCGATGCGATCTGCTGCGCCACGGTCTTCTGCTGGCGGCGCTCGGGCAGCGGCGGCATCGCGGGACCGGCGGTGCGGGCCGCGACCGGCGGCTCGCTTTCCTCGTCGCGACGGCCGAGGCCGACATTGGCGAGGCGCTGCAGCAGCGACAGGCGGGTCTTCTGCGGGGTCTCCTCCTCGACCTCGCCGCGGGCCTGGCGAATCTCGGCCTGGGCCGGCATCGGCAGCTCATCGAGGCGCGGCATCCGCGGCGCACGAACCGGCGCGCGCTCGGCCTGCGGTGGAATGAAGTTCTCCGGCGTCATCGGCTCCTGCATCGCGACCGGGGCCATGTCGGGCTCCGGGAACAGCGTCGGCTTCTGCGCGATCGGGCGCACGGTGACGTCACCATAGGTCTGCATCGGCGCGGGCGCCTGCGGGACCTCCGCAACAGCGGCGGCGATGGCGGCGAGCGCGGCACGCTCGACATTCGGACGGGGCGCCATCGGCGCGGCAGCGACCGGGGCTGCGGCCGGAATCTGGCCTTCCAGCTTCTGGGCGCGCTCAGCCATACGCTGATTGTCGGCGCGGAGCCGCGCGGTCAGGTCGGCCAGACGGCTCTCGGCGGCGACGGCGGGGGCTGCGGGAGCCTGCTGCGCCTGCGGCGCCGCGTTCGCAACCGGAGCGGAGGTCGCCTGGCTGTTGCGGGCGATCGCGGCCTGCTCGATGCCGGTGGCAACGACCGAGACGCGGATCAGGCCGTCGAGCGCTTCGTCGAAGGTCGCGCCGACGATGATGTTGGCGTCCTGGTCGACTTCCTCGCGGATACGGGTCGCGGCTTCGTCGACCTCGAACAGCGTGAGGTCCTTGCCGCCGGTGATGGAGATGAGGAGGCCCTTGGCGCCCTTCATCGAGCTGTCGTCGATCAGCGGGTTGGCGATCGCGGCTTCCGCGGCGGTCAGCGCGCGCTTGTCGCCGGAGGCTTCGCCGGTGCCCATCATCGCCTTGCCCATCTCGCGCATGACGGCGCGGACGTCGGCGAAGTCGAGGTTGATCAGGCCTTCCTTGACCATCAGATCGGTGATGCAGGCCACGCCCGAGTACAGCACCTGGTCGGCCATCGCGAAGGCGTCGGCGAAGGTGGTCTTCTCGTTGGCGACCCGGAACAGGTTCTGGTTCGGGATGATCAGCAGCGTATCCACGACCTTGTGAAGCTCGTTGATGCCGGCTTCGGCCGTGCGCATGCGGCGGCCACCCTCGAAGTGGAAGGGCTTGGTCACGACGCCGACGGTGAGGATGCCCATGTCGCGCGCGGTCTTGGCGATCACGGGAGCTGCACCGGTACCGGTGCCGCCGCCCATGCCCGCGGTGACGAACACCATGTTGGCGCCCGAGAGATGGTCGCGCAGCTCGTCAATCACCTCTTCCGCCGCCGCCGCGCCGACGTTCGGCTGCGAGCCGGCGCCGAGGCCTTGCGTGACCGCCGTGCCCATCTGCACGATGCGCTGCGCCTTCGACATCGTCAGCGCCTGCGCATCGGTGTTGGCGACCACGAAATCGACGCCCTGAAGGCCCGCCGTGATCATGTTGTTGACGGCGTTGCCACCGGCGCCACCGACGCCGAACACGGTGATCCGGGGCTTCAGTTCGTGAATATCAGGAACATTGATGCTGATGGTCATGTTTGCCTCTCGATCACGCGCGCGTGGGTTCGCCCCGGCCGGCGGCCGCGGGAGTTGGTGAAAGTCGGGAATTGCGGAAATGAATCATCAGAAGCCCTCGCGTAGCCATCGTCCGACCTTTCCGAAATAACCGCCGGTCCCTGTCTTGACCTGCTGCCGCGTATGCCGCGGTTCGACATGTTCGTGGTGAACATATTGCGGGTAGACGAGGAGTCCGGCCGGCACCGCGAACGCGGCGTTCTTCGCCTCGTTGGGCAGCCGGCCGAAGCCGAGCGGACGTCCGACCCGCACGGGCCGGCCGAGAATCTGGGTGCCGAGTTCGACGAGGCCGGTCAGCTGCGAGGCGCCGCCCGAGAGCACGACCCGGCCGTTGGGCTCTGAGGCGAAGGGCGAATCCTTCAGCTTGTCCCGAACCATTTCGAAGACTTCCTCGGCACGGTGCTTGACGATGTTGGCGATGGTGGCGCGGGAGACGATCTGCGGCAGATCCTGCTCGTCACCGGCTGTCGGCACAGACATCAGCTCACGCGAGTCCGATCCGCCGGTGATGACGGTCCCGTATAACGTCTTGATTCGCTCGGCATCGGCAATGGTCGCGGAGAGTCCGCGCGCAAGATCCATCGTGATGTGTTGCCCGCCGACCGCAAAACCCGCCGCATGCACGAAACGGCCGCCTGAATAAACGGCAATCGTAGTGGTGCCGGCGCCCATCTCGACAACGGCGGCGCCGAGATCGGCCTCGTCGTCGGTCAGCACCGACAATCCGGCGACGTAAGGGCTGGCCGCCATCGCTTCGACATTGATGTGGCAGCGCTCTACCGCCAGCATCAGGTTCCGCGCCACGGTGGCGTCGCAGGTGACGACGTTCATATCGACGCCGAACTGATGCGCAACCATGCCGCGGGGATCGCGGATGCCCTTGACGCCGTCGAGCGTGTAGCCGACCGGGAGCGCGTGCAGCACGGTGCGGCCTTCGCCGGTGGCATGACGCATGCCGGTGGAGGTGACGCGGCTGACATCGGCCTGCGTCACGGCGCCACCACGGATATCTGCGGCGGCTTCGACCAGCTGGCCGGAAAGCCGACCGCCGGAGACCGAGAGCAGCACGGACTCGACCCGCACCTTGGCCATTTTCTCCGCGAGCGCGACGGCCTGGCGCACGGCCTGCTCGCATTCGGTAAGGTCGATCACCGCGCCGGCCTTCATCCCGCGCGACTGGATCTGGCTGTAACCGATCAGTTCCACCGCATGGGTGCGGCCGCGCAGCGCCTCGCTCGGCGGCGACGGCTTCAGCCGCGCGATCATGCAGGCGATCTTGCTGGTGCCGATGTCGAGGCAGGCGACGAGGCCGCCGCGCTTGTGCGGCATCGGGCGCGTCTTCGGGGTCTGGGTGCGATCAAGACCGGTCATGCGGAATCCCCGGCCTTCTTTTTCTTCTTGTCCTTGAACAGCTCTTCGCGCGCCTTGGCGGCGTCCTCGGACAGCTGCACCACCAGGCGATCAGGCAGGCGCATGTCGACGGCGACGATGTCGCGCGAGAACAGCCTGTCCTCCTTGTCGAGCTTGGACAGCATCGCCAGCGCGTTGCCGACGTCCTGCTCGGGCAGACGGATGTCGAGACCGTCCTTGAGCCTCAGGTTCCAGCGCCGCTCACCGACGAAGATCGCGGCCTTGGTGATCGAGTTGACCTGCGGATAGCGCGCCAGCAGCGCGAGGAAATCGCGGGCCTGGGTCTCGGCGCCCTTGCCGACCACGAGCGGCAGCGACAGGAAGCGGCGCGAGACATAGGGTTCGAGCACGGCGCCGTCATCGGCGATGACCGAGAGCCGGCCGGCCTCCTGCCACAGCGCGAATGCCTTGCGCTCGGTGAGCTCGATCATCAGCTGGCCCGGATAGAGCTTCAGCACGGTCGCATCCGCGATCCACGGATTGGCCTTGAGCTTGTCGCGCACCGCGTCAGCATCGAGGAACAGCAGCGAGGAACGGCCGCTGACGCCGCCGATGGCCAGGATCTCGTCCTGGGTCAGATGCTTGCGGCCATTGATCACGACGGAAGTGATGCGGAACCCGGCGGAATTGGCCAGCGCGTTGCGGGCATCGCTGACCGCGGTGATGAAATCCTGGAGATGGCCGCCCTTGACGATGCCGAAGCCGGTGCTGCCGATCAAAAGCAGCACGGTCATGCTGATCCCGACCCGGCGCGGCAGATAGCGCTCCACCAATGCGACCACGCGCGGCGGCGGCTCACGCTCGATGATGGCCTTGGCCTTGATCTTGGCAGCAGCACGCGCGGCGTGAAGTCTTTGCTGGCGCTTGTCCTGCAGCCACTCGCGCAGAAGCACGACCGCTCCGACAGCGGCCGCCTTCAGGTCAGCTTGGGGCCTCAGCGATCTGAAAAACGACCGGGTGAGGCTTCCTGCTCCATCCATTGCACGAGCTCGTCAACAGTTTGCCCGCGACATCGCGCGGATCCTGGCGAACATGACGTCTTCGACGTGCCGGGCCGGGTGCTGGTCTTCAGCAGAAGAAGCCTCTCCCCTTCAAAGCGTTCGCTGGAGGTGACATCACCCCCGACAGCTCACGCGCCGGCAGCCAAAGCGCCATATGCGCCGCCAGCGTTAACCTTCGGACGTCCTGGTAAACAAAAGGTAAAGTTCGTTAACGTCCGGCGCATTTTGCCCCGCGACGTGAGGCATTTATGCCGCGATGTCCGGCATTTTACCGGTTTTGGACCCCAAACTGGCCCGTTTGGCCGATTCGGCCGTTAACCAGTCCTAATTATTTCCGCACGCGCTGCCCGGCGAGCTCCACCAGGCCGCGCAGGAAGTCGACGAATTCGATGCCCTCGGCTTTCAGCGCCTTGGGGTAGAGCGAGGACTTGGTCAGCCCGGGCAGCGTGTTGGTCTCGAGATAGACGAGGCCCTTGTCCGAGACGATGAAGTCCGACCGGGAATAGCCGGCGCAGGACATCGCGCGGTGCGCCAGCATCGCCTGCGCCTGCAGCGCCGTGGTGATCTCGGGTGCGAAACGGCCGGGGCAAATCTCCTGGGTCGACTTCAGGAGATATTTTGCGGCGTAATCGAAACTGCCCTCGCCCGGGATGATCTCGATCGGCGGCAGCGAGATGATCGAACCATCGGCGCGCTCCAGCACGCCGCAGGTCGCCTCGACGCCGGCGATGTAGGGCTCGATGACGTACTCTTCGTGCTTGGCCGCATTGCGGACGGCGACGAGATCCTGCTTGGCGTTGACGAAGATCAGGCCATAGCTCGATCCGTCGCGCGCGGGCTTTGCGATCAGCCTTCCGTATTGGGCAAAAGCCTCGTCGATGTTGTCGAGCGCAACGTTTTCCGGCGGGGTCACACCGCCGAGCGCCGCAAACCGCTTGGCCGCGAACTTGTCGAAGGCCAGATGCGAGGAGGCCGAGCCCGAGCCGGTGAAGGGCACGCCGCGCGCCTCGCACATCACCTGCAATTCGCCGTTCTCGGCACGTCCGCCATGCAGACCGAGCACCAGCACCCGATCCTCGGCCTTGGCCTGGTCGAGCGCCTGCGCCAGCGGGATGCCGCGCGTGCCGGGGGCGAACTCGTCCTCGAAGGGGCGGGCATGTTCGAGCAGCTGCTTCGACTGGACGGTGTGTACCTTGTCTTCGACGTCCCACCACCATAGATCGGCCTCGGGCAATGCCTGATGCAGGGCCTGGGCCGAGGCGACCGAAACCAGGCGCTCGCGGTTGGAGCCGCCGAAGAGGATGGTGATGCGCATTCGCTGCCTCGTGCTTTGTCATTCCGGGATGGTGCGCAAGCACCAGACCCGGAATCTCGAGATTCCGGGTTGCGCCGCGCGCCCCCGGAATGACTGTTAGGGGGAAACCCCAATCCGCTTGATTTCCCAGTGTAGCTCAATTCCGGAATTTGCCTTCACGCGTTCGCGCACGGTCTCGCCCAGCGTCTCGATGTCGTGCGCGGTGGCATCGCCCGTGTTGATCAGGAAATTGCAGTGCATCTCGGAGACCTGCGCGCCGCCGACGCGAAAGCCGCGGCAGCCGGCGGCATCCACCAGCTTCCAGGCGGAATGGCCGGGCGGATTCTTGAAGGTCGAGCCGCCGGTCTTCTCGCGGATCGGCTGCGCGGTCTCGCGATGGGTCTGCACCTCCGCCATGCGCGCGCGGATCGCCTCACTATCCCTGATCTCGCCGCGAAAGCGCGCGGAGGTGAAGATGATGGAGGGATCGACGCCGCTGTTGCGGTAGACGAACTTCATGTCGGCGTTGGAGAACACGTGCTTGCTGCCGTCTCGCCCGACGCCGCGCGCCTCGATCAATACGTCCTTGGTCTCGCCGCCGTTGGCGCCGGCATTCATGCGCAACGCGCCGCCGATGGTGCCGGGGATACCGAAATAGAATTCGAGCCTGCCGACATTGGCGGATGCAGCCACTTCCGCCACGCGCTTGTCGAGCGTGGCTGCACCGGCAGTGACGATATCGCCGCTGGCGCTGGCCTCGCCGAAGGCGCGCGGCGCCAGCCGGATTACGACACCCGCAATGCCGCCGTCGCGCACGATCAGATTGGAGCCGACACCGACGACATAGACCGGAACGTCGGGAGAAAGATGCGCGAGGAAGTAAGCGAGATCGTCCTCATCCGCCGGCGTGAACAGCACCTGGGCAGGGCCGCCGACGCGAAACCAGGTCAGCTCGGCCAGCGACTGGTTGGCCAGCAGCCGCCCGCGCAGCTCCGGCATCGCGGCTTTGAGAGCGGGAGTGATGTCGGGGAAGGTCATGCGTGAACACTCACCTCGTGTGAGGGACGCAAGCTTTCTCCATTCCCTCCCCCCTTGTGGGGGAGGGCCAGGGAGGGGGGTAGCCCCAAGCGAGATCGGAGTTTGTGGCTACCCCTCTCCCCCGCCCTCCCCCACAAGGGGGGAGGGAGCGCAGTTTGCCGTGCGGCTGCCTGCAAGCCTCCCATCGGCATTCTCACCCCAGCGCCTTCAACTGATCCGGCAAGGCATATGCCCATTGCGTGATGTTGCCCGCTCCCAGACACACGACGAGACCGCCGCTCTTGGCGATGCCGTGGACGATATTGGCCAGCTCGCCGGCATTCGGCAGCGGGACCACCTCGCGATGGCCGTGGGCGCGCAGGCCCGTGACGAAATGATCGCGGTCGATGCCTTCGATCGGCGCTTCGCCGGCGGCATAGACGTCGGCGACAACGACCGCATCGGCATCGTTGAAGCAGGTGCAGAATTCCTCGAACAGCGATTGCAGGCGGGTGTAGCGATGCGGCTGCACCACGGCGATGATCTTGCCGTTGGTGGATTCCCGCGCCGCCTTCAGCACCGCCGCGATCTCGACCGGATGGTGGCCGTAATCATCGATCACGGTGACGCCGTTCCATTCGCCGGTCTTGGTGAAGCGGCGCTTGACACCGCCGAAGCCGGCGATCGCCTTGCGGATTGCTTCGTCGGACACGCCGAGCTCGCGCGCGACAGCAATCGCCGCCGTCGCGTTGGAGGCGTTGTGACGTCCCGGCATCGGCAGCATCAAATCGGAAATCTCGTGCACGGCTCCGGTCTTGCGATCGCGGAACGCGACCTTGAACTTCGATCCGCCGCCCATCGGGGTCAGATCGACGAGCCGCGCATCGGCCTGCGGATTCTCGCCATAGGTGATGATGCGGCGGTCCTCGATCTTGCCGACGAGGCTCTGCACAATGGGATGATCGATGCACATCACCGCAAAGCCGTAGAACGGCAGGTTCTCGACGAAATGACGGAAGGCGTCCTGCACGGCCTCGAAGGTCTTGAAGTGATCGAGATGCTCAGGGTCGACATTGGTGACGATGGCGACATCGGTCGGCAGCTTCAGGAAGGTGCCGTCGCTCTCGTCGGCCTCCACCACCATCCAGTCGCCCGCGCCAAGGCGCGCGTTGGAGCCATAGGCGTTGATGATGCCGCCGTTGATCACGGTGGGATCGAGCCCGCCGGCATCGAGCAGCGTTGCGACCATCGTGGTCGTGGTGGTTTTGCCGTGGGTGCCGGCGATGGCGACGCAGCTCTTCAGCCGCATCAGCTCGGCCAGCATCTCGGCGCGGCGCACCACGGGAATGCGACGTTCGCGCGCCGCCATCAGTTCCGGATTGTCGCGCTTGATCGCGGTGGACACGACCACGACCTCGGCGCCGTCGACATTCTCGGCCTTGTGGCCGACCGAGACTTTTGCGCCCTTCTTGCGGAGGCGGTCGAGATTGTAATTGTCGGAAGCGTCCGAGCCCTGCACGGCATAGCCGAGATTGACCAGCACCTCGGCGATGCCGCTCATGCCGATCCCGCCGATCCCGACGAAGTGGATGGGTCCGATCTCGCGCGGCAGTCTCATGCTGTGTTCCCTGACCTCGCCGCCTTGCGCAGGCGGCATCTGGCGAAGGTCACGGCCAAATCAGCCGCGCGCCTTTCCTACTGGATGCCCCGCTTTAGAAGGCGAAGACAAGGGCTTTTTCGCGTCAGATTCCCGCGACCTTGACCACCAGATCAGCCAGTCGCTCGGCGGCGTCGAGCCGACCGGCGCCGCGGGCGGCCTGCGCCATGGCGGCAAGGCGCGCAGGCTCGGCGGCGAAGGCGGAGATTTCGGACGCCAACCGGTCGGAGGTGAACTCGGTCTGCGGGATGCGGATCGCGCCATCGACCTTGACCAGCACGCCGGCATTGGCGAACTGGTCCTGGTCGATCGAGCCCGGCAGCGGCACCAGGATCGAGGGCCGGCCGATCGCTGCGAGCTCGGCCACCGTGCCGGCGCCGGAGCGCGATACCACGAGATGGTTTGAAGCGAGCCGTGCCGGCAAATCGGTGAAGAACGGCGCCAGCTCCACCTTGATCTTGAGCTTGTCATAGACGGCGCGCACGCGTGCCATGTCCTCGTCCCGCACCTGCTGGGTCAGCATGAGCCGGCTCCACAGCGCAGGCTCGAGCCGCTCGATCGCACCAGGCACGATGTCGGCCATGATGCGCGCGCCCTGACTGCCGCCGACGACGAGCAGCCGCAGCGGGCCGTTCACCTCGGGCGCAGCGTAAGGCACGGCAGCCGCGGCGAGCACCGCCGGGCGCATCGGAGTGCCGACCGTCGTGGTCTTGCCTGATAGCGCCGGATCGCGGTCGAGCACGCCGGGCAGCGACGTCGCGATCGCGCGTACGCGGCCCGAGAGGAACCGGTTGGCGCGGCCGAGCACCGCGTTGGCGTCGTGAATAATGCCGGGTACGCCGGCGAATTTGGCAGCGACCAGCGGCGGCAGCGTCGGATAGCCGCCGAAGCCGACGACGGCAACGGGCTTCAACCGCTTGATCAGACTATACGCAGAGAGCGTGCCGGCAGCGAGCGTGAGCCCGGCATAGGCGAGCTGCAACGGATTGCGGCCCCGCGCGGTCTCGCTCGAAACAACGTCGATCATGTCCTTGCTGAACAGCCCGCTGTAACGTAGCGCGCGCTCATCCGTGACGAGGCGGACGCGAAAGCCGCGCCGGATCAGTTCGACGCCGAGTGCCTCGGCCGGAAACAGATGGCCGCCAGTGCCGCCCGCGGCGAGAAGAATCAGGGGGGAATTGTCCATGGTCGGGGAGTTTTACAGGGAGTTTTCAGTCATTGCGAGCCGGCCCACGATGCTCGTGCCCCGGGCGCAGCGCAGCACGCCGCCCTTCACAGCGTGGTGCGCTGCTGACCGGGGCCCAATCCTGCGATATGGGTGCGGCATTCTGGGTCCCGGCTCTGCGCTGCGCTTGTCCGGGACACGAGCGCAGCTACGCGTAACTCCGCATCGCGTCGGCATGGCCGCTGGCCTCGACCTCTGTGCGTGGGCGAAGCCGCGTCAGGGCCAGCATCATGCCGACACCATAGGCGAGCGACACGATCGAGGAGCCGCCATAGGAGATGAACGGCAGCGTCATGCCCTTGGCGGGGATCAGTTGCAGGTTCACCGACATGTTGATCGCGGCCTGCACGCCGAACAGGATCGCAAGACCCGAGGCGGCAAAGCGCGAGAACATGTCCTCATTGGCATAAGCGCGCGACAGCGTGCGGATCACGACGAAGGCGAACAGCGTCAGCATCGCCAGGCACAGGATGATGCCGAACTCTTCGGCCGCGACCGCGAACACGAAGTCGGTGTGACTGTCCGGCAGGCTGCGCTTGGCGATGCCCTCGCCCGGCCCGAGCCCGAACCAGCCGCCATTGTAGAAGGCTTCCATGGCGGTATCGACCTGGAAGGTGTCGCCCGAGGCCGGGTTCATGAAGCGCTTGATGCGTCCGGCCACGTGAGGAACAAAGAGATAGGCGCTGAACAGGCCGGCCGCACCGAGGCCCGCCAGGCCAAACACCCAGATCATGCGCATGCCCGCGATGAAGAACAGCGAGCCCCACACCATCAGGATCAGCATGGTCTGACCGAAGTCCGGCTCCATCACCAGCAGCGCGACCAGCATCATAAGCAGCACCAGCGCCATCGAGGTCGCCGGCATCTCCGGCCGCTTGGTCGATTCCGCGAACAGCCAGGCGGCGATCACGACGAACGACGGCTTTGCGATTTCGGAGGCCTGGATGTTGACGCCGAGCAGCGTGATCCAGCGCCGCGAACCCTTCACCTCCGGGCCGATCGCAAGCGTGAGCACGATCAGGATGATGCTCGCCGCGAAGATGATCAGCGCCGAGCGGCGGATTGCGCGCGGCGACAGGAAGGACACCCCGAGCAGCACCAGGCAGGACGGGAGCAGGAACAGCACGTGACGGCTGAAGAAGTGGAAGGGATCGAGCCCGATGCGGGTCGCAACCGGCGGACTTGCCGCCAGCGACAGGATCACCCCGGTCAGCATCAGCGCCAAAATGGCGCCCATCAGCGGCTTGTCGACGGTCCACCACCACTCGGAAAAGGGGGTGCGTTCTTCACGGGAGAGCATGGGCGGCCGCTTTCGGACAGAGGTCCGTCCATTGGTCGCCGAGGTTGGTTACCGCAGGGTTAAGGAAGTCGATAACATTGGAGATAGTGCGCAGCACCACCACACATGCTCGTCATGCCCCGCGAAGGCGGGGCATCCAGTACGCCGCGGCGGTCGACGTCTTCTCGATGGGCCTCTGGAATACTGGGTCACCCGCTTTCGCGGGTGACGACAGCGGAGAACGACGTGCCGGCGCGCCTCACACCACCGGCTTCACGCCCGGCAGCGCCTGCACCAGCTCGCGGAACTTTGTGCCGCGGATCTCGAAATTGCGGTACTGGTCGAAGGAGGCGCAGGCCGGCGAGAGCAGAACGACGGCGTCGGTGAGGCCTGAGGCTTCCGCGTCGCGCGCGGCGTTCTCGACCGCGACGTCGAGGGTCTGGCTGATCTCGTGCGCCACTTGCGTGCCCAGCGTTCCCGAAAACTCCTGCGCGGCCTCGCCGATCAGATAGGCCTTGCGGATGCGCGGGAAATAGCCGGTCAGGCCAGTGATGCCGCCGGCCTTGGGCTTGCCGCCGGCGATCCAGAAAATGTCGGCAAAGGACGACAGTGCGTGCGCCGTGGCATCCGCATTGGTGCCCTTGGAATCGTTGACGAACAGCACGTTGCCGCGGCGGCCGACCTGCTCCATGCGGTGCGCAAGGCCTGGAAAGCTGCGCAGCCCGCTTTGCAGAACATCGAGGCTGACGCCCATCGCGAGCGCAGCAGCGGCGGCGCAGGCTGCGTTCTGCGCGTTGTGCTGGCCGCGCAGCGAGCCGATGCCGCCGAGCGCGGCGATTTCGCTGCGGGCGCCGCCCGCGGTGCGCACGATATTGCCGTGCTCGACATGGATGCCTGAGGCCAGCGGATTCTTGACGGAGATCCGCACCACGGTCTTGCCGGCGCGGTCGAGCCGGTCGGCGATGTCGCGGCAAAAGCCGTCATCGACGCCGACGATCGCGGTGCCGCCGGCTTGCACGCCGGCAACCAAACGCTCCTTCACCGCGGCGTAGTGCGCGATGGTGCCGTGGCGATCGATGTGGTCCTCGCTGACATTGAGCAGGATGCCGACCGAGGGATCGAGCGAGGGCGTGAGGTCGATCTGGTAGGACGACATCTCGATGACGTGGACGCGGCCCATGCGTGGCGGCTCCAGCGACAGGATCGCGATGCCGATATTGCCGCCCATCTGGGTGTCGTAACCGGCGACCTTGGTCAGATGTGCGATCAGCGCCGTCGTGGTCGACTTGCCGTTGGTGCCGGTGATGGCGACGAACGGCGCATCCGGCGCGTGGCGGCGCCGCTCGCGGCAGAAGAGCTCGATGTCGCCGATCACCTCACAGCCCGCCTCGCGCGCCTTCAGCACGCTCCAGTGCGGCACTGGATGGGTCAGGGGCACGCCGGGCGCGAGCACCAGCGCGGTAAAATTCGCCCAGGACACGTTGCGCAGATCGGCAGTGATGAAGCCGGCCTGCGCGGCCTTGGCGACATTCTCGGCATTGTCGTCGGCGGCGATTACCTCGGCACCGCCGGCCTTCAAGGCGTGGCAGGAGGCAAGCCCCGAGCCGCCGAGGCCGAACACCGCGACCGTCTTGCCGGCGAAGGACGTGACGGGGATCATCGATCGATCACCGCAGCTTCAGCGTGGAGAGACCGGCCAGCGCCAGCATCACCGAGATGATCCAGAAGCGGATCACGATCTGCGGCTCGGTCCAGCCAAGCTGCTCGAAATGGTGATGGATCGGCGCCATCCGGAAGATGCGCTTGCCCGTGAGCTTGAACGACACCACCTGCACGATGACGGAGACCGCCTCCAGCACGAACAGGCCGCCGATCACCGCCAGCACGATCTCGTGCTTCACCGCGACCGCGATGGCGCCGAGCATGCCGCCGAGCGCGAGCGAGCCGGTGTCGCCCATGAAGATCGAGGCCGGCGGCGCGTTGAACCAGAGGAAGCCGAGGCCGGCGCCCAATAACGCACCACAGAGCACCGCGAGCTCGCCGGTGCCGGCGACATATTTGATCTGCAGATATTCGGCGAACACCGCGTTGCCGGCGAGATAGGCGATCATCGCAAAGCTCGCGGTCGCGATCATCACGGGAACGATGGCGAGGCCGTCGAGCCCGTCGGTGAGGTTCACCGCGTTGCCGGAGCCGACGATGACGAAGGCACCGAAGATGACGAAGAACCAGCCGAAGTGCAGCACGGTGTCCTTCAGGAACGGGATCGTCAGCGCGGTCGATGCGGGATCGCGGTTCAGCCGCACCAGCGCGTAGCAGGCCACCAGCGCGATCGCCGCCTCGATCAGCAGGCGAAGCTTGCTGCCGAACCCGGTCGTGGTCTGCTTGGTCACCTTGAGGTAGTCGTCATAGAAGCCGACGAAGCCGAAGCCGAGCGTCACCGCCAGCACGATCCAGACATAGGGGTTGAGCGGATTGGCCCACAGCACCGTGCCGACCGTGAGGCCGGACAGGATCATCAGCCCGCCCATCGTAGGCGTGCCCTTCTTGGCGAGATGCGATTGCGGACCGTCGGTCCGGATCGGCTGGCCCTTGCCCTGGCGGATGCGTAAGTGATCGATAATCCAGGGCCCGAACAGGAACACGAACAGCGCGCCGGTGACGACCGCGCCGCCAGTGCGGAAGGTGATGTAGCGGAATACGTTCAGGAAGGTGCGAACGGCACCGAAGCCCGGAAATGTGTTGGAGAGCTCGATCAGCCAGTAAAACATTCAGACGGTCCTATGGCGCCTTTGCGCACGCGGTCTTGGCCTTGATCTTCTTGAGCTTGGCCTCAACGTGCCTTACGCGCATTCGCTGGTCTTCATCATGGTCGCGCGACCTCCGGGAAACCGGACGGCTTCGCGCCGCAAAGGGTGGGGTTCGGCAACAGCGCCTTCCAAGCAGTTTACGCCTTTGCCTGCAAGGCGGCCACCAGGCCCGGCACAAACTTGTTGACCCAGAACATCTTCTTGCTGCCCTTGACAACCACGACGTCGCCTGCCTTCAGCAGGTTCGCGACCTCACTCGGCTTCAAGGTGGCGGGATCGTCGTGCCAGCCGAGGCCCTTGCCGGCCGGGAGCACATCATAGAGATGGCGCATCAGAGGGCCGACGCAGTAGATCCCGTCGATCCCGTCGAGATGCTTGGCAAGGCCGGTGTGATAGCCTGGTGCATCATCGCCCAGCTCCAGCATGTCACCGAGCACGGCAACGCGACGGCCGCCGGTCACATTGCGCGCCTGGAGGCTTTGCAGCGCCGCGGCGACGCTGGCCGGATTGCCGTTGAAACTGTCGTCGATCACGGTGATACCGCCGACCGCCTGCTCGACGCCGCGGCCGGTCATGATGCCGACCCGATCGAGCTTGATCGCCAGCGTCGCCGCATCGAGGCTCGCGGCGCGGATGGCGGCGAGCGCGGCCAGCGCATTCTGCACGCGGTGCGGCGCGCCCGGCGTCAGGCTGAAGGCGATCTGCTTCTTGCCGATCATGGCCACGACCTGCCAGCTCTCGCCATGCGGCGCGTGCGTGACCTCGTGCACCTCGGCATGCTCGCCGAAGCGCACCACCTTGCCCTTCCATTCGGATGCCTTCAGCCCGGCCGGCAGCACCAGCACCCCGTCCTCGGGCAGGCCGAGCGCGATCGACACCTTCTCGCGGCGGATGGCTTCGAGCGAGCCGAGCTTTTCCAGATGCACGGGCTGGACGTTGACGACGAGTGCGACGGTGGGCCGCGTCAGTTCGCTGAGCCGCGCGATCTCGCCTTGCTGGTTCATGCCCATCTCGACGACCCAGAGGCTGGCATCTAGCCTGGCATTGCACAGCGTCAGCGGCACGCCCCAGAAATTGTTGAAGCTGGACGGGCTGGCATAGGCGTTCGGATAGGCCGCCAGAAATTCCTTGGTGCTGGTCTTGCCCGCGCTGCCGGTGAGCCCGATCACAGGCCCGCGGAAGCGGGCGCGGGCGGCGCGCGCGAGGCCCCAGAGGCCGTCGATCAGCGTGTCCTTGACGACGATCTGGGGGATGCGAATGCCCGCGATCTCGTGCGGCACGATCATCGCGACCGCGCCGGAAGCCTCGGCCTTGTCCGCGAACTCCCAGCCGTCGCGCGCGCTGGCGAAGGCCGAGACGAAGCCGCCGCTCGGCGTGCCGCTCAGCGCAACGAACAGGCTGCCCGGCTTCACCAGCCGGCTGTCCTGGGTGACGAAATCAATCGGCGTATCCGGAAATGATCCGGCAGCGCCCAGCGCGCGCGCGACTTCGGCAACCGTCCATATCGGCGCGCTCATGCAACCCTCGACGCTAATGCGGCGGCGACCGCCTCGTGATCACTGAAGGGCAGCACCTGGCCGCCGACGATCTGCCCGGTCTCGTGTCCCTTGCCGGCGACGAGCAGTGCATCGCCTTCCTGTAATTCCTCGATCGCGGTTCGGATTGCCGCGGCACGGTCGCCGATCTCGCGGGCGCCCTTTGCGGTTGCGAGGATTTCGGCGCGAATGGTTTCGGGCTTCTCGCTGCGCGGATTGTCGTCGGTGATGATGACGCCGTCGGCATTGTCGGCCGCGATCTCGCCCATGATCGGACGCTTGCCGGCATCGCGATCGCCGCCGGCGCCGAACACGACAACCAGCCTGCGCTTCGCATAGGGCCGCAGCGCCTGCAGCGCCTTGGCGAGCGCATCGGGCTTGTGCGCGTAGTCGACGAAGATCGGCGCGCCATTGCGCTCGCCGACGCGCTCGAGCCGGCCCTTGGCGCCTTCGAGATGTTCGAGGCTTGCGAACACATTGGCGGCATCGCTGCCGGTCCCGATCGCAAGTCCGGCCGATACCAGCGCGTTCTCGATCTGGAATTCGCCGACCAGCGGCAGCCGGACGGCATGGCGCTTGCCGCGATGCTCGACCGTCAGCTTCTGCGAAAATCCTTCGACCTTGGCGTCGGCAAGATGGATACCATCGCCTGCCCCGTCGCCGTTGCGGCCGACTGCCATCACGCGCAGGCCGCGTGCCTTCGCAGCATCGATCGCTTCCGCCGAGCAATCGTGATCGGCCGAGATCACCGCCGCGCCGCCCGGAGAAACGAGTTCCCGGAACAGGCGGAGTTTCGCTGCAAGATAATGCGCGACGGTCGGATGATAATCCATGTGGTCGCGCGACAGATTGGTGAAGCCGCCGGCCGAGACGCGCACGCCGTCGAGCCGGTACTGATCGAGCCCGTGCGAGGACGCTTCGAAGGCGAGGTGCGTCACGCCCTCGCGCGCGATCTCGTCGAGTTGCCGGTGCAGCGCAATCGGATCCGGCGTGGTCAGCGAGCCATAGACGGTGCGCTTGGGCGAGACGAGGCCGATGGTACCGATGCTGGCGGAAGCGTGCCCCAGCCGCTCCCAGATCTGGCGCGTAAACGCTGCGACCGAGGTCTTACCGCTGGTGCCGGTCACCGCGGCGATGGTCGCGGGCTGCGACGGGAAGAATTTTGCAGCTGCCAGCGCCAGCGCGCGGCGCGGATTGGCGACAGTGATGAACGGCACCTTGCAGGCAGCCGGCGCGTGGTCGCCGACGACAGCCACGGCGCCTGCGGCCACCGCGGCATCGATGAAGCGCGCTCCGTCGGTCTTGCTGCCCGCGAGTGCGAAGAAGAGATCGCCGGCCTTGACCACGCGGCTGTCGAGCGCAAGGCCCGTCGCCTCGAGCGCCGCGATTGCGGGCTCGATCGCGGCATCATTGCCTAAGAGGTCGCGCAGCTTCATGGTCTTCCAGTCGCCGTACCGAAAGCCGAATCTTGAGGGAAATCCCCGACTCAGCAGCGGCTACGGCCCACCCGATTGATTACTGGGTTGTCCTGGATGCTGCAAGAATAAGGCGCTCGGACGGCGGCAGGTCGAACCGCGGTTCGACGCCCAGAAGCGGCGCGATCCGCTCGATCACCTTGCCGCCGGTCGGCACCGCGTTCCAGCCCGAGGTGATGAAGCCCTTGGTTTCGGGAATCGCCTGCGGCTCGTCCAGCATGATCAGGATCTGATATTTCGGATCATCGCAGGGCATGATGGCGGTGAACGAGTTGAGCACGCGCTTCTTGGCATAGCGGCCGTTGATGACCTTCTCGGACGTGCCGGTCTTGCCGCCGACATAATAGCCCTTGACGTCGGCTGTCTTGGCGGTGCCGATTTCGGCGTTGAGCCGCATCAGGAACCGCATCTTGTCGCTGGTCTCCGTCTTAATGACGCGCTTGGCCATCGCCGCCGCTTCGGATTCGCTGCGCTTCATGAAGGTCGGCGGAATCAGATAGCCGCCGTTCACCAGCGCGTTGATGCCCATCACCGCCTGCAGCGGCGCCACCGACATGCCCTGGCCGAACGCGATGGTGACCGTGTTCAGCTCACCCCAGCGGCGCGGGATCAGCGGAGCCGCGCTCTCCGGAAGTTCCGTGCGCAGCCGCGTCAGCTGGCCCATCTTGGCAAGGAACGCCTTGTGCGCTTCCACACCCTGGCCGAGCGCGATCCGCGCGGCGCCGATGTTCGACGAGTAGGTGAACACTTCCTTGGTGTTGATGAAGCGTCCGAGCGGGTGACTGTCGTGGATGGTGAACTTGCCGTAGTGCAGATTTCCGCGGGCATCCCACGACGTGTTCAAATTGATCTTTCCGGAATCGAGCGCCATCGCCAGCGTGAACGCCTTGAAGGTCGAGCCCATCTCGTAGACGCCCGTGGTCAGGCGGTTGATGCGGTCCGGGTCGTGCGCCTCCTTCGGATTGTTCGGATCGAAGTCCGGAAGCGAGACCATCGCCACGATCTCACCGGTCTTGACGTTGGAGACGATGCCGGAGGCGGCCTTGGTGTGGAACTTCTCCTTGGCCTTCAAGAGCTCGTCCCGCAGCGCGTGCTCGACGCGCAGATCGATCGAGAGCTCGATCGGCTTTTGCAGCCGGTCGGTGGCAAAGCCGGCGCGATGGAGATCGGCGAGGCCCTGGTTGTCGAGCCACTTCTCCATGCCGGCGATGCCCTGGTTGTCGATGTTGACGAGACCGATGAGGTGGGCGACCTCGTTGCCGGTCGGGTAGACGCGCTTGTTTTCGCGCAGGAAGCCGATGCCGGGAATGCCGAGCTTGTGGATGGCCTGCTGCTGCTTCGCCGTGACCTCGCGTTTAAGCCAGACGAAGCCCTTGCGCGTCCTCAGGCGCTCGCGCACCTCGGCCTCGTCGAGGTCGGGCACGGTCGCCGTGAGAAGCTCGATCGCCTCGTCCTTGTCGATGATGCGGCGCGGCTCGCCGAACAGGCTCGCCGCCTTGACGTCGGTCGCAAGGATGGCACCGTTGCGGTCGACGATGTCGGGACGTGCGGTCGCCACCACCTCCTGCGCCGCGGCGCGGCGCGCGCCATGGGCATCGGCGCCGATCGCAAACATCACGAGCCGGCCGCCGATCAGGGCGTAGACCGAGGCGAAGGCGAGCATGGCAAGTCCAACGCGCGCGCGCGCCTTCGCAGCGCGATCGACATTGCGCCCGTAAAGCAGGCTGCGGATCAGCCGCTGGCGCCAGGGTTCCGTTGGTTTGGCCGGAGTCGCACCGCTCATTGCTTGTCCTCGGGCTGAGGCACGGAGCCCGTCACATTGTCAGGATCGCTCGCGGCTTCGATGGTGTTGAGCATGGCGCCGATCGGATCGGGCTCGCCCGGCCTGAACATCCGCGGCGGACGCTCCGGCAGGTTCTTGAGCTGATCATATTGCGTGCCGTTGACCGGCTTGAGCTGCAGATGCCGGTCGGACAGGCCTTGCAGCCGATGGGGCGCGTCGAGCTTGGCCCATTCGGACCGCAGCGAGGCGATCGCGTCGCGCTGTTCGCGGATCTCCGCATGCAGCCGCAGCACCTTCTCGACGCGCGCAGTGGAATCCATCTTGATCCGGTAGACATAAGCCGCTGCGAAGATCAGCGCGCCGATGACGAAGAGGTGGATGATGCGCATGCGCTAGCCGCCCCTCATCACGTCGGAGAGTTTTGGCCAGGACGATGGTTCGCCATCCTGATGCGCGGGCGCCGAGGTGCGCTCGGCGGCGCGGAGCTTTGCGGAGCGCGCGCGCGGGTTATGCGCGACTTCGTCCTCACCGGCGATTACGGGCCGCCGCGTCAGGAGCTGGAAGCTCGGCGAAACCTGCGCCACCTCCGGTAAATGCCGCGAGCCGCCGCCGGTCTTGGAACGCTCGGAGAGGAAATTCTTGACGATGCGATCTTCCAACGAATGGAAGGAGACCACGACGAGGCGCCCGCCCGGCTTGAGCACGCGCTCGGCCGCAGCGAGCGCGGTCTGAAGTTCCTCGAGCTCTTCGTTGACGAAGATGCGCAGGGCCTGGAACGTCCGCGTCGCCGGATGAATGTCGCCGGGCTTGGAGCGCACCACCCTGCCGATGAGATCGGCGAGCGCGCGCGTGGTCGTGAACGGCGTCTCCTGACGGTCCGCGACGATGGCGCGGGCGACGCGGCGCGAATGCCGCTCCTCGCCGAGGAGATAGATGATGTCGGCGAGATCGCCTTCCGAGGCGCGGGCGACGACGTCCGCCGCGGTCGGCCCCGCCTGCCCCATCCGCATGTCGAGCGGACCGTCGAGCCGGAACGAGAAACCGCGACCGGCCTGGTCGAGCTGCATCGAGGACACGCCGACGTCCATCACGACGCCGTCCACGGCGTCCACGCCTTGCGCGGCGCAGACCTCGGCAAGATTGGAGAATCGGTCCTCGACCAGCGTCAACCGGCCCGCGGAGCGTTCGACCAGCTCGGCGCCGCCGGCGATGGCGGTGCTGTCGCGGTCAATGGCAATGAGCCGGGTTCCCGGCACGTCGAGGATGGCGCGGCTATAGCCGCCGGCGCCGAAGGTGGCATCGACATAAATACCGCCATCGCGCGGGGCGAGATGGGCGATGGCCTCAGGGCCAAGAACGGGAATGTGCGGAGCCGGGCTCATGCGCCAGGCCTGCTGGAGGCCCAGCCTGACGTCCAAGCGAGATTGGGGACGAACAAGCCCATGACGCCTCGAATGACTCCGTATCGCGGCGGTTCCACGACCGCACCGTCCAGCATGGTTACCGAGCCCGGTCGTCCCGGGCGGCAAACCCAATGTTCCCAGCGGAATTTGTCGGGCAGCCATGGGATTTCGAGCCAAAATACGCTTTGGCCGCCTCCGGACGCGGGTCGGCTCTTCATCCCTCAGTAACGGCCCTTAGCGTTAAGAAAGCGTTGCTCGGCTCGTGACAAGTCGAAAAGCTGATGCGGCGGTGATGCTTCATCCACACACTTGCGCCAAAATGCATCCGTTAACCGCGCTGCGCGATTGCGCGGGGTGGAGGGTAAAGGAATAGTAAAGAGAAGGGCTTGGCCCACTCTCCGTCCCACCTTGGTTTGCCTATGCCGCCGTCCGGTTCGTCCACACCGTCTGGATCTGATTCGAAGCGTCAACGCGTTCTCCCGGTTCCCAAGGCCGCGGCGAGCATGAGGGCGTTCGAGCCGGATTCCTCGATCGTGTCCGACATCATCCCCTCGCCGAACTATGGCGAGCGCAGCAAGGCACGGCAGCCCGATATGATCGTGCTGCACTATACCGGCATGCCCGATGTCGAGGGCGCGCTGGCGCGGCTGTGCACGGCCGGGACCGACGTCTCGGCGCATTACGTCGTGCTGGAGGACGGCCGCATCGTGCAATGCGTGCCCGAAACCAGGCGCGCGTGGCACGCCGGCGTCTCGTCCTGGGCCGGCGAGGACGACATCAACTCCTGCTCGATCGGCATCGAGATCATCAATCGCGGCCATGACTGGGGCTATCCGGAATATCCGCTGCGCCAGATCGCCGCCGTGATCGCGCTGTGCCGCGGCATCATGCTTCGCCGCAAGGTGCCGGCCCACCGGGTGCTCGGCCATTCCGACGTTGCACCCGCGCGCAAGAAGGACCCCGGCGAAAAATTTCCGTGGCACTCGCTGGCCAATTCCGGCGTCGGTCATTGGGTGACGCCGGCCCCGGTCGTACGCGGCGAGACTCTGATGCTGGGCACTATCAGCGACGAGGTGCTGAGCCTGCAGCAGGCGCTCGCCAGATACGGCTACGGCGTGCCGCTGACAGGCAAATACGACGCCGCGACCATGGAAGTCGTCACCGCCTTCCAGCGCCACTTCCGCCCGGCGCGGCTGGACGGTGTCGCGGATCATTCGACGCTGTCGACATTGCAGGCGCTGCTGGCGAGCCTGCCGGCAGAGGGGACGACCGTCGCGTCGAAGTGACGGCGCTAGTTATTCATCTCCCTCACCCGCCGCGCATAGAGCCGCCGCAACGGCTCGAGCTGCGTCGCCTCCGTCGCTGCCCGATACGCCTCGCATGCTTCATCCTTGCGCCCCATTCGCCGCAACAGATCCGCGCGCACTGCGGGCAACAGCTCATAGCCGCGGAGCCCGCCTCGGGCGCTGATCGCATCGACGAGATCGAGCGCACGTGCCGGCCCGTCGACCATCGACACGGCGGCAGCGTGGTTGAGCTCGATCACCGGAGAGGGAGAGATGCGCAGCAACACCTCGTAGAGCCCGGCGATCTGCCGCCAGTCGGTCTGCTCGAAGCTCGGCGCGCGGGCATGCAGCGCGGCGATCGCGGCCTGCACAGCATAAGGCTGCGGCCGTCCGGGCACGCGCAGCGCATCCTCGACCAGGCCCAAGCCCTCCTCGATCTGCACGCGATCCCACAGCATGCGGTCCTGCTCCTCGAGCAGCACGATATCGCCGGCCGCGGTCTCGCGTCCGGCGCGGCGCACATCGTGCAGCAACATCAGGGCCAGCAGGCCCTTGATGCCGCCGCGATCCGGCATCAGCCGATCAAGCAAGCGGCCGAGCCGGATGGCTTCGGCCGCAAGATCAGGCCGCATCAGATCCGCGCCAGCGGTCGCGACATAGCCCTCGGTGAAGACCAGATAGATCACGGCGAGCACGCCATCGAGCCGCGGCGCCAGCGCCTCGCGCTCGGGCACCTCGTAGGGGATGCCGGCGAGCCTGATCTTCTGCTTGGCGCGGACCAGCCGCTGCGCCATCGCCTCCTCGCCCACGAGAAAGGCGCGCGCGACCTGCGTGGTCGACAGCCCGCAGACGGTGCGCAGCGTCAACGCGACCTGAACTTCTGGCGCGAAGGCCGGATGGCAACAGGTGAAGATCAGCCGCAGCATGTCGTCGTCGAGCGTTGTCGCCGGCTCGTCGACCGTTTGCGCGTTGAGCTCGATCTCGTGCAGGAGCGCCTGCTGCTTGCCGCGGAAGACAGCCTGGCGCCTGACACGATCGATCGCCTTGTGCCTGGCGATATTGACCAGCCAGGCGCGCGGATTGTCGGGGACCTCGCACGCCACCCAGCGTTCCAGCGCGACGGCAAAAGCATCCTGAAGCGCGTCCTCGGCGAGATCGAAATCGCCGACGAGGCGGATCAGCGTGGCCAGCGCCCGCCCCGCCTCGTCGCGGAAGATTTTGTCGATCTCGCCTGGGGTCATGCGGCGACGCGCGGCCCGGCCGTCACTTGTCGTAGACCCAGATCGGCCGCACCTCGATCGAACCGACGCGCGCGCTCGGAATCCGCGCCGCGATCTCGATCGCGGCGTCGAGATCCTTGGCCTCGATCAGATAGTAGCCGCCGAGCTGCTCGCGGGTCTCCGCAAACGGTCCATCGGTCGTCAGCATCTTGCCGTCGCGCACACGCACCGTCGTCGCGGTCGTGGTCGGTCGCAGCCGATCGCCGGCCTTGAAATTGCCGTTCCGGATGATGGATTGCGTGAAGGCTTCATACTCCGCCGACATCTTCTGGCTGGTTCCGGTGTCAATCTTCGCGTACTCGGCCTCGTTCTGGTAGATCATGAGCAGATATTGCATCGCTTCACTCCTGTTGTTCGGCTGTGTCGCCGACATCCAGTCGAACGGGGCACGCAGCAAACGACATCTTCAGGATAAATTATTTCGGGCGGATCGTGGGCCGCGATATCGGCTTGACGAAACCGTCACAAATGCCCCATGCGTTGTCAGTCAGTCGGCCGGACGGCCGCTCCGGCAGGTGCCGAAAGGCCGCCGGGGAGGAAAGTCCGGGCTCCCTTGACATACGGTGCCGGATAACGTCCGGCGGGGGCGACCCCAGGGAAAGTGCCACAGAGAACGAACCGCCCGCCTTCGCCCCTACGGGGCTTTGGCGCGGCAAGCCCTCGGGCCTGCCGCGTCGTAGCAGCGAACGCTGCGTAGACGGGTAAGGGTGAAAAGGTGCGGTAAGAGCGCACCGCGGGTCCGGCAACGGAGCCGGCATGGCAAACCCCACCGGGAGCAAAACCGAATAGGGACGGCGTAGCGGGCTGCTCGCGCAAGCGATAACGCCGCGGGGCGATGTCAGGCCCGCCGTCCGGGTAGGTTGCTCGAGGCCATGTGCAAACATGGTCCCAGAGGAATGGCCGTCACGTATCGTTCGCGCAAGCGGACGATGCCTTACAGAACCCGGCTTACAGGCCGGCTGATATTCTAAAGCGTTTTCGAGCGCTAAGGAAGCAACGAGGGGTTCGATGCTGACCGCATCGAACCCCTCACCATTTTCAGGAACGACTTAACGTCGCCGCGCCTCGGGCCGCGCGCGTGTCCGCTTTTACCAGCACCGGCGCGAGCTGGACGGCCTCGCGCCGCTGCTTGCTCACCTCAAAACCGTGCATGCCGATCTGCCATTGCAGCCCGACTATGGCACCCTTGGTCGGCTGCAGCAACGCGAGCGAGGCGAACAGCGTCACCGGCAACCACACCACGAGTTGCAGCCAGACCGCCGGCGCATACGCGGTCTCGACCGCCAGGATCGCGGGGACCACGAGATGGCCGACCAGGACGATCACGAGATAGGCGGGGAAGTCATCGGCGCGCTGGTGGAACAGCTCCTCGCCGCAATGATCACAGCTGTTTGCGACCTTTAGGAAACGGCCGAACAGATGTCCTTCGCCGCAGTTCGGGCACTTGCCGCGAAAGCCGCGCCACATCGCCTTCGTCAGAGAGACTGAATCGGCCGCCATGACTACACCTCTTCCTTTTCGACGATCCATACAATAATCTTTTGTATCCAGACATTCAAAGAATGCGGACCTAAATTGCATGGATTGGACCCCGACAATCTCGGAGCTATCAGGGCCGCGCTACCAGCGCATCGTCGAGGCCATGGAGGCCGACATCGCCGCCGGCCGGCTCGTGCGTGGCCAACAACTGCCGACGCAGCGCGCGCTTGCAAAGGCGCTCGACGTCGACCTCACCACGGTGACGCGCGCCTACACCGAGGCGCGGCGTCGCGGAATCATGGAGGCGCGGGTCGGACAGGGCTCGTTCGTGTCGGAGACCAGCGCGCGCCGCGCGGTCGATCTGCCGCATCCCGTCGCGATCGATCTTTCAATGAACGTGCCGCCGCATCCGCTGGAGGCGCAGCTCGACGAGCGCATCATCGCCGGGATGGAAGCGATCCGCGCGCAATCGGGCCTGACGGCGTATCTCAACTATCAGCCGCCCGGCGGCAGCGCGCATGAGCGCGAGGTCGCCGCGCGCTGGATGCGCGCACGGGTGCCGCACGCGCATGCCGACAGGCTGGTGATTTTTCCGGGCACGCAGACGATCCTGTTCAACCTGCTCGCCCATCTGGCGCGGCCCGGCGACATCGTGCTGACGGAGGCGCTGACATTCCCCGGCATCAAGGCCGCAGCAGCGCGGCTCGGCATCAAGCTCGTCGGCGTCGCCATGGATGATGGCGGCATCCAGCCCGATGCGCTGGCAAAGGCCTGCCGCGTGCACAAGCCGAAGGCCGTCTATCTCATCCCGACGCTGCACAATCCGACCACCGCGACGCTTGTCCCCGAGCGGCGCGGCGCGATCGCAAAGATCATCCGCGATACCGGCACGATCCTGATCGAGGACGACGCCTACGGCCTGCTCGACCGCTCGGCATCGCCGATCGCCAATCTCATTCCGGAGCGGACTTATCTTGCGACCACGCTGTCAAAATGCATCGCGCCGGCGCTCCGCGTTGCCTATCTGGTGACGCCCGACAGCGAGGCGCAGCGGGAGATGCGGACGTATTTGCAGGCGACCGTGCAGATGCCGGCGCCGCTGATGGTCGCGCTGGTGACGCATTGGATCGAAAGCGGCATTGCCGATCGCATCATCACGGCCATCCGCAGCGAGGCGGTCGGCCGTCAACAGCTCGCGCAGCGCACACTGAAAGGCTTCCAGTTCCTGGCCAAGCCGGCGGCGCATCATCTGTGGCTGCGGCTGCCTGAGGACCGGCCCGATGTCGCGGCGCATCTGTTGCGGAACGGACTTGCGGTCGTCGCCGGCGATGCCTTCACGATCGATGGGACACCGCCGCATGCGGCGCGCGTCTCGCTGGGCGCGGCACGGAACAGGTCTGAATTGACGGAAGCGCTACGCATCCTGGTCGGCGCGCTGCAGAAGCCCGCCGACACCAGACAGATCGTCTAGATCATCGACGATGACGGCGATGGGTCGAGCGCACGACCGGTGCCCCAGGCGACGGATAGGCCTGCAAGGCATATGCATCGCTGGGCGCGCCCCGCTGACCGAGAGCCGCACGCGCCGCAGGCGTGAGCTGGCCGCCATTCAGCACGTCGCGGTCGGGATGGGCGGCCTGATAGGCCGCAGGCTCTGAAAGCTGCGCCTGGGCCATTGTCGGCATCAAGGCGGCCGCCAACAGCGCGGCTGCAGCGGCGATTTCAGTGCGGGTCATGGTCATTCTCCATCGTCGCATTCCGGGCCGTCCGATCCGAGCGCAGATGGCGGCGGCGGGCCCCGATTTGAAGTACGACCGTCATGTAGGCGTGTCTTTCGCGAACGCCCGGCGCCGCAGATCACGCTTGCGTGCAGGGCGGATTGACTTGCACAGCAGCAAGCATGCTATGCGGGCGACGGCGATCAACAGTTCGGGATCGCCCGGCGACGAGGACATTCTGTTGGAAACGCTCACCTACGCGCTGCTGTTGCTCGGCGCATTGGCCGGCGGCTTCGTCTCGGGCCTGGCCGGGTTCGGCACGGCACTGATGGCGCTCGGCATCTGGCTCTACGTGCTGCCGCCCTCGCTCGCGGTGCCCCTGGTGCTGATCTGCTCGGTGATCGCGCAAACCTCGACGCTGCCCTCGATGTGGAAGAGCTTCGATCTCTCGCTGGTCTGGCCGTTCCTGATCGGCGGTCTGATCGGCGTGCCGCTCGGCACCATGCTGATCGCCTCCGCCGATCCAAAAGTGTTCAAGCTGAGCGTCGGCATTTTGATTCTGGTCTTTTCGAGCGCGCTCTATCTGAACAAGAGGCCGCTCGCGATCAAGTTCGGCGGCCGCCTCGCCGACGGCGCGATCGGCTTTGCCGGCGGTATTCTTGGCGGCCTCGCCGGGTTGTCCGGGCCACTGCCGATCCTGTGGGCCAACATCCGCGGCTGGAACAAGCATGAGCGGCGCGGCATCTTTCAGCTCTTCAATTTCACGGTGCTCGCGACAGCACTGGTGCTGCAGACCGCATCGGGCCTCGTCGAGCTCAAGGTGATCTGGCTGGCGCTGGTCGCGTTTCCCGGCACTTTGATCGGCGCCTGGGCCGGCGCGCGCGTCTATCACGCCCTCAACGACAAGCATTTTGGCGACGTCGTGCTCGGCCTGCTGTTCCTGTCGGGCCTGACCCTCGTCTGGAACAGTCTCGGCGCACTCTAATTCTGCGTCTTCCTGCCAAGCGCCATGCCGCCGGCGACACCGACGCCGAGGACGTAGATCCAGCCCGGCGTGAAGTCGAACAAATGCGTGTTGAGCAGCGAGGTCAGCATGTTCTGCACCACGACCAGTAGGCCGATCCAGCAGGCCAGCCCCGCGCCGCGAAACAGCGAGAGATGCGCAAACCAGAGCGCGTAGAGGATCAGGACACCGACGACGCCCCACTGCACGGCTACGCTGAGGGTCTGATTGTGCGGGTTGCTGACGACCTCGCCGCGCAGCGGATCGATCTTCGCATCGGCGGCCACGCTTGCGAACAGGCCGCGGATCGAGCCGGTGCCATGGCCGACCAGCGGCGCATCGGCGATGAAGCGAAGGGACTTCCTCCAGTATTCCAGACGTGAACCCATGCCGCTGACCTGACGATCCTGCACGCTCGTCTCATAATCGGCCTGAAACTTCGCAACCGTCATGCGCAGATGCGGCGACACGCCAAAGAGCAGCACGGCCAGCAGCCCCATCGCGCCCGCGGCAAGCAGCGCCGCACGCAGGCGCAGATACAGCAGCGCGAACAGCACCACCAGGATCGGCAGCGTCACCAGCGCCGTGCGCGAGACCACGACGAAGAACATGTTGGCGAGAAATCCGATCGCGAGCACCGCGAACAGCGCCGCGGTGGCGGCGCGGCGTTGTCGCAGCAGCGACACGATCGGATAGACCAGCGCGAGCGCACAGAGCGCGAATTCCTGGCTCTGGTCGATATAGTTGCGCACTGCGATCCCGCTTTCGACCCTGAAAGGCCCACGCGACAGATAGAGCTTCAGCGAGAGTGCGGGGTCGAAGGCGACGGCGAAGGAATAGAGCATCAAGGCCGCGCAGGACGCCAGAAAGGCGGAAAACACCCAATGGCCGTAGGGCCAGCGCTCGAACTGGTAGATCAGGAGCGGAATGACCAGCAGCTTCGCCGACGGCCCGATCGCGTGGATTCGCTCCGGCCATGGCGCATCCGACCAGAACGTTCCGACGACGGCGAGCGCGACCAGCGCGATCGGCAGCAGGCAGATCGGGCGAAGCAGCGAACGTGGAAACGCGCGAAGATCGACGAATGCGAACGCGATCAGCCAGGGTATGAGCGCGAAGATCAGCCCGGTCGTGGTCCACGGCAGCAGCAGCGCGATCAACGCAACGAAGCGGGCTGGCGTGCGATAGCGCGCCGCCCAGATCGCGGAGAGCCATGACGCCGCCCGCGGCTCGTTCGTCACTCCGGTCATTGGCCCTTCTGCAGCCCACCATCCTCAACCGCCCGGCAAGTTAGCCGGAGCAGCCGGGATGGAACAAGCCACCGTTACGCAGGCTCGCGGGCGAGAGGCACAATGGGTTCGGCGCTCTCCTGCTCTGGGGCCTTCTCCTTCGGCGCCGAAGTCAGGCGCTTCCTGAACTCGCGGCGCAGCAACCACAGGCTCAAGCCCGCCTGCAATATTGTCGCCGCGACCGACAAATACCAGACGTACTCCATGCGAAAGCCCGGCCGCGTCGACAGCCAGATCGCCGGCAGCGAGTAGGTGAAGACGCGCGTCGCCGAGCTCAAGAGCACCGGCCTGGTGTTGCCGAGCGCCTGGAACATGCTCGAGCAGGTGAAGATCAACCCCTGTGCGACCATGTTGAGCGAGATGATCCGCAGGAACAGGTAGGCGATGTCCATGGTCTCGCGGTCGTTCGAGAATCCGGCGAGCAGCAGCTCCGGCTTCACCTGCGCAAGGATCATGAAGCCGGTCATCACGATCGTGACGATCAAGGCGGCCTTGACGAAAGTTTCCCGCACGCGCGCAGCGTTGGCTGCGCCGACATTCTGGCCGGCGATCGGCCCGGCCGCCAGCCCGACCGCAAGCGCCGGCATGTTGATCAGGCCGAGCACGCGCTGCCCGATGCCGAAGCCGGCCTGCGCCGCCGCGCCGAAATCGCGCAGCACGTAATAGACCACCGCCATGAAGATGAACATCATCGCGAACTCGCCGCCGGCCGGCAGGCCGACATTGAGAATGCGCTTCAAATGGTGCGGCTGCGGGCGCCATTGCGCCGGATTGAAAGCGACATAGCGCTCGACCTTGCGGAAATACGCCAGCAGCACCAGCACGCCGATGGCGACCGCGATCGAGCTCGCCAGCCCCGCACCGGCGACCCCGAGCGCATGACCGGTGCCCCAGCCCGTGATCAGGACCGGCGCCAGCGCGATATTGATGGCCACAGCAAACGCCTGCACCAGCATGGTGGGACGCACGATACCGGTCGCGCGCAACGCAGCCCCCATGACTTGGGTCGCGAACTGCAGCGCGAGCGCCGGCATGAACCACAGCAGATAAGTGGTCCCGGCCTCAATCGTGGCCTGGTCCGCTGCGATCGAACGCATGTAGGCGCGCGACAGCGCGGCACCTGCGAGCAGGGTCGACAGTCCGAACAGCACCGACAGCACGATCGCCTGGTTGAAGATCAGGTTCGCATCCGGCCGGTCCTTGCGTCCCACGGCATGCGCGATCAGTGCCCCCGCGCCGACACCGAGCACCTGCATCAGCCCGTTGACGAGAAAGCCAGCATTGCCGGCCGCGGCGACGCCCGCCACGGCGGCATCGCCCAGGCCCGACACGAAGTACAGATCGACCAGTTGGCAGATCATGATCGAGATCATGCCGGCCATGATCGGAGGTGCCATGGCCAGGATGTGTCTTACGATGGAGCCGTTCGTCAGGTCTTTCATCTCATTCCATCCTTGACGCATTCCTTGACGAATTCCTTGGCGGCGTGACAGCGGGACGTTCGCCCCGCTGCCGCCCCCTCACTCCGCCGCTGCGACGCGCCCGAGCTCCACCACCTGGCGCTCGAACAGGCCGCGATAGATGCCTGCAGGCTTGCTCGCGAGCACGGCGTGGGTGCCCTGCTCGACGACCTCGCCGCGGTCGAACACCAGGATGCGATCGAGGCTGCGCACCGTCGACAGCCGGTGCGCGATCACGATCGAGGTGCGGCCCTTCATCAGCCGCTCCATCGCCTCCTGGATCAGCGCCTCCGATTCCGAATCGAGGCTCGAGGTCGCCTCGTCCAGGATCAGCACCGGCGCATCCGCCAGGAACGCGCGCGCCAGCGCCACGCGCTGCCGCTCGCCGCCCGACAGCTTCACGCCGCGCTCGCCGACCAGCGTGCCGTAGCCCTTGGGCAGGCGCAGGATGAAGTCGTGCGCGTTCGCAAGCCGCGCCGCCTGCTCGATCGCCTCGAGGCTGGCGCCGGGCCGGCCATAGGCGATGTTCTCGGCGAGCGAGCGGTGAAACAAGATCGGATCCTGCTGCACGATCGCGATCTGGCTGCGCAGCGATTGCTGCGTCGCCATAGCGATGTCCTGCCCGTCGATCAGCACATGGCCGCCGGTGACGTCGTAGAGCCGCTGCACCAGTTTGACGAAGGTCGTCTTGCCGGAGCCGGAGCGTCCGACGAGGCCGACACGTTCACCGGCCCGGATCGTCACCGACAGCCCGTCATAGAGCGGCGCGCGATGGCCGCCATAGTGGAACGTCACGTCGTCGAACACGATCTCGCCGCCCTCGATCGCGATCGGCCGCGCATCGGTTGCATCGGCGATGCCGATGGGCTCGGCATGGATCGCCACCAGCTCGTCCATGTCGTTGACCGAGCGCTGGAGGTTGTTGATGTGCATGCCGACGTCACGCAAATAGGCGTGGATGATGTAGTAGCTGGTCAGCACATAGGTCACGTCGCCAGGCGAGGCGCGTCCCGACATCCACAACAGCACCGCGCCGCCGATCACGGACGTGCGGAGGCAGAGCAGCAGCGACAGCTGCGCCATGGCCGTGTAATTGTAGCGCAGCCAGGTCCGCCGCACCCGCACGCGCCATCGGTTGATGACGCGGGCGAGCCGCGTATCCTCGCGCGCTTCCGCGCCGAACGACTTCACCACCGCGTTGCAGGTCAGGGCATCCGCAAGCGTGCCGCCGACCTTGGTGTCCCAGGCATTGGAGACTCGGGCGGCCGGCGCGATGTAGCGCGTCGAGAACACGACGGTGATGGTGACGTAGAAGAACGCGCCGACCGCGATCACCACGCCGAGCGAGGCCCAATGCAACCCGATCAGGACCATCGAGCCGATCAACACCAGCAGCGAGGGCGCCAACGCCATCAGGATGGTGTCGTTGAGCAGGTCGAGCGCCCACATGCCGCGCGTGATCTTGCGCACGGTGGAGCCCGCGAAGGAGTTTGCGTGCCAGTCGGTGGAGAAGCGCTGCACACGGATGAAGGCCTCCTGTGCGACGTCCGACATGGTCTTGAGCGTGAACGGCACGATCGCCTGCAGGCCGGCCAGCCGCAGCGCCACGGAGGCAGCGCCCAGCGCCACGATGGCGCCGAAGGCAACCAGGGCGGCATGCCGCGCATCGGGATCGGATGGGCCACGCGTCAGCGCATCGACCAGCCGGCCCGAGAAGACCGGCATGAACAGGTCGGCAATGGTCGCACCCAGCAGGCCGCCGGCCACGATGAGCCCCCGTCCCGGCTGCTTCAGCCAGTGCCGGAATACGAAGGGCAGCACCAGGCGTATCGCCGCGGGCTTTTTTGACAGAGCGGTCATGACATCATCCGGCCGCTTTTGGCGCGGGCCGGCTCCATCGATGGACGCAGGCCGGCCGCGAGGGCCGAGACGGCGTCACTTAAGGTTGGCTTTGGCTTGGGAAAGAAAGCGATCGGGACGCTTGGTCGAAAACTTGGCCCAATCGAAACTGGCGGAGGAGGCCTCTAACAGGCCGCGTACATACCGAACCAGAACATCATCGAGCGCGGGCGTACGATCTGCGAAAGCGACGAAATCATGCAAATCTCTCCCCGGTTCGAATGAATGAGGTGCGCTTTATAGATGTGTCGTTTGCGACTTGCAACGGGGCTCGCGCGAGATCACGGATGAGTGTTGCAATTTGGTGCGCGCGGCCTTGGTGCGCTCCACAGCCGCCCCGCCCTCCGCCGTGATGCTCCGCGAAAGCGGGGCATCCAGTACGCCGCGGCGGATGTGGTGAGAGCGAGTTCACCAACGCGCCTCTGGAAAACTGGATCGTCCGGTCAAGCCGGACGATGACACCGCGTGTGTGGCAAGATCAATGCGCGTCGCCGCCGCCGCCGGTCAGTGGGGCCGGCTTGCTCAGCAGTGTCACCAGCAGGCTGAGGCCGAGATAGAACAGCGTCAGCACGAAGAAGGCATCGCCGAAGCTCATTACGACGGCCTGGCGGTGCACGAGCTGGGAGAGCTGCTTCATCGCCATCAGCGTGGAATCGCCGAGGCCCTGGAACTTCTGCATGAACATGGTCAGAGTTTCAGTCGCCGACGCATTGCCCCAGGTCACGCGCTCCTGCAGGCGGGTGATGTGCAAATCGGTGCGGTCGTTGAGCACGGTGTTGATGACCGCGAGTCCGACCGCGCCGCCGAGATTGCGCATCAGGTTGAACAGGCCCGAGGCGTTCTTCACCCTATCAGGCGCCAGCGTGCCGAGCGCGATGTTGTTGGTGGGCACCATCGCGAACATCATGCCGACGCCGCGCAGGATCTGCGGCACCAGCAGCTCGTAGAAATCGTAGTCGCGCGTGATCCAGGTCATCTGGTAGGAGCCGATCGCGAACACGACGAGGCCGAATGCGATCATGTAGCGCATGTCGAGCTTCACCATGAGGCGGCCGACCAGCGGCGCGACCAGGAACATCGTGATCCCGGAGACGAACATGGTCTCGCCGATCATCAGCGCGCTGTAGCCGCGCACTTCGGCGAGATAGCGCGGATAGATGTAGGTCAGGCCGTAGAGGCCGATGCCGATGCAGAACTGCAGGACGCAGCCGATCGCGAAATTGCGGTTGGAGAAGGTGCGCAGGTTGACGATCGGCTCGGCCGCCGTGAAGACGCGCCAGAAGAAGGCGATCGCCGAGATCGCGCAGATCCAGGCGCAGATTGCGACCGAGGTATCCTGCATCCATTCATATTGCGGCCCCTCCTCCAGCACATATTCCAGCGTGCCGAGGAAGCCGGCCATGAACAAGAGACCCCACCAGTCGAAGCGGTCGAGCAGCTCGAAATGCGGCTCGTCGAAATCGACCAGCGCCAGCACGCCCAGGGTGATGCCGATGCCGGGTACGACGTTGATGAAGAACAGCCAGTTCCACGACATCAGGTCGGTGATGTAACCGCCGACCGTCGGCCCGATGGTTGGGGCCAGCGTCGCGACCAGCCCGATGATGGGACCGACGATGTGGAATTTGGAGCGTGGAAAAACGGTATAGGCCGAGGCGAACACCGTCGGGATCATTCCGGCGCCGAGGAAACCCTGCAGCGCGCGCCAGAGGATCATCTCCTCGATGGTGGTGGCGAAGCCGCAGAGCAGGCTCGACGCAGTGAATCCGGCCGCCGAGATTGCGAACAACAACCGCGTGCCGAAGGCGCGCGACAGGAATCCGGACAGCGGGATCGCAATGACCTCGGCGATCAGATAGGCGGTCTGAACCCAGGAGACCTCACTGGAGCTCGCCGACAATCCGGCCTGGATTTCGCTCAGGGAGGCCGAGACGATCTGGATGTCCAGGATCGACATGAACATCCCGAACACCATGATGATGAACGCGAACAGCCGCTTCGGCGCGATGCGCTCCGAAGCGGGATCGGCCATCATGGCGGGCGAAGCGGTGGTGGCGTTGGCCATGGTCTGACCTCGCAGCGCTCAGGCTGTGGCTACTGCGGGTGGATCGCGGTGGGATCGTCGAGGTCGACCTCGCTATCGGCGTCGGCCGCGCCCTTGTTGGTGTCGACGGTTGCATAGACCGACATGCCGGCACGAAGCAGGTTCTGCTTCGCCACCGACTTCGGCACGCGGATGCGGACCGGCACGCGCTGCACGATCTTGGTGAAATTGCCGGTGGCGTTGTCGGGCGGCAGCAGAGTGAACACCGAGCCCGCACCCGCCGCAATGCTGTCGACGACACCGGAGAACTTGCGCATGCCGTAGGCATCGACCTTGATCGTCACCGGCTGGCCGGGACGGATGCGCTTGAGCTGCGTTTCCTTGAAATTGGCGTCGATATAGACGGCGTCCAGCGGCACGATGTTGCCGAGGCGCTGGCCGACCGCGACGAAGTCGCCGGTGTTGACGAGGCGATTGGAGAACGTGCCGTCGACCGGCGCGCGGACCGCGGTGAAGGCCAAGTCGCGCTCGGCCTTGGCGAGCGTGGTCTTGAGCTCGGCGAGCTGGGCCTGCGCTTCGGCCTGCTGCGCCTTGGCGACGTCGACATTGCTGATTGCAACGTCGTAGGCGGCCTGCGCGGCCTTGACCGCAGCGGCGCCCTGGTCGCGTCCGGCTTCCGAGCTCTCGAAGGTGGCGCGCGAGGCAAACCCCTTGTTGCTCAGGGCCTGCTGGCGCTCATAGTCGAGATCGGCGCGCTTGAGGCCGGCCTCGGCCGAGACGAGCTGTGCCTTGGCCTGCGTCACCTGGCTGTCGAGCGCGGCGACCTGGCGGCCGATGCGATCGATGGTGGCCTGCTGGGTCGCGATCCTGGTCGCGGCGGCATCGACCGCGATCTTGTAGTCACCCTCGTCGATGCGGAAGACAATGTCGCCCGCTTTCACGGTCGTGTTGTCGCCGGCAAGGATCGAGGCGATGTGGCCGGAGACGCGCGCGCCCAGCATGGTGTTGTTGGCGCGGACATAGGCGTCATCGGTGGAAATGTAGAAGCGGCCAACCAGCGTGTAGTAGCCGGCATAGCTCGCGGCCGCGAGCGCCAGCAGGAGGCCGACGCCCATCAGGACGAACTTGCGCTTGCCGGATTTGGGAGCGCCGGCAGCGGGTGCCTCCGGCGCAGATGCGGCCGGCTTGTCGGTCGCGGGCTTCTCCGGCGCCTCGGCAGTGCGGCGCTTGGCTTCCTCGGCCAATTGAGCGCGCAATTGCTCGGCAAGGGGGGCAGCGTTCTCGATCGCGGCATCACCGTCCGCGTGCTCCTCTACCGGATCCTGGCGAAGGACGCGCGCGGCCTGGTCTCTCGATACGGCCATAAAGGCCTCCCCAAAAAGCGCGATCAAAGGGGCACCCGGCGTGCGGCCTGTTCCCTCTCGCTAATCCAAATATCATTGACCGAACGGTTCGGTCAATATACATAATAATCCCGGCCGCACCCTACTGACGAGAATCCTTTATTCGGGTTTCATGGCCGCCGACCCGACTCAAAAACCTGCCGAGACCCTGAACCAATGGTTGTAGCCGGCCGCGATCATCTGCACGTCATCCAGGAGGAGGACGGCTCCAAACGTCGCCAGATCCTGGATGGCGCCCGCAAAGTGTTCATGGATCTCGGCTTCGACGGCGCCAGCATGGGCGAGATCGCGCGCGCCGCGCAGGTCTCCAAGGGCACGCTCTACGTCTACTTCGCCGACAAAAGCGCGCTGTTCGAAGCCATCCTCGAGCAGGAGGCGCTCCAGTTCGGCCAGGTCGTGTTCAATTTCGATCCCACGCGCGATGCCGAGACCACACTGAAGGAGTTCGGCCGGGCCTACATCCACTTGCTCTGCCGGCCCGGCGGCGGATCGGCGATCCGCACCGTGATGGCGATCGCCGAGCGCATGCCCGATGTCGGCCGCCGCTATTATGCGCGAGTGCTGGACAAGACCATCAACCGCCTCTCCGATTATCTCAAGGTCCATGTCGCCTCCGGCGATCTCAGGATCGACGATTGCGACCTCGCAGCGTCGCAGTTCATGGAGCTGTGCAAGGCCTCGCTGTTCCTGCCCTTCGTGTTCCAGGCTGCGCCCGCGCCGTCGGAAGAGCGCATGACCGAGGTGGTCGACAGCGCGACGCGGATGTTCCTGGCCGCGTATAAGGCGAAGTAGCGGCGCGTTGCGCGGACCAGTCAGGCGGCCCTATATTTGCGGCCATGTCCCGTGATCTTCGCCCGCCCGTCGATATCCTCCATTACGAGATCGTCCAGGAACAGGCCTCCGCGCTTGGACGAATGGGCCGCTCACTCGAACAGGCGCTGACGCGCTTGCGCGAGTTCGACGCCGCGCACCCCTCCTCGGAGGCGCCGGCCTCGCTGCAGCCGGCCAGGCGCAAGCTGGTGGCGGAAGCCGGCCAGGCGCTCTGGATGTTCGTGGTGCAGCGTGAGGCGTCCGGTCTGCGCGACAGCCGCCATATCATGCGAACCTACAACGTGCCGGGCGAGGTGCAGCTCTGCATGGGGCTGGTCCCCGCACCGGCGAAGCCGAAGTAGATCGTAGCCTCCGTGAGCGCAGCTACAAGAGCAACTGCTCCGTCTAATCGTCGGCGTAGTCGTCTTCCTCGCGCTTGTGCCCCGTGCTCTTGCGCGCACCGAGCGAGCCGGTCACGGAAGGCTCGCGCGCATTCGCGTACGGCCTGCGCGACTGCGCACGCGAGGCGACCTCTTCACCGGAGACGGCGGCGGGCTGACAGATCAGACGGCGGCTGGCACGGCGCATCAGATCGACGTGGATGTGATCGTAGTGATAGACGTTCGACCCCGGCGCGAGCACCGTGGTGAAATGCGCGCAGGCACCCGACTGCACGTCGCGCAAAAATCCCTGCTCCTCCGGCATGCCGCGCCAGCCATCCTTCACGGTAACGCGGCGGCCGTCGGCTAGCACGAAGGCGGAAATGTCGAGCGCGTTGCCGAAGGCGTGTTCGGAGATGTGAGAATGCGGATTGCCGTTCATGCCGCGGCAGGAATAGGCGGAGATCTGCTTGATCTCGGCGACGCGGACGCCGAACCAGCGCATCGCGGAGGGCTGCACGGTGTCGGCGAGCCAGCGGTCGAGCTCGGACACGATCGGACAGGCGAGCGTCGCGGTCGGCTTGATCGCGACCGGACCGACGGCCGTGACGGGATTGCCCTGCGCCGGGCCAAGGCGCGGCGGCGGCTGCTGCGCAGGCGCCTGGGAGTAAGGTGCAGGCCGCGCCGGATAGCTCGGCGCATTCATGTAGCGTGCCGCTCCCGCGGCGTCGGTGCCATCGGGCGGCAGGTCGATCTCGTCCTCCTGCGCGGCGACGCCGGGCGCGTTTAGCGACACCGGCCCGCTCGAGCTGCCATAGCCGGAGGGTTGGCGCACCGCGCTTTCGGGATAGTTCGATCGTTGCGGATAGGACGATGCCGGATAATTCTGGCTCTGGGGGTAATTCGACCGCGGCTGCGTCACCGGCCAGCGCGGCTGGCCGCCGATGCTGCCCGGCGGGCGCAGCTCCTCGTCGGCAAAGCCGTAACTGCTCGAGGCTTCGCCGATGGCGGCGACCTTGAGCGGAAACTCGGCGCCGCACATGCCGGGCCCGGAGATCGGGTCGATGCGGACGAGATCCGGCCCCTCTTTTACCGCACCCGATTTCAGGCATGCGGCTTCGGCCTCGGCCCGCCACGGTTCGCGTTCGGCCTGGAAGAAGCCGCGTCCGCAACCCGCTAGCGAAACAAGGACGATGGAGCCGACGAGATACAAACGAACTCCGCGCGTCATGCACGCACGTTCGGTGAATTTACTTAAAGACTCTTCAACACGTTGATTTCAGAGTTCTTTAACCATACGGGCCGGTGCGCGCCCGGAGCCGGCAGGATCGAGCGACAGCAAGCCTGACTTTTTCGCGAGGAGACTCTCTGTTAACCATAATGCCCGCGCGCAAAGCGGCGCGCACGGAGGGAGCGACCTCATGACGTTCGCCGGGAGACTGAGCATAGTCACCGCGTACCTCGCCATGGCGTTCGTTGGCGCCATCGTGCTCGGCATGATCTAGCATCGATCAACCACATCGCGGCCGCTTACCCTCCCCTGGAGGGGGAGGGTCGGCTCACATGAAGCGCAGCTGAATGTGAGACGGGGTGGGGTGACAGTCTCTCCTCATTGCCGCGATGTCGTGATCAGTTGCTCTCGCGGCGCCTCGATCCGCGTCCAGTCATTGCCGGAGCACCGGAAACGGCCGAGCGCACAGGCTTCGACGTGGAGCCTGCCGGAGCTCTTCAGTGTCATGGTCGCGTAATAGGTGTTGCCGCTGGAGCGGCTGTAGATGTTGCCGGTCCAGACGTCGTGCGACTTCGGCTTCATGTTGACGAGCACGCTCTCGCCGCGGCTCGACGCCTCCGTCAGCGCGTAACCGCACAATGCAGGACCACAGCGCTCGATGCGGACCGTGCCCTTGGCGCCGGGGCTCTCCCATTCGCCGAGCGGCATATAGGCCGGCTCGTCCTCGCTGGGCTGTGCGATCGTTGCGGTCTGCTTGATCTCGGGACTCGGGAAGGGCGGCGGCTCCATGCGCGGCGGCAGGTCGACCCGCGGTGGATTGAGGTTCGACGCCGCGAGTGTCGGCGTCTCGACCCCGGTCGGCGGCACGACAACGGGCTGCGACGTCGTGGCGGCGACAACAGGGCCGGTCGGCGCTGGCGATGCCGCGACGACGCTCGCTTGCGCCGGTTTGACCGGCGCCGGGGGATAGGCCGGCTGCAGCGCCGCGACCGCAGGCGGCGCGGCTGACGTCGTGTTGACGTCCTCTGTCGGTCGAAGGCTGCGGCTGGACACCGAAACACAAGAAGCAGACCGGCAATTGCGCGGCGACTCAACGCGGAAGCGGTGACCGCCGATCGAGAAAGAATAGGAGCCGGCCACGGCCGCGGGCGTGATCGCCATCAGTGCGATCAAGGTGCCAAGCGAAGTCGCAAGCCGTTTCATCCACACCTCCTTGAGTGTCGCCACGAGCTTACGCAGAGGCGTTGCCGCTGAATGTGCGCTGCCTCACCCAGACGGCGCGCATCGTTGTGACCCCCATCACAGAACGCCCGGCCGGTCCGGCGTAGGGTCGAACCACGCTTCATCCACCAGCGACTTCAGTCCATCGGGATCACGCCATTTTCGGAGGTTGTCATGAACAAGCTCACCGTCGCCGCCGCGCTCTTTCTGGCGTCGACCGCCGCCCATGCCGGCGGCAACACGATCTCGTTCCAGATCGAGGGCCAGCACATCCGCATCGAGACGCCGCGCAACTGCGCCTCGCTCAACTGCGTGACCATCGTTGCGCCGGGCCTGTCGGACAAGCCGATCAAGCTGAACAACATCAACCTGAAGGGCCTCGGCGGCTCCAAGGACGATGACGTCGACACCACGCCGGCTCCCGCCACCACCGCGCAGCCCGCCCCGGCGCCGCAGCCCGTGCAACAGGCGCCCGTGCAAGCGATCGCGCCGGCCGCCCCCGTTGTTGCTCCCGCGGCCCCTGCGGCGACCGTCGCCGCCGCGCCGTCCATCGATGCGACGACGCAGCCCGCGCCCGTTGCGGCTCCTGCTCCGGTCGCCGCTGCGCCGGCCCCTGCTTATGTTCCTGCTCCGGCTCCGGCGGCCGCCGCGCCCGTGCAAGCCGCCAACACGCCGATCGGCGTTTGGGCGACCGAAGAGAACAAGGGCAATGTCCGCGTCGAGCAGTGCGGCGCCAATCTCTGCGGCTATGCCGTGAAGACCAATGCGCGCATCCTGATCAACATGAAGCCAGAGGGCTCGAAGTGGAGCGGCCGCATCCACGATCCCGACTCCGGCCGCAATTACGACTCGACCATCGCGATGAAGGGCCCGAATGCGATGCGCGTGCAGGGCTGTGCCTTCGGCGGCATGTTCTGCGGCGGCCAGACCTGGAAGCGCGTGAGCTGACATTATCCTCGTCATCCCGGGCGACCCGGGATCTCGCACGTCGGCCCCACTCTATCCCCTCACCCTGAGGAGCCTGCATAGCAGGCGTCTCGAAGGGCGAGGCCCGGATCGACAGCGGGCCTGCATGGTTCTCGCGGCGACGCGCAGCGTCGTCCGCCACGCGCGCAAAGGGGCGCGCTCCTCCACCATAAGGAGAGAGAGCGCCGTTTGAATGTTCGGCCCTCCTCCTGCCACACACGTTCATCCGCCATTCAGGTCCTCCCGGCTGATATCAACCGATCTCGCCTCGCGTTCTCACCGGGACTTCCTCGTGCCATCAATGCTGGCCTGGCGCCGCTTCGTGTTCGCGCTCGCCCTGCTGGCCCTGCCGCTGGCCGGCGCGAGCGTTGCGATCGCATCCGATGCGATCGAAGTTGCGCAGGCCCAGCCACAAGCGCAGCCGGCGCCAGCGTCCTCCCCGGCGCCGTCGGCTTCACCGACACCGGCCGCGGACGCACAACCCGCCGCCGTCGAACCGATCGGCAACGTCGCGACGGTGACAGGCATCGCGACCGTAATCCGTGACAAGAATTCCTATCCGCTGCGCGTGCGCGACGATATCTATCTCAACGACGTCGTGCAGACCTCGTCGAACTCCACAGTTGGCATCACTTTCGACGACGCCACCACGTTCAATCTTTCAGCCAGCTCGAAGATCACCATCGACAATTACGTCTATGAGGACGGCGGCAAGCAGAACTCCGCGATCTTCGACGTCGGCAGGGGCACGGTCGCCTTCGTCGCGGCTGCGGTGGCGAAGACCGGCAACATGAAGATCACGACGCCGACCGCGACGCTCGGCATCCGCGGCACCACCGGCGTCGTCGACGTGCCCGAGGGCGCGGTAGCGAGCAACGCGCGCAACGTCAACATCAAGCTCTATCCCGACGCCGACGGCCGCGTCGGCCACATCGACGTCGACGACCGCAGCAGCGGCGCTCGGCTCGGCGCACTGACGCAAGGCGCGAGCGGGTTTGCGATCCGCCCCGGCGCGGGCATTGCCGGCGCGATGCTCTTCGCCGCGGTGCCGATCACGATTCCCGCGCAGCAGATCGCGCGCGACCGCGGCTTCGTCGGCCAAGTGCACCTGGCGCAAACCACGGGCCGCCAGATCGTTACCGAGCAACGCGACTTCCGCCGCGCCAATCCGACCGCGCTCAGCCGCATTCCGCGGCCGGTCCAGCCGCCGCAGCAACAACAATTGCGGCCGACGACCGCGCCGGGACAGCAGCCGCAGCGACCGAACGGCCAGCCCGGCCAGAACAACCGTCCGGGTCAGCAGCAGCCGGGCACACCAAGCCGGCAAGGCACCCAGCCGCCGCAACGGCAGGGACAAGGTGGCGCGGTGCAGCCGGGTGGCCAGCGTGCGGGCCAGGGGCAGCAGCCGCGAGGCCAGCAGCAAGGCCAGCCGCAGCGCGGCGAAGGCGCCGGACGTCCACGTGCACCGCGCGAAGGACAGGGCGCAAAGCCAAACGGCACGCCGCAAACACAGCCGCAGCGTGGTGGGCAAATTCAGCCCGGTGGAGTCATGCCGTCACAGCCGGGCGGGACTCATCCGCAGCCGCAACTGCCGCGCACCGGGATGCAGCCGGGCCAGCCGCCCGCAGCTCAACAGCCGGGCATGCAGCGCCCCGGCGGCTTCCAGCAGCGCCTCCCTGCCCCGCAACGCCCAGCCGCGCCGCGCAGACCGGCGCCGGCTCCGAAGGAGAAGGAGCGGCGGTGATAGCGCCGCCCTCGCCGCGCCGCTTTCTCCTTCGTCATTGCGAGAAGCCCTTGCGACGAAGCAACCCAGGATCTTTCCGCGGAAGGATCCTGGATTGCTTCGCTGCGCTCGCAATCACGATGTGGAGGGAGTTGGCGCTCGCCCAACCGCATTAACTCGCGAAAGCAGCGCGCTTGAACTCACGCCTCGCCGCGCAGCCAGGCCTTCACCTTTTGCAGCAGACCATGCCTCAGCTCCTCGACGGACGCGGCTTCGGCGGGTGTCAATGTCTGCAAGGCGGCATCGATGTCGTCGCTCGACGGTACCGGCTCGGCCACCGGCGCGGACGCCAACCCCGCGGCCGCAAGCGCGATCGGGCCGATCTGGGTCAGGAAGGCGCGCTCGTATTCCCGCGACAGGCGTGCAAGCGCGTCGTCCAGCGGCAGCCAGTCGACCGCCTTGATGTCGTTCATCAGCTTGCGAACCGGACCGCCGTCTGCTTCCATCCGCCAGAAATGCACGACTTTTGAGCGGCCGCCGGACTGGTAGACGAGCGTGCCCAGAAATTCGTGGATCGCGACGTCGTGGCCGGTCTCTTCCAGCACCTCGCGGTGCGCGGCCTCTTTCGGAGTCTCACCGTCGTCGAGCTTGCCCTTGGGCAGGACCCATTCATTGCGCTTGCGCTGACGCACGACTGCAACCAGCGGCACCGCTCCCCGCCGCAGCACAATACCACCCGCCGCCATCACCGGCGCTCGCGCCATCACTCACATCCGTGTCGATCTATGCATCCCCGAAGGACGATATAGGCGGCGGACGCGGCGGATTGAAGGCTATCCTCTCCTCAACAGCGCCTCTCCTGCGCGAATGCGTGTGCCCTCGGCGATGCCCTCGCAAAAGGTAAAATCGCCGGGCGCGAGGATGATGATGGTCGAGCCGTGCTCGAACCAGCCGAGCTCCTCGCCCTTGGCCACGTTGACGTCGCAGGGGAAATTGACCGGCCCGCGGGTCTGCGCGTTCAGCACCATGTCGAGGAAGTGCAGGCGGATGCTCGCGACCAGGATCGCGGCGACCGGCACCAGCGTCACCGCCTCGCCGGTCGAAAGATGCGTCCGGATCACCGCGCGCTCGTTCTTGCAGAAGAGACGCTCGACCCGCTTCAAGGCGATCGGGTTGACGTTCCAGACATCGCCATGGATCAGCGTGACCCGCTCAATATGCGCGTCATAGGGCGCGTGGAAGCGGTGATACATGCTCGAGGTCAGCCGCAGCGTGACGAAGGAGCCGTTGCGGTGCTGGTCGACCAGCGCGGAATCGCCGAGCAGGTCGAATAGCGAATAGGGCGCGCCCTTGACCTGAAACAGCTCGGTGTCGGCGATCTTCCCGTGGGCACCGACGATGCCGTCAGAGGGGCTGGCGACAGTGGAAGGATCCGGATCAAAGGGTCGCAGGCCCGGCTTGAGCTCCCGGGTGAAGCAATCGTGCAGACTCTTAAAATGCGTCTTGCGCGCCTCCGACAGATCGAGGTCGGAGAACAGCTTCCACAGCGCAATCGAGAAGTCCCGCACGAGCGGATTCTCGATCTTGGAGAACCAGCCCATGAAGCGGGTCAGGGCCGCGCGCGGAATGCGGTTGGTCAACAGGAAGTTGAGGTCTTCCTGCTGGGTGAAAGAGGCGATGAGGGCTTTGACTGTCATGAATCTGTCAGCTCACAGTATTAGCGCTTGTTGTCATGGAAACGACACTCCCGATTCTCTCGATGTCCGTGGCCGCCGCAGCGTCTGCTGCCCCCGTCTTCCCGAAGATCAAGGCGCGGGTCGAACTGTCCCGCGCCAAGCACCGCTCGCTCGCAGGGCACTCCAAGATGTCGCGCCGGGTGGCAAAGCTGCTCCCGTTCTACGAGTTCAGCGGGGATCAGTATTTCGGCTGCGATGGCGCGCCTGATCACGTCGTGACGCAGCGCAAGGACGCCTTCTTCCGCCTCGCCAAACTCTACGCCGAGCGCTATCCCAAGGGACGCGCGATGACGAAGGAAGCGGCGGAAAAGATCTCCGACCTGCACTTCACCGAGACCTACCGCGTGCCATTCCAGTTCTCGCGTCTCGTCCGCGAGCACCTGGGCACCTCGACCTTCATGGAATCGTCCAGCGGCGTCACCGTCACGGATGTCGACGGCAACACGTCCTACGACCTCACGGGATCCTACGGCGTCAATATCTTCGGCAACGACTTCTACAAGGAGTGCATCGAGGGCGCCGAGAAGCGCGCGCATGCGCTCGGTCCCGTGCTCGGCCCCTATCATCCCGTCATCCTCGAGAACGTGCAGCGTCTGTGCCAGATCTCCGGCCTCGACGAAGTCTCGTTCCACATGTCCGGCACCGAAGCCGTGATGCAGGCGGTGCGGCTTGCGCGCTACCACACCAAGCGCACGCATCTGGTTCGTTTCGCCGGCGCCTATCACGGCTGGTGGGGCGACGTGCAGCCCGGCGTCGGCAACCCGATTCCCGCGCACGAGACCTACACCCTCGCCGAAATGTCCGAGAAGACGCTGCACGTCCTGCGCACCCGCAAGGACATCGCGTGCGTGCTGGTCAATCCGCTGCAGGGCCTGCATCCCAACGCCAACGCGCCCGGCGATTCCTCGCTGGTGGATTCCTCTCGCGGCGGCAATTTCGATCGCGCGGCCTACACCGAGTGGCTCACGAAGCTGCGTGAAGTCTGCACCGAGCGCGGCATCGTGCTGATCTTCGACGAGGTCTTCGTCGGCTTCCGCCTCGCCGCTGGCGGCGCCCAGGAATATTTCGGCGTGCGCGCCGACATGGTGACCTACGGCAAGAGCCTCGCCGGCGGCCTGCCGGTCGGCGTGGTCTGCGGCAAGCGCGAGCTGATGCGCCGCTTCCGCGACGACCGGCCCGCCGACATCTGCTTTGCCCGCGGCACCTTCAACTCGCATCCCTACGTCATGACGGCCATGGACGAGTTCCTGAGCCGGCTCGCCAGCCCGAACTTCCGCGCCATCTATGACGGGCTGGACGCGACCTGGAATAGCCGCGCGCAGAAGCTCAACCAGATGATGACCGGCGCCGGCCTGCCGGTGCGGTTCGCCAACTTCTCGTCGATCTGGACGGTGAAATACACCACGCCGTCCCGCTACAACTGGATGCTGCAATATTATCTGCGCGCTGAAGGCCTGTCCTTGAGCTGGGTCGGCACCGGCCGGCTGATCTTCAGCCTGAACTACACCGACGCCGACTTCACCGAGGTTGCCGAACGCTTCGTCCGCGCCGCCGGGAAGATGAAGGCGGACGGCTTCTGGTGGCACGACGGCGTGCTCACCAACAAGCAGATCAAGCGGCAGATCCTGAAGGAGATGCTGGCCAAGCGCTTCGGGCGCTGAGGCCACACTGCGCGAGCTTGCTCCGCCTCTCCCGCTTGCGGGAGAGGCCGACGCGCCCCGGGCGATGCGAAAGCATCGTCCCGCGCGCGGCGGGTGAGGGTTCTCACCGCACTGGGACATCCTCGGTAATCCCCAACAATCCCGACGCGGAGACACCCCCACCCCAGCCCTCCCCCGCGAGCGGGAGAGGGAGCCCGCTGCCTTTGCCGCTGTACTGTGTGCACCATATGCGATTGTCCGACCGCAAGCGGGGAGAGGCGAAGAAGAAGCCCCCAAGACGTGGATGCCCGGGACAAGCCCGGGCATGACGCAACCATTAGACATCGGAGTGTGTCGTGTACGCAGCGCGCTCAGGCGTGCTGCTCTTCGAGCGTGGGCTCGCCGATGAGGCCCAGCGTGTGCTCGGGGTTGAGGTGCAGGCCGGGGTCCATCAGCTCGCCGCGCATCAGGGCGAGCGGCGCGCTGCGATAGAGCATCAGATCGTGGAAGGGATCGGTCAGGATTTTGGTCATCCAGACGAGGCCGGTTTCGACGTCACGGATGAAGAACAGGTGCACGGTGCGGAACAACAGACCGCCGCCGCCAACCACGAGCCAGATCTTGGCGACCTGCCGCATGAAGTCGGTCGCGCTCGCCCAGGGTGTGAACAGACCGAACAGCGTCGGATCGGCGAACAGCACCAGCGGCGAAGCCGCCCAGATCGCCATCAGCACCACCTTGCGCTGCAGGTTGTAGCCGACCTTGATCTCTTCCTTGTGCTCGTGGGTGGCCTGGTTGATGTGGTCGTAGCCGTGCGGCTCGAAGAAGAAGTGACCGGCCTGGCGCGAGGTCATCGAGACCAGCCAGCCGACCAGCGCGGAGACGACGGGATCGATGAACAGCCAGACATAGGCGAAGAGAAAGCTCAGCGCGCTGACGAAGTGCAGGCTCTGGTTGATGCGGCTGTGGTGATAGTAGCGATGGTCGTCCCAGCGCTGGATCCGCAGCTGCTCGAGATAATTCTTGATCATGCTCTCCCCCAAAATGCTTTCGGGTACGGGATTACAGGGATTCGATGTAGGCCGTGTGACATCATCATTTTGTCATGTGACGATGTGCAGCGGCGCGATGACGCACTTAACGCGTGAGCTTCAGCTCACGCCGCTTTGGCGACGTCGACCTTGCGGAAGCGCACCAGCGAGAAATGGCCGAGCGGCGGAATCAGGCGGCGCTCGGCGAGCTCGATGCCGTGCGCGCCGGCCAGCCATTTGGCATAGCGCGACCAGGCGAACTCGGCGGTGCGGAAGCCGAGCGGACGCACCACCGGCTGCAGCTTCTGCTCGATGAAGCGGCGCATGCCGGCGTCGGCGCTGACGCGGGTGAGGATGATCAGCTCGCCACCGGGACGCAGCACGCGGGCGAATTCGTCGAGCGCCTTCTCCGGGTTCGGCACGGCGGTGACGACATATTGCGCCATCACGACGTCGAAGGAATTGTCGGGGAATTCGAGCTTCTCCGCATCCATCACCGCGAGCCCCTCGACGTTCTTCAGCTTGCCCTCGGTGACGCGCTGGCGCGCCTTGTCCAGCATTGCTTCCGAGATGTCGGTGCCGAAGATGCGCAGGTTCGGTGCATAGAGCGGCAGCGAGATGCCGGTGCCGACGCCGACCTCGAGCACGCGGCCGCCGATCTTGTTGGTGGCCGCGATCGCAGCCTGCCGGCCCTTGGCGAACACACCGCCGAACACGAGATCGTAGACGGGCGCCCAGCGGTCATAGGCCTGCTCGACCGTGCCACGCGTGAGGTCGAGCTGCTGGGTGCCGTCAAGGTTCATGATCTTAGCCATCGATGAGGTTCTCGCTGTGGTTCAAATGAAAGATCAACCGCGCACCGGCCGCCGCGCCATGCGAGGCGAGGCGCGCAGGACGCGGCTGGGCTGAAGTGAGGTGAGATTGCCGACGAACTGGCGCGCGCTGTTTTCCCAGGAACGCTCCAGCGCGAAGTTGCGGCAGGTCTCGCGCGACATGGTGAGCGCGCGCAGGCACGCGGTACGCAGATCGTGGTCGATCGCGCCGATCGGATGATCGGCGATGACGTCCTTGGGACCCGTCACCGGAAACGCCGCAACCGGCGTGCCGCAGGCCAGCGCCTCGAGCTGCACCACGCCAAACGTATCGGTCAGGCTCGGAAATACGAACACGTCGGCGGCGGCGAGATGCGCGGTGAGATCCGCGCCCTTCTTCTCGCCGAGGAACACCACGTCCGGATATTTCTTCTCGAGCGCCGCCTTCTGCGGACCGTCGCCGACGACGACCTTGGTGCCGGGCAGATCGAGCGAAAGAAACGCTTCGAGATTCTTCTCCACCGCGACCCGGCCCATGGTCATGAAGATCGGCCCCGGCAGATCGAGCCGCGCCGGATGATCGGGATGAAACAGCTCGGTGTTGACGCCGCGGGTCCAGAAGCCGAGCCGCTTGAAGCCGCGCTCGGAGAGCTCCTGGCGCAGCGAGGGCGTCGCCACCATCGTCATCGCGGCGGCATCATGAAAGTGGCGCAGCACGGCATAACCGACGGCGGCGGGAATGCCGGTCCGCACCGCAACATATTCGGGAAAGCGCGTCGTGTAGGACGTGGTGAAGGCAAGCCGGTTGCGACGGCAATAGGCCCGCGCGGCCCAGCCGATCGGACCTTCGGTCGCGATGTGGAGCGCGTCCGGCGCAGCCTTCTCGATCCGCCGCGCGATCTCCTTTCCGCTCGGCAGCGCGATGCGCAGGCCCGGATAGGTCGGCAGTGGCCAGGACGGAAAGCCGTCCGGCGTCAGGAAGTCGATCTCGACATCGAGGGCCTTGGCGGCATTCGCCAGCGAGGTCAGGGTGCGGACCACACCGTTAACCTGGGGATGCCAGGCGTCAGTCGCGATTAATACCCGCATGGGGAAATCCCGAGAGTTTGATGATTCTCGGTTTCCGACCATCAACGAAGGATATTTCAGGCGTGTGACGTCACAGAAGTGTCGGCCCACCGTTTTGTTCGTTAACGGGCGCCTGCGGCCACGAAACTGTCATGAAACAATCCTTGCCGCCGTGAAACCGTTTTCGGTTTTCCGCGCAAATGTCCCGAAACGTTTTGCCGTTAGTGATCTTGCGCAACGGAGCACCGCAACGGTGCCGCGGTGGCCGAGACCACCGAGCAAACAGGGGCGATCACATGTTCAATCTGGACACGTTCAAGACGTTTTCGCGCGCCGTTGCTTTTGGCGCAGTCGCGGTCTCCGCGATCACATTCGCAGGCGCAGCCAAGGCCGCGCCGGTGCAGCTCTTCCCCTTCTTCCAGCCGCTGCCGCCGTTCGCCGCGCCGCAGCCGATCCAGCCCTATCAGCCCTACCAGGCGCCGACCTATCAGACCGAGCCGTCCGAAGATCAGGATGCCGTGGAGATGCCGGCACGCTTCCGTCGCCAGACCGTGTCCTACGCGACGCGTGAGGCCCCGGGCACCATCATCATCGATACGCCCAACACCTATCTCTATTACGTGCTCGGCAACGGCCAGGCGCTGCGCTACGGCATCGGCGTCGGCCGCGACGGCTTCACCTGGTCGGGCACGCAGTCCGTCACCAGAAAGGCAGAGTGGCCGGCCTGGACTCCGCCGCCGGAAATGATCGCCCGCCAGCCCTATCTGCCGCGCCACATGGCCGGTGGCCCCGGCAACCCGCTTGGCGCCCGCGCCATGTATCTCGGCGGCACCATCTACCGCATCCACGGCACCAACGCCCCCGACACCATCGGCAAGCGCGTCTCCTCCGGCTGCATCCGCATGACCAATGATGACGTTTCCGACCTCTATTCCCGCGTCAACGTCGGCACCAAGGTGATTGTGCTGCCGATGACGGAACGGAGAGCGGAGCTCGGAACCGCGACGCGCTGAACCGACAGGACATTGTGACGCAAACGGCCCCGGAACATCCCCGGGGCCGCTTTCGTTTGCCCTCGACATTCCGGCGCGCGCTTGCTGCGGCGCGGGTCCCCGATGGAGGCGCAAATGCAATCACGCCTGCAGACGTCACGAAGTTCATCGCTGCGCACGATTGCGGCCGCCGGAGCGGTGACACTGCTTCTCTCGACACCCTCCTCGCTCGCGCAGCAGCCTGCGGGCAACGAGGCAGCCCACCAAGCCTTCAACAATTCCTGCCGCACCTGCCATTCCGTGAAGGAAGGCGACAACCGTCTCGGCCCCAACCTCAACAAGATTCTGGGACGCAAGGCCGGCGCGCTCCCGGACTATAATTATTCCTCTGCGATGAAGGATGCCGGTTTCGTCTGGGACCAGGACAAGCTCACGCGCTTCATGGTCAAGCCGGACGAGGTCGTTTCCGGCAACAAGATGCAGCCCTATGGCGGCATCTCGGCGGAGGAAGCGGGGAAGATCGTTGCTTATTTGCAGGCAGGCGGGACGCCCTAACGAATCCGCCGCTCCGCAATCAACCTCAGCCACGCCGCCGAGTGAAACGCGCTCATCAAGAGATACATCGGCACCATGCCGCCGAGCACAGATTCTTGCCCGGCGCCGCACAGCATGTCCGGCCCACCCCCGATCATGGCCGTCAGCACGGCCATGATCGCGAAGGTTGGCGTCGCCGCCAAGGCCAGCCACTTGGTGAGATGGCGCGCAGCCACCACGCCATCGCGACCAGCGCCGGCCGATGCGTTGAGCGGACTAGTCACGTCCTTCCGCGGCCTCGTCGCGAAAGGCCTTCTCGCCGGCGTCGGAGATCTCGACCCATTTTTTGTCGGGCGCCGCGCCTTCGGTGTAGCTGTCGTGCCAGTTCCACCATTTGTAGGTCGGCGTCTGCGGATAGCCCTTCGGCGAATCCTCCCAGACCTCCTGGCGGCCGAGCGGCGTGATGTCGAGATAATTCCAGGTGCCGCCCATCTGCTCGTCGCCGCGGCTCTTGACGAAATAGGTGCGGAAGATGCGGTTGCCGTCGCGGTAGAACACGTTCGTGCCATGCCATTCGTCGACGCCGAAATCGGCGTCAAAGCTGTCGGTGACGGTGACCCACGGCATGGTCCAGCCCATCCGCTGCTTCAGCCGCGCAATGTCGGCCTGCGGCGCCCGCGAGGCGAACACCAGCGTGGTATCGCGGGCGTTGAGGTGCGCGACGTGGGCGACCTGGTCCGCCACCATGGAGCAGCCGCGGCAGGCGTGATCGGGCCAGCCGAACACGCCGGGCTCGAAGAAGGCACGGTAGACGATCAGCTGCCGCCGGCCCTGGAACAGGTCGAGCAGGCTGACCTTGCCGCCGGGCCCCTCGAACGCATAGGTTTTGCTCACTTCCATCCACGGCATGCGCCGGCGCTCGGCGGCCAGGGCGTCGCGGGCACGGGTATGCGCCTTTTCCTTCACGAGCAGTTGCTGACGGGCGGCCTCCCAGTCCTGCGGCGACACCACCGGCGGTGTTTGCATGCCTGCCTGTCCGTTGTTCCGTTCGTTTTGAGCTAATGTCATCATGACTCTCCGAATCTCTTGCTTGACGTCTTGCCTGGGTGATCACTCCGCGTCTCGCGGAACCGCTCGCCCTTCACCGCACCTTGTCGGCCGTCAACGAATTCTGGCACCTCGCGGTTGCGCGGTGGGAGTAACAAGTGTGGCGGGATTGACATGGAGTCGCTGATCACCGCCGCCGCGCGCGCGCTCGAGGCCGGCGATCCGCTCGGCGCTCTGAACCGCGTCGCGCTGCGCAACGATGCGCCGTCGCTGGCGCTGCGCGGCATCGCGATGGCGCAGCTCGGCGATCTCGCGAAGGCGAAGACGCTGCTGCGAAGCGCGGCGCGCGCGTTCGGTCCGCGCGAGGCGGTGGCGCGCGCCAGATGCGTGGTGGCCGAAGCAGAGATTGCGCTGGTCTCACGCGACCTGAGCTGGCCGACGAAGACACTCGCGGCGGCACGGACGACGCTCGAAAAGCACGGCGATGTCGCCAATGCCACGCATGCGGGCCACATCGAGGCACGCCGTCTTCTTCTCGTCGGACGGCTCGACGACGCCGAGCGTATCCTCGCCGAGCTCGGTACCTCTCCGCTTCCGCCTGCCCCGCAGGTCGTCCGCGAGCTCGTGGTCGCCGGCATCGCAATACGGCGGCTCAGAACCAAAGACGCGCGCGCGGCGCTTGGCCGGGCGGCCCACGCAGCGAGCCTGGCGGGCATCCCTGGGCTGACAGCCGAGGTCGAGAGCACGAACCGCGTGCTCGATACGCCCGCAGCACGCCTGATCACGCATGGCAACGAACGTCCGTTGCTGCTGGAACAGGTCGAGGAGCTCGCGATCTCGGACGCGCTGGTCGTGGACACGTTCCATCATTCGGTGCGCAGGCGAGGCACGATCGTAGCGCTCGGGACTCGCCCGGTGCTGTTCGCGCTCGTCCGCCTCCTGGCGCAGGCCTGGCCCGCGGACGTCTCGCGAGAAAAGCTCATCACCGGAGCGTTCGGCGCAAGGCACGTCGATGAATCGCATCGCGCGCGCTTGCGCGTGGAGATCGGCCGCCTCCGCGCCAAGCTCAAGCCTGTGGCCGATGTGACTGCGACGAAGCAGGGTTTTGCACTGACGCCTCGCAAGACGCGGCAGGTCATGGTGCTGGCGCGGCCCGTCGAGGAGAAGCATGCCGCTGTCCTCGCCTTCCTCTCCGATGGCGAGCCGTGGTCGAGCTCTGCGCTCGCATTAGCTCTGGGAACCAGTGCGCGCACGGTGCAGCGCGCGCTCGACGAGCTGGCGCGATCGAACAAGGTGCAGTCGTTCGGACATGGGCGGGCGCGGCGCTGGATGACGCCGCCCGTCCCGGGTTTCCCGACAGGCTTGTTACTCCCCACGCCGCTGCTGAAGACGTAAGGTAGGAGCACATCACAGGGAGCGAGACATGAAGCGTTCAGCCGCCGAGATCGTCAGGGAGTACGGGCCGTTTGAGGGCGTTGAGGCCGTGCACGGCGTCACCTATGATGGCAGCCATGTCTGGTTCGCATCCGGCGACAAGCTGAATGCAGTCGATCCTGATAGCGGCAAGGTCGAGCGCTCCCTCGATGTCGCCGCGCATGCGGGAACGGCGTTCGACGGAAGGCACCTGTTCCAGATCGCCGAGGATCGCATCCAGAAGATCGATGCGGCCTCGGGCAAGGTGCTCACCAGCATTCCGGCGCCCGGCGGCGGTGGCGATTCCGGCCTGGCCTGGGCCGAGGGCTCGCTGTGGGTCGGACAATATCGCGAGCGCAAGATCCATCAGGTCGATCCGGACACGGGCAAGGTCCTTCGCACCATCGAAAGCAAGCGCTTCGTCACCGGGGTGACCTGGGTCGACGGCGAGCTCTGGCACGGCACCTGGGAGGGCGAGGATAGCGATATCAGGCGGATCGATCCCGCCACAGGCAAGGTGCTCGAGCAGCTCGACCTGCCTGCCGGAACGATGGTGTCAGGGTTGGAGTCCGACGGCGGTGACCGCTTCTTCTGCGGCGGTGGCCCTAACGGCAATGTGAGAGCGGTCCGCCGTCCCCGGCGCGGCTAGCCCCCGACGATGACCTGAATGCACGGCAGCGATGCGGTCGCTGCCGTTAACCCGTTCGCCCCAATTCCACCCCATCGGTGCGCTCTAGCGCCCTCCTCGCCTGCCCTGTAGACTTCTGCCCCGGGGCGGCCTGGGGGATTGATGCGACTGACGTTAAACTTGAAGACCATCACGATCGCCGTCGTAGTGCTCGCGGCGTCGTTCTTCATCAGCTTGAAGGCGATGGACTGGCTGTCGCCGCGCGCGACGAATTCCGCGCCGCCGGTGGCGCAACTGCCGCCGTTGCCGCCGGTCGCGAAGAGCTCGATCGTGGTGGCGCCGGTCGCCATCGCGCTGTCGGCGATCCGCGACCAGGCCGAGAAGGCCGCCCCGCGCAATTTCGCAGGGAAGGCCGACAACCCGATCTCGCAGATCCTGGAGAACGCCGATATCGGCTGGACCGCCGTGCGCGGGCCGATGGCGACTGCCGGCGACAAGGACGTGCTGACGATCTCGACACCGCTGAGCGGCAAGCTAAACGTGACGGGCTCGCTGTCCTCGAAGGCCACAGGCGCGCTCGGCGACGCGCTCGGCAGCGTGCTTGGTGGTGACGCAGCGAAACGGATCGGCGCGGTCAACATCAAGAATTTGAACGCCAGCGCCGAGATCAAGGGCAACGTGGTCGTCACCTCGCGCCCGAAGCTTGCGGCCAACTGGCATCTCGAGCCCAATCTCGGCGCCCAGGTCAATCTCGGCGATACCAATCTCAACGTCGCCGGCGCCAAGGTCAACGTGCCGGCGCAGGTCAAGCCGCTGATCGACAAGAATGTCGGCGAGCAGATCAACATCGTCTCCGAACGCATCCGCAACGATCCCTCGCTGCGCGAGAATGCGAAGCTGCAATGGGCCAAGGCCTGCCGCTCGATCCCGCTGCAGGGCTCGGGCTCGACCGCGCTTCCGCCGCTCTGGCTGGAGATGAAGCCGATCCGTGCCATTGCCGCGCAGCCGCGCGTGGACGCGCAGGCCGTGACCTTGCTGATGGGCCTGGAAGCGGAGACGCGCGTGACGTCGACGCAGACCAAGCCGGACTGCCCGTTCCCCGACAAGATCTCGATCGTGCCGCCGACCGGCACCGGCGTGAACATCGGCGTGCCCATCGACGTGCCCTTCACCGAGATCAACAAGCTGATCGCCGCGCAGATGGTCGGCCACACCTATCCCGAGGACGGCTCCGGCCCGGTCGACGTCACCGTCAAGAGCGTCAACGTGGTCCCGTCGGGCGAGCGCCTGCTGATCTCGCTTTTGGTCCGCGCCAAGGAAAAGAAGAGCTGGCTCGGTCTCGGCGCCGAGGCGACCGTGCACATCTGGGGCCGGCCGGTGCTCGATCAGGCCCAGCAGACGCTGCGGCTCACCGACATTCAGCTCGCGGTGGAGTCGGAAGCCGCTTTTGGCCTCTTGGGTGCCGCGGCGCGCGCGGTGGTGCCGCAGATGCAACAGGCGTTGCTGCAGAGGGCGACGCTCGACCTGAAGCCGATTGCGGCGAACGCGCGTGAGAAGATCGCTGGCGTCATCGCCGACTTCCAGAAAAGCGAGGATGGTGTCAAGGTCGACGCCAAGATCGACAGCCTGACGCTGGCCGACATCGCCTTCGATTCCAAGACGCTGCGCGTGGTCGCGGAAGCCGGCGGCACGCTGAATGTGTCGGTGACGAAGCTGTCGGGGATGTAGCTCGCCTTCGCTCGCCGTATCTGGGCGCCTCTTGATCGGTTGCGCCGCTGGCATTCTGATCGGAGGGTGCTAAGCTGTTCCTCGCAACCTCGAATGAGGTGCTGACAGCACTGTATTGGGTAACGCGAGGGACAAGATGGAAGCCGGCATGGTCACGCCTGCGCCGGCACTGGTGCGCTTCTCCGGCATTCAGAAGACCTATGATGGCGAGCATCTCGTGGTGAAGAACCTCGACCTCGACATCAGGAAGGGCGAGTTCATTACCCTGCTCGGCCCGTCGGGCTCGGGCAAGACCACCACGCTGATGATGCTGGCCGGCTTCGAGGTTCCGACCCATGGCGAGATCTACCTGTCAGGCCGGCCCATCAAGAACATGCCGCCGCACAAACGCGACATCGGCATGGTGTTCCAGAACTATGCCTTGTTTCCACACCTGACGATCGCGGAGAATATCGCCTTCCCGCTCTCCGTTCGCAAGACGAACAAGGCGGACGTGGAGGAGCGCGTCGGGTCGGCGTTACGCATGATCAAGATGGAAAACCTGGCGCACCGGCGGCCCGGACAGCTGTCCGGCGGCCAGCAGCAGCGCGTGGCATTGGCGCGCGCGCTGGTCTTCAATCCGCAACTCGTGCTGATGGACGAGCCGCTAGGGGCGCTGGACAAGCGCCTGCGGGAGCAGATGCAGCTTGAGATCAAGCAACTGCACGAGACGATGGGCATCACCGTCGTTTACGTCACCCATGACCAGAGTGAAGCGCTCACGATGTCGGACCGCATCGCCGTGTTCAATGACGGCATCGTGCAGCAGATCGACAAGCCCGACGCGCTGTACGAGCACCCGGTGAACAGCTTCGTCGCCCATTTCATCGGCGAGAACAATGTGCTGGCCGGCACCGTCGAGACGGTCGACAAGGATTATTGCCGCGTCGCGCTGGCTGCCGGCGGCACTGTCACCGCGCGGGCGATCAACATATCAGGCGCGGGCGCATCGACCTCGCTGTCGGTGCGGCCGGAGCGGATCACCATTATCCCGGACGGCACCTCCCGTGACGGACCGAACCGGCTGCCGGCCAAGGTGCAAAACACCATCTATCTCGGCGACCACGCGCTGGCCGTGCTCGATGTCTCGGGGAATGCCGAGTTCATGGTCAAGCTTCAGCCGGGCGCGCATGACAGCTTGACACATGGTGCAAACGTGGTCGTCACCTTTCGCCCCGAGGACTGCCTCGCCCTCGATCCCGTCTGATCCAGCGATCGAACTCAATGCAACGCACATGAAGAAGGAACAATGACCATGCTGAAGCGCAAGATTGGCAAGATTGCTCTGGGTTTCGCCGCGGCCTTCACCGCCAGCGCCGCGCTGGCCACGGTCGGGCAAGCGCGTGATCTCACCGTCGTGTCGTGGGGCGGCGCGTATCAGGATGCCCAGAAGAAGGTCTATTTCGAACCGTTCAAGAAGGCGGCCGGAATTGCCATGAATGACGAGTCCTGGGACGGCGGCGTCGGCGTGTTGCGCGCCAAGGTGCAGGGCGGCGCCGCCACCTGGGATGTCGTCCAGGTCGAGAGCGACGAGCTCGCGGTCGGCTGCGAGGAAGGCCTGTTCGAGAAGATGGACTATTCCAAGATCGGCGGCGAGGCCGCCTATATCCCGCCGTCGGTCAATCCCTGCGGCGTCGGCGCCATCCTCTATGACTTCGTGCTCGGCTACGACAAGGACAAGCTGAAGGAGGCTCCGAAGGGCTGGGCCGACTTCTTCGACACCAAGAAGATTCCCGGCAAGCGCGCCCTGCGTCAGGGCCCGAAGACCACGCTGGAGATAGCGCTGATGGCCGACGGCGTCGCGCCGAAGGACGTCTACAAGGTGCTGGCGACCGACGAGGGCGTCGACCGCGCGTTCAAGAAGCTCGACACCATCAAGGGCGACCTCGTCTGGTGGAAGGCCGGCGCCCAGCCGCCGCAGCTGCTCGCCTCCGGCGAAGTCGCGATGACCTCGGTCTACAATGGCCGCATCGATACCGCGAACAAGAACGAGAAGAAGAACTTCGGCATGGTCTGGGACGGCGCGCTGTTCACCCTCGACAGCTGGGTGATCCTGAAGGGCAGCCCGAACAAGGACGCGGCCTACAAATTCCTGGATTTTGTCGGCAAGGCGGAGAACCAGTCCAAGCTTTCCGAGAACATTGCCTACGGCACCTCGAACAAGGACGCCGCCGGCAAGCTGCAGCCCGCCGTTCTGAAGGACCTGCCGACGGCGCCTGACAACATCAAGAACGCGGTCGAGATCAACGTCGGCTTCTGGCTCGAGAACATCGACCGCCTGACCGAGCGCTTCAACAAATGGGCCGCGAAATAACGCGCGCCGCAAGGCTCGCCCCATGACGGATGCGCTCTTGACCGGCGGCAATGCGTCGACCGAGGTGCCGCTCAAGCGCCGATTGAGGCGCGCGGAGCGGACACGCCAGGTCAAGGCGTTGGCGCTGGTCCTGCCGCTTCTCGTCTTTCTGCTCTTCACCTTCGCAGGCCCGATCGCCGGCATGCTGTGGCGCGCGGTCGATGACAGGGAGGTGCGTCAGGTTCTGCCTCAAACCGCCGCGGCTCTCGCCGATTGGGACGGCAAGGACCTGCCGGACGAAAAGGCGTACGCTGCGCTGGCAAGCGACATCGTGGCGGCGCGCGCCTCTGGCACCATCGCGATTGCGGCGAAGCGGCTGAATTACGCACTCAACGGTTTTCGCACGATCCTGACCAGCACGGCACGCAATTTGAAGACGATGCCGGAGCCAGGCTCGGCCAAGGAGACGCTCGGCAAGATCAATCCGGCCTGGCGCGAACGCGCCACCTGGACGACCATCAGGGACGCCAGCGGCCCCATCACGGGCTTCTACCTGCTGGCGGCGCTCGACCTGGTCAGGAACGTCGACGGCGCGATCGTCGCGGCCCCGCCGGACCAGGCCATCTATCGCAGCCTGTTCACCCGCACCTTCATCATCAGCCTCAGCGTCACCGCGCTCTGCCTGATCCTCGGCTTCCCGGTCGCCTACCTCCTGGCGACACTGCCGCCGGGACGATCGAACCTGCTGATGATCTTCGTGCTGCTGCCGTTCTGGACGTCGCTCCTGGTTCGCACCTGCGCCTGGATCGTGCTGTTGCAAAGCAAGGGCGTCGTGAACGACAGCCTGCACTGGCTCGGCATCATCGACGAGCCGCTGCGCCTGATCTACAACCGCTTCGGCGTCTGCGTGGCGATGACCCACGTGCTCCTGCCCTTCATGATCCTGCCGCTCTACAGCAGCATGAAGGCGATCTCACCTGCTTACATGCGTGCCGCCGCCTCGCTCGGCGCGCCGCCGTTCACCGCTTTCTTGAGGATCTACCTGCCGCAGACGCTGCCCGGCATCGGCGCAGGAAGCCTGCTCGTCTTCATCCTGGCGCTCGGCTACTACATCACACCTGCGCTCGTCGGCGGCGCCGCCGATCAGATGATCAGCTACTTCATCGCGCTCTACACCACCGAAACGGCCAATTGGGGTCTTGCTTCGGCGCTCGGTGCGGTGCTGCTGCTCGCCACCATTCTGCTGGCACTGGTCTACGGCAAGCTGGTGCAGGGCCAGCAGGTCACGGGAGGCATGAAGAATTGAGCGACAATGCTTCCCTCCGCACGCCGAGCCAGCGCATTGCGTGGACCGCAACCGTCATTGTCTCCGCGCTGGTGTTCATCTTCCTGATCGCGCCGATCCTGGCGATCATGCCGCTGTCCTTCAGTTCGGGCTCGTACCTGACCTATCCGCTTCCGGGCCTGTCGTTGCGCTGGTACGACGACTTCATCAGCTCGCCGCGCTGGATGAATTCGCTGAAGAACAGCATGATCATTGGCGTCGCCTCGACGCTGCTGTCCATGGTGCTCGGCACGCTCGCGGCGCTCGGCCTGGCGCAGTGGAAGAGTAGGTTCAAGCCGCTCGTGCTGGCCTTCGTGCTGTCGCCGGTCGTCGTGCCCGGCGTCATCACCGCGGTCGGCCTGTATTTCTTCTTCGCGCCGATCGGGCTGACCGGCAGCTATCTCGGCTTGATCCTGGCCCACACCGCGCTGGCGACGCCCTTCGTGGTGATCACGGTCGGCGCGACGCTGCAGAGCTTCGACACCAATCTTTCGCGCGCCGCCGCCTCGCTCGGCGCCTCGCCGCTTCAAGCGTTTCGCCGCGTGATCCTGCCGCTGATCCTGCCCGGCCTCGCCTCGGGCGCATTGTTCGCCTTCGCGACCAGCTTCGACGAGGTCGTGATCGTGCTGTTCATGGCAGGTCCCGAGCAGCGCACCCTGCCGCGCGAAATGTTCAGCGGCATCCGCGAGAACATCAGCCCGACGATTACAGCAGCGGCGGTGATCCTGACGGCGGTCTCGGTGATCCTCCTCGCCACCCTCGAAGGCCTGCGCCGCCGCAATGAACGGCTCAAGGCCGGCGGCTGAGCGCTCTTCCTTCTCCACGATTGCAGGGTGAGGGGAAGTCTTCGCAAGGACGACGGCAGTATCGTAGGGTGGGCAAAGCGACTTGTCCGCCGTAGCTCGAAGAGCGAAGGCGGAAGCGTGCCCACCATGTCCCTCGATCATGCTGAGATGGTGGGCACGGCGCAAGTGCGCCTTTGCCCACCCTACGATCCTGAGCTCGCTGATCCTGCTGAGCCTCATCAGCTGCGGGGAGAGGCGAAGGGAACACTGCCCGCCCCTTCTCTTTTTGCATTCCGCTATGGCGCGCATCGCTTAGCTGCCGCGGTCGATTGTCGCTAGAACAGTCCCCGCAACAAAGCCCGAACAACAACACATAGGGAGAACAACCATGCAAAAACTCATCGCCGCCGTCGCGGCCGGTTTCGCCCTCGCCGCTACGTCCGGCGCGGCGCAGGCGCAGATTTCCGACGATGTCGTCAAGATCGGCGTGCTCACGGACATGTCCAGCCTTTATGCGGACGCGACCGGCAAGGGCTCGCTCGCCGCCGTCGAGATGGCGGTCGCCGATTACGGCGCGAAGGTCGCGGGCAAGCCCGTGCAGGTGGTCGCCGCCGACCACCAGAACAAGCCCGACGTCGGCGTCAACATCGCCCGCAACTGGTACGACAACGACAAGGTCGACGCGATCTTCGACGTGCCGACGTCATCGGTGGCGCTGCCGGTCTCGGCGCTGACGCGCGAGAAGAACAGGATCAACATCAATTCCGGCGGCGGCTCGTCCGACATCACCGGCACCGCCTGCTCGCCCAACACCGTGCACTGGACCTACGACACCTATGCGCTGTCGAACGTCGCCGGCAAGGCGATGGTCAAGCGCGGCGAGGATAGCTGGTTCTTCGTCACCGCCGACTACGCCTTCGGCATGGCGCTGCAGCGCGACGCCGCCAACGTCGTCAAGGAGAGCGGCGGCAAGGTGCTCGGCGAAGTCCGCCATCCGCTCAACTCGTCGGATTTCTCCTCGTTCCTGCTCCAGGCCCAGGCCTCCAAGGCCAAGGTGGTCGCGCTGGCCAATGCCGGCGGCGACACCACCAACGCGTTGAAGCAGGCGTCCGAGTTCGGCCTGACCCAGGGCGGCCAGAAGATGATCGCGCTCCTGCAGGAGATCACCGACACGCATTCGCTCGGCATCAAGGCAACCCAAGGCCTGATCGTCACCGACGCCTTCTACTGGGACATGAACGAGGAGACCCGCGCCTTCTCCAAGCGCTTCAACGAGAAGGTCGGCCACATGCCGACCATGATCCAGGCCGGGCTCTACTCGGCGACCATGCACTATCTGAAGGCGATCGACGCCATCAAGAGCGACGAGGCGCCGAAGGTGATGGAGCAGATGCGCAAGACGCCGGTCAACGACTTCTTCGCAAGAGGCGGCAAGATCCGCATCGACGGCCGCATGGTCCACGACATGTATCTGTTCGAGGTCAAGAAGCCCGAGGAATCCAAGGGAGAGTGGGACCTCTACAAGCTGATCGCCACCGTGCCCGGCGACGAGGCCTTCCGCCCGCTCGACAAGGGCGGCTGCCCGCTGGTGACGCACTGAGAGCCGTCTCCCTCGCCCCGCTAGCGGGATGAGGTAAGAAATAGACACGACAGCGCGCCCGGCGAAAACCAGGCGCGCTTCGTTTAGGCAGTTACGCGGGCTGCATTACTCCGCGTACTTGAACTCCGGCATGTTCTTCAGCTCGTCCTTGCTGGCATTGAACACGGCGTGGTCCGGATACCACTTCGAGGTGGACGACGTCGTGGTCGCAGCCGGCCTGTCGGTGCCGGTCGCAGCGCCTGTCGTGGTCGATGCGGCGGGCTTGGCGCCCGGGTTCGTGCCGGTGCCGGTATAGGCGACGGCCTCGTTGACGAACTTCAATTTCTCATAGGGCACGGCGACCAGATGCTCGCCCATGCCGAGGAAGCCGCCGACGCCGATCACGGCAATCTTGACGTTGCCGCTCTTGTCCATCAGCAGCTCGTTGATCGAGCCGATGTTCTCGTTGGCCTCGTTATAGACCTTCAGGCCCGACATCTTCGACGTACGCCACTCGCCGGAAGCGGTCGTGGTGGCCGTCGTCGCGGTTGCCGCGGTCGGCGCCTTGTCGGTGGTGGCGGTCGGCGATTGCGCGAACGCAATGGTCGCAAGCAGTGCGGTGCCGGCGAGGCCGGCGGCGATGGATTTCGTCAGCATGTTGTCCTCTCCTTCACAGAAAAAAACTCGTGTGGAGAAAACAGCGCTGATCACACGCAGTTCCGTGCGCGCCGCAATTTCGTCGCGCGATGCGCGAGTGCGGAAACCTCGCAGGGACTGTGTCACCCAGGAACATTTTGCGGCGCACGGTTCCCCGCCGACGATCATGTGCCCTGGGTGAAGCACGATCGTGGCGAGGACCCGCGCCGACCCGCGTCGCTCAGGGTCAGCTCTTGTAGTCGATCAGAAGCGCGGAGAGGTCGGAATTGCCGGACGAGCTGCCGTTGGCGCCGTAGGACGAGCTCGATGATTGCGACTGCTGCAGCGCCTGCAGGAACTGCTGGAGAATTTCGGCCGCGGAGGCATCGGTCGACGTGCTTCTGGTCGAATCCGCAGACGACGCCGAATCCGAAGCGCTGTCGTCCGGCGGCGGACCGGGCGGAGGTCCGCCTGCACCGGCGGCGCCACCCGGCCCGCCCGGACCGCTCGCGAAGGCGGACTGAAACACGCCCCTGAGCGCTTCGGCCTGGTCCGAGGTCAGCGTGCCGTTCGACACCTCGTTCGAGATGAGGTCGTCGATCTTCGACTTCATGTCCTCCTTGGAGGGACGCGTGCCGCTCGACTGGTCGCTCGAGCGGCTCTGCTGGAGTGCCGTGTCGATGTCGGTCAGCGCCGTCGAGAGCGCTGACTGGTCCGACGACGAGATCGTGCCGGCGGACACTTCCGATTGCAATTCCTGCTGCAGCCGCTGCAGCGGCGAGGGGTGGTTGTTGGCGGAGGCCGCCGAAATCGAGGTCATGATGGCTCCGTGGATTTTGCGGGGTTTCGTCGCGGACCACGCCACGCTATGGTTAACGGCCTTAACGAGACCTTGCCGCTTCGCGACGGCGCGATTGCCGCCTGTTGCGGGAAGCCCGGCAGAAACAATCCGAAACAAAAATCTTCGCCATTTGGCCCGAATCCTGGACAAACAAAGCGCATGGCCATTCCCAATCCCAACATCCTGGTCGTCGAAGACGACCGCGAAACCCGGACGTTGATTGCGAAGTACCTGCGCAACAACGCCTGCAACGTCACCGCCGTGAGCGACGGCCGCGAGATGTCGCGCGCCATGGCCGATCACCGCGTCGACCTCATCATCCTCGATGTCATGCTGCCGGGCGAGGACGGCCTCAGCCTGTGCCGCAAGGTGCGTGCCGAGGCGCAGACGCCGATCATCATGCTGACCGCGCGCGGCGAGGACGTCGACCGCATCGTCGGCCTCGAGATGGGCGCGGACGACTATCTGCCGAAACCGTTCAACCCGCGCGAGCTGCTCGCCCGCATCAACGCGGTGCTGCGCCGCCAGGCCGCGGCCCAGGCGGCGAGCTCGATCGAAGGCGCCTCCACGCTCACCTTCGAGGGCTGGCACATCGACCTGCGCCTGCGCGAGCTGCGCAATCCCGAAGGCGCGCGCGTCGCGGTGACCAGCGCCGAATTCGATCTCTTGCGCACGTTCTGCGAACGGCCCGGCCGCGTGCTGTCGCGCGACAGCCTGCTCGACCTCACGCAAGGGCGCAGCACCGGTTCGTTCGAACGCTCCATCGACGTGCTGGTCAGCCGCATCCGCCGCAAGATCGAGCCCAATCCAACCGATCCCACGCTCATCAAGACGGTGCGCTCCGGCGGCTATCTGTTCACGCCGCGAACGCAGGTGGCGAGTCCTCAAGGCACTCAAGCAGCGAGCATTGAAGCGGTTGCGGCGCCCCTGAGCAGTTGAAGGGGACGCCAACGATGAAGCCGATCGGATTCTTCCACCTCAAGGGGATCGGCGGGCAGATCGCCGCGCTGGTGCTGGCTTCGACCGTCGCGCTCCATCTCGTCGTCACCACCGCCTTCCTGATCAGCCGGCCCGACCGCCCCGACACGCCGCCGGACGGAGCGCATCAGCTGACCGATGCCGCGCTGCTGCTCGGCTCGGCCGAGGCCGGCGAGCGTCCGCGCCTCGTCGCCGATCTCGCGCGCGCCTTCCCCAAGCTCGGCATCGAAATGCTCGCACCTGGCACCGCAAACGTCGCAGAGAGCGACAATCAGCATCTGCGCGGGATGCGCCGTCATCTCGGACGCGGCTACAGGGCGGTCCAGCTGACCTCGGGCGGCACAGCATCCCGCGTCGGCGTCGAGTTGCCCGACGGCACCGTGATCGCCGGACATGTCGAGGGCGGCCCGCGCCCGTGGTTCTGGGGCGGCCCCTGGCTGACGGCGCTGATGACCGCCTTCATCTGCGTCAGCGTGCTCGGCCTGTGGGCGGCGCGCGCGCTGGCAGCACCGCTATCGTCATTCGCCAAGGCCGCCGAGAATTTCAGCGTCGACGGCGAGGCGGAGCCGCTGCCGGAGCGCGGCCCTGAAGAGATCCGCTCGGTGGCGCGCGCGCTCAACCGCATGCATGAGCGGATCGCCCGGCTGATGTCGGATCGCACCCGGATGCTCGCCGCGATCAGCCACGATCTGCGCACGCCGATCACGCGGCTGCGCCTGCGCGCCGAATTCATCGAGGACGAGGGCAACCGCAAGCGCATGCTGATGGACCTCGACCAGATGCGCGCGATGCTGGAATCGGTGCTGTCGCTACTGCGCAACGACCGCAAGGTCGAAGCCGTGACGCTGGTCGACATCGCCAGCACGCTCCAGCTCGTCGCCGACCAGTTCGGCGACATGGGCCATGTCGTGCATTATGACGGGCCGGCGTCCGCGACCGCCGCCGCGCGGCCCGACGATCTGCATCGTGGCGTCACCAACCTGGTCGAGAACGCGGTGCGCTTCGGCGCCGAGGTGACGATCCGCCTCGACATCTCGGGTACCACGCTCGTCATCGACGTCGAGGACGACGGCCCTGGCATTTCGGATGCCCGAAAGCAGGAGATGCTGGAGCCGTTCGTGCGCGGCGACGATGCGCGCACCATGGACGAATCCACCGGCTTCGGGCTCGGCCTGTCGATCGCGCGCGCCATCGCGCTCGCCCATGGCGGCGAGCTGTCGCTGCACGACCGCAACCCACATGGACTGATCGTACGAATGCAATTGCCGCTCTGGCAGCAGCCGCGGCTCGCCGCCTGACTCACGCCGCGAGCGGCGGGTGCTCGATGGCGGTCTCGTCGAAGATGGCCACCGCCTCGAAGCGATAATTGCAGGCGTGGCAATTCCAGAGATAGGAGACGCGCCCCTCGCCCGGCTCGATCCAGTCAGGCTTTGGAATCGGCGTGCCGCATTGGGCACAGGGGTTCTGTCTGGGGATGTCGCCGAGGTTTGCTTTTGTCATGGCACCTCTCCCGATTTGCAGCGTCTTCTTACTCGCTTTCGCTGGCACGCGCGAATAGACAGGCGTGCTGCCGCGAGCGGGGATCGTCCGTCCCCGAAGCTCTCTTGCGCCAGCTTTGAGTCGTAACCGCGGCTCGGCACCGCAAAATCGGGCGATGGCGGCGTTTGGTCACATCATCGCCGCGTTCGGAAGGCCTAACGGCGGCTGGGCGCAGGTCACCTAGGGGACCTCAGGGATATCTGATGAAAATTTTATGCATTGCCGCGCTGCTCGCGGCCGGATTGACATTGCCGCAGGCCGCAGTCGCGGGCGAAGCCGAATATGCCGAGATGGTCGCGGCGCATGCCCGCGCCAACGGCGTGCCGGAAGCGCTGGTGCATCGCGTGATCATGCGCGAGAGCCGCTACCAGCCGCACCTCGTCGGCCGCGGCGGCACCATCGGGCTGATGCAGATCAAGCTCGCGACCGCCCGCGGGGTCGGCTACACCGGCGACGCCGCCGGCCTGCGCGATCCCAACACCAACCTCACTTATGCCGTGAAATACCTCGCCGGCGCCTATCGTGCCGCCAACGGCGACCATGCCCGGGCCGTGCGTTATTTCGCCGGCGGCTATTACTACGCCGCCAAACGCCAGCGGCAGCAGGCCGTGCAAATCGCCAATATGGGCGATACCAATATGGGCAATATGGGCCAACCCTGGCTCGAGCCCAACGGCAACCCGCAGCCGATGTTCGGCGCCACTCCGCACAGGAAGCTGGCCCAGCGTGTCCGCAATGCGCGGGCGCAAGCCTCGCAATAGCCGCTCGTGTCCCGGACGCGCTGCAGCGCGTAGCGTTGCTGCGCAGCGCCGGGACCCAGCATCCCTGCATCAGCATGGGCCCCGGCTCAGCAGCGCAGCACTGCGTGATGCGCTGCGTCCGGGGCATGAGGGTTCCCGCAACACGCGTTGACCACCCCGCCTCCGTGGCATACATTAGAGCCGTTCCGAGGGGTGCTCCGAGGAGGAGCTGAGATACCGCTAAATGGGCAATACCGCCCAGGACCGCGGTGACCCTTTGAACCTGATCCGGGTCATGCCGGCGAAGGGACAGGGATGTTGCAAACGACCAAGCGACCGGATTCACCGGTATCCATCATCGGCGCAGGCATCGCCGGAGCCTGGCAAGCCCTGCTGTTCGCGCAGGCCGGCCATGCCGTGACCTTGCACGAGCGCGGTGACGAGGCGATGACGGACGCTACCAGCCATTGGGCCGGCGGCATGCTCGCGCCCTATTGCGAGTCCGAGGTCGCCGAACCCATCGTCAGCCGCCTGGGGCTGCGCTCGCTCGACCTCTGGCGGCGCGAGCTGCCCGACACGCCCTTCAACGGCTCGCTGGTCGTCGCCCATCCGCGCGAACGCAACGATTTCGAGCGTTTTGCGCGCATGACCGAGGACCACCGCCGGCTCGATGCCTCAGGCCTCGCCGCGCTCGAACCCTCGCTGGAGGGCCGCTTCCGCGACGCGCTGTTCTTCCCGGCCGAGGGCCATGTCGAGCCGCGCCGCGTGCTGCCGCAGTTGCACGATCGCATCCGCGCCGCCGGCGGCACCATCAAGTTCTCCAGCGACGTCGCAGCCGGGGATCTCGACGGCATCGTGATCGACTGTCGCGGCCTTGGCGCCCGCGACGAGCAGAGCGAGCTTCGCGGCGTCAAGGGCGAGATGATCCTGATCGAGACAGACGAGGTGCAGCTGGCGCGCCCGGTGCGGCTGATGCATCCGCGCTGGCCGCTTTACGTGATCCCGCGCGAGGACAATCTGTTCATGCTGGGCGCGACCTCGATCGAGGCCGAGGACACCGGCGTCAGTGTCCGCTCCGCGCTGGAGCTTTTGGGCGCGGCCTACGCCGTGCACCCCGCCTTCGGCGAGGCCCGCATCGTCGAATTCGGCTCGGGGCTGCGTCCCGCCTACCCCGACAATCTGCCGCGCATCGGCATTCGCGGCAAGACGATCTCCGTCAATGGCCTCTACCGGCACGGCTTCCTGATCGCGCCGGCGCTCGCCGAGCTGACGCTCGCCTATGTCGAGCGCGGCCAGATCGACAACGAGGTGATGCGATGCGTTTGATCGTCAACGGCGAGCAGCGCGAGGTGACTTCGGGAAGCGTCGATGCGCTGCTCTCGGAGCTCGACTACGAGGGCACGCATTTTGCGATCGCGCTGAACTACGACGTCGTGCCAAAGAGCCGCTGGGCCGAGACGGCACTGAAGGCCGGCGACGAGATCGAGATCATCACGCCGCGGCAGGGAGGGTGAGGTGATGCCTGTCGCCACAAACGACGCCGTCATCCTGAGGTGCGAGCCGTCTTCGGCTCGCCTCGAAGGATGGCCGCAAGCGGCGCTGTCATCCTTCGAGGCGCGCAAGTGCGCGCACCTCAGGATGACGGTCTGTGCAAGTCGCCCGCAAGGAAATTGAAGCCATGGTGACCTTCTACGGCAAATCCTTCGCCTCCCGCCTGCTGATCGGCAGCGCGCTCTATCCCTCGCCTGCGATCATGCAGGAAGCGATCCGCGCCTCCGGCTCGAACATCGTCACGGTGTCGCTGCGGCGCGAATCCGCCGGCGGCAAGACCGGGGACGCGTTCTGGAAGCTGATCCGCGAGCTCGACGTCACCGTGCTGCCGAACACCGCGGGATGCCGCAGCGTGCGCGAGGCCGTGACCACGGCAAAGCTCGCGCGCGAATTGTTCGGGACGAGCTGGATCAAGCTCGAGGTGATCGCCGACAACGACACGCTGCAGCCCGATGTCGTCGGCCTCGTCGAAGCCGCCACCATCCTGATCAAGGACGGCTTTGAAGTGTTCCCCTATTGCACCGAGGATCTCTCGGTCGCCAACCGCCTGATCGATGCCGGCTGCAAGGTGGTGATGCCGTGGGCGGCTCCGATCGGCAGCGCGAAGGGCATCACCAATCGCGATGCCTTGAGGCTGCTGCGCGAGCGCCTGCCCGACATCACGCTGGTGGTCGACGCCGGCCTCGGCGCTCCCAGCCACGCGGCCGAGGCGCTGGAGCTCGGCTATGACGCCGTGCTGCTCAACACCGCGATCGCAAAAGCCGCCGATCCCGTCGCGATGGCGAACGCCTTCCGCCTCGGCTGTGATGCCGGCCGCACCGCTTATGAAGCCGGGCTGATGAACGCCCGCGACTTCGCCTCCCCCTCCACCCCTGTCGTTGGGACTCCGTTCTGGCATGCCGTATCCTGATCGATTTTATCCCGTCGTCGACAGCCTCAAATGGGTCGAGCGACTGACAAAGCTCGGCGTCGGCACCATCCAGCTGCGCGCCAAGGAGCTCAACGACGCCGACGCGCTGCAGATCGTCACCGACGCGCTGGCGATCACCAAGGACACGCAAGCCAAGCTGGTCGTGAACGACTATTGGCGCGCCGCCGTCGTCGCCGGCGCCAAATATCTGCATCTCGGCCAGGAGGATCTGGCCGAAGCCGACCTCAAGGCCATCCGCGAGGCCGGCCTCTCGCTCGGCATCTCCACCCATGACGATGCCGAGCTTGAAACCGCGCTCAAGGCCAAGCCCGACTACGTCGCGCTCGGCCCGATCTTCTTCACCACGCTCAAATCGATGCGCTTCGAGCCGCAGGGCATTCCGAAGATCACGGAATGGAAGAAGCGCATCGGCTCCATCCCGCTGGTCGCCATCGGCGGCATCAAGTTCGAGCACGCCGCGGAGATATTTGCGGCGGGTGCGGATTCCATTGCCGTCGTCAGCGACGTCACGCAGAACGCCGACCCGGATGCCCGCGTGCGGCAATGGCTCGACGGTTCAAAGGAGGATGCGTGATGTACGCCGTCCCCTTTTCATCCCGTCACCCTGAGGTGGCCGCTTCTTCAGCGGCCCTCGAAGGGCGACGGCCCGGCTCTTTCATCCTTCGAGGCTCGCCCAGCGGCGCATACGCGCCGCAGGCCTCGCACCTCAGGATGACGAGATCAACAAACGCGCCCAGGAATTAAACCGGAGGATCCCATGAACATCCGCTCCAATCCCGAGAAAACCGTCCCCGCCGTCACCACCGGCCCCCTGCCCTCCTCGCGAAAAATCTTCGCCTCGCCGGACGCTGCGCCCGATCTGCGCGTGCCGCTGCGCGAGATCATCCTCTCCGAAGGCGCGGGCGAGCCGAACCTGCCGGTGTACGACACCTCGGGCCCCTACACCGATCCGTCCGTGACCATCGACGTCAACGCCGGCCTTGCCCGCAACCGCAAGGCCTGGGTGCTGGAGCGCGGCGGCGTCGAGGAATATCAGGGCCGGCAGATCAAGCCGGAGGATAATGGCAGCGTCTCCACCGACAACGCCGCGCGCGCCTTCAGCGCCTATCACAAGCCGCTGCGCGGCCTCGACGGCCACAAGATCACCCAGCTCGAATTCGCCCGCGCCGGCATCATCACCAAGGAGATGATCTACGTCGCCGCCCGTGAGAATCTCGGCCGAAAGCAGCAGCTCGAGCGTGCGGAAGCAGCCCTTGCCGACGGCGAGAGCTTCGGCGCCTCGGTGCCCGCCTTCATCACGCCGGAGTTCGTGCGCGATGAGATCGCGCGCGGCCGCGCCATCATCCCCTCCAACATCAACCATTCCGAGCTCGAGCCGATGATCATCGGCCGCAACTTCCTGACCAAGATCAACGCCAACATCGGCAACTCGGCGGTGACGTCGTCGGTCGAGGAAGAGGTCGAGAAGATGGTGTGGGCGATCCGCTGGGGCGCCGACACCGTGATGGACCTCTCGACGGGCCGCAACATCCACACCACGCGTGAGTGGATCCTGCGCAACTCGCCGGTGCCGATCGGCACCGTTCCGATCTACCAGGCGCTGGAGAAGTGCAACGGCGACCCGGTGAAGCTGACCTGGGAGCTCTACAAGGACACGCTGATCGAGCAGTGCGAGCAGGGCGTCGACTATTTCACCATCCACGCCGGCGTGCGCCTGCAATACATCCACCTCACCGCCAGCCGCGTCACCGGCATCGTCTCCAGAGGCGGCTCGATCATGGCGAAGTGGTGCCTAGCGCATCACAAGGAGAGCTTCCTCTACACCCATTTCGACGAGATCTGCGACCTCATGCGCAAGTATGACGTCTCGTTCTCGCTCGGCGACGGCCTGCGTCCGGGCTCGATCGCCGACGCCAACGACCGCGCGCAGTTCGCGGAGCTGGAGACGCTCGGCGAGCTCACCAAGATTGCGTGGGACAAGGGCTGCCAGGTCATGATCGAAGGCCCCGGCCACGTGCCGATGCACAAGATCAAGATCAACATGGACAAGCAGCTCAAGGAGTGCGGCGAGGCGCCGTTCTACACGCTTGGACCGCTGACCACCGACATCGCGCCGGGCTATGACCACATCACCTCGGGCATTGGCGCCGCCATGATCGGCTGGTTCGGCTGCGCCATGCTCTGCTACGTCACGCCGAAGGAGCATCTCGGCCTGCCCGATCGCAACGACGTCAAGGTCGGCGTCATCACCTACAAGATCGCCGCCCACGCCTCCGATCTCGCCAAGGGCCACCCCGCCGCGCAACTGCGCGACGACGCGCTGTCCCGTGCGAGGTTCGACTTCCGCTGGAGCGACCAGTTCAACCTTGGCCTCGACCCCGACACCGCCAAGAACTTCCACGACGAAACCCTGCCCAAGGAAGCCCACAAGGTCGCGCATTTCTGCTCGATGTGCGGACCAAAGTTCTGCTCGATGAAGATCACCCAGGACGTGCGGGACTACGCAGCGACGCTGAACGATCCGAACAGCGTCGGCATGTCGATGGCCGGCACCGCCGAGGACGGCATGGCCAAGATGAGCGCGAAGTTCAAGGAGATGGGGAGCAGCGTTTATCTGGATGCAGAGAAGGTGAAGGAGAGCAATCGGGTGCTGTGAGGGGCTTCACGCGCTTGTCGTCATGCCCGGGCTTGCCCCGGGCATCCATCCGAAAATTGAGAGGCCGGGCAAAAGCCTGGCCTCTTTTAATTTGGCACGGCGTCGATCAAACAAGATGCTAGAAACATGCGGCCAGCGGTTAACATTGGGTGCGCCGACCTTGGTACTCTTGCTCTGTGAGGTCCTCCGGATCTCGATCTCCGATTGCAAGTGACCAACCCGTTCTCTGGATGACCGGATCATTTTGGCGACCGCCGAGGAACCACCAGGACCTAAGCTCTGGATTATCGTAGATGGATAGCACGTCTCCATTTTCAAACATGAGATCGAGCTGATCCTTGCTGACAATCCTCGTCTCGACGATTTTCGTTCGTAGAATGCGATCAACATTCAAGGATTTTTCGTTGCCGTAGATCTCGTAAGAGAAATTGACCGCACCATCGGAGGATCGAAACGAGAAACGGTCCGCGACATTCAACAAGGCATGCTCGTCCTCAAACCAGAACATGATGTGATACTTGTCGATCGTCACCTGATAGAGTTCCCATCCTATGATGGGACCAAAATCAAAGCGTTCGCTAAATCCAATTGCCATTTCTATCGTCTTCCCGTTTTACCGCCGGTAGGCAAAGCTGGATAAGCGTAGCGAGGTCTGGTGTCTTTGTCGTCCCGCATATCGCTCCGCTCATGCGGGCTACACGTGGATCATTGACATTGCCCGGGCCCACTCCCCACCGCCTCCCCGACCAACTCCGCCCCAACCTCCGCCTCGTCTTCGTCGGCACTGCCGCCTCGACGCGCTCGGCTGAGCTCGGGCATTACTACGCCCATCCCGGCAACCGTTTCTGGCGGGCGATCCATGAGGCCGGGATCACGCCGCGGCGCTATCAGCCAAGCGAGTTTGCGGAGTTGATCGAGCTCGGGATCGGCTTCACCGATCTCTCCAAGTCGGGCGCGGGGATGGATCACCAGATCGCGGCGGAGGCGATCGACGTGCCGGGCTTCAGGGCGAAGATGGAAAAGTACCGGCCGCGGACGATTGCGTTCACGAGCAAGAAGGCGGCGAGCCTGTTTTACGGCCGGCCGTCGGCGTCGATTGCGCTGGGGCGGCAAGAGCGGGATGGGAGCTGGCCGGAGATTTTCGTGCTGCCCTCGCCGTCCGGTGCAGCGTCGGGGAGTTGGACACTGGAGCCGTGGCGGGAGTTGGCGGCTTGGATCGCGGCGTAGGATCGGCGAATGATAGCGCGTCACACTCCGCCGTCGTCCCGGCGCAGGCCGGGACCCATAACCCCAGGGAGGAGTTTGGCGAAGACTGGTCGCCCGGTACTACGACCATCCGCAACATATAAATCACGCGGTATGGGTCCCGGCCCCCGTGCGCAATTACGCACTAAGCCGGGACGACATCGTGGGTTTGACTCGAGGTCCTGCTCAAACACAAAGCCTCGTAGGGTGGGCAAGGCGCGTCAGCGCCGTGCCCACGATTTCTTCGCGAGTCCCAGCAGTGCGTGGGCACGGCGCGAAGAGCGCGCCTTTGCCCACCCTACGGCACCGTCGCCTCACCCCGCATACGCCTTGTCGAGCTCCGCGATCACGATCTTCCGCATCCCCATCATCGCCTGCATCACGCGGTTCGCCTTGGTGCGGTCGGGGTCGCCGAGATAGCGGCCGAGCGCCGTCGGGATCACCTGCCAGGACAGGCCAAATTTGTCCTTGAGCCAGCCGCACCTCGATTCCTCGCCGCCGTCGGCGGTGAGCGCTTGCCAAAAGTAATCGACCTCCTCTTGCGTCTCGACGCTGATGAAGAACGACACCGCCTCGTTGAAGCGGTAGTGCGGCCCGCCATTGAGCGCGTGGAAGCGCTGGCCTTCGAGCTCGAACACCGCCATGAAGTCGCTGACGGTCTCGACCTTGGCATTGGGAAACACCGATTTGTAGAACGCGACGGCCTCGGGGACGTTGTTGTCGAACCAGAGAAACGGCGTGATCGAGGTCATGAATGGGGCTCCTTTCGGCTCGGGCGCGGCGCCGGTGTCCCAAGGACGAAAGAGCGCGCGGCATTCCGACAGGGAGCCCCACTTTTTCCACTCCGCCGTCGTCCCGGCGAAGGCCGGGACCCATAACCACAGGGAGGAGTTTGGCGGAGACTGGTTGCTCGGTACTGCGACCGTCCGCAACACGGCGATCACGCGGTATGGGTCCCGGCCTTCGCCGGGACGACACCTTGGGTGGAGCAAAAAGCTGCGACTAAAATGAAAGCGGGCGCATTGTCGGAATCCGCCCCCACCATTCGTCCTTTGGACCAACACCGCAACCACCCCGGAGCCTCCCATGCCCACCATCACCGCCTTCGAAAACTCACCCGACCGCGGCCGCGGGCAGGCGCGCGACATGCGGGTTCGCTGGGCGCTGGAGGAGGTCGGCCAGCCCTACGATGTCCGCCTCGTCTCGTTCGCGGCGATGAAGCAGCCGGCGCATCTGGCGCTGCATCCGTTCGGGCAGATTCCAACCTTCGAGGATGGCGATCTCGCCCTGTTCGAAACCGGTGCGATCGTGCTGCGCATCGCCGAGTGTCATGCCGGATTGCTGCCTGATGACGCCAACGCCAGGAGCCGCGCGATCGCGTGGATGTTTGCCGCGCTGAACACGCTGGAGCCGCCGATCGTCGAGCTCGGCATGGCCATGCTGTTCGAGCGCGACAGGAGCTGGTACGCGGAGCGGCTGCCCGGCTTGCAGGATCGCGTCCGCACCAGGCTCGGCGAACTGTCCCGCCACATCAGTGAAGCCGACTGGCTCGACGGCGCCTTCAGCGCCGGCGATCTCATGATGGTGACGGTGCTGCGCCGGCTGAACACGTCGGGCCTGCTGGAGGAGTACCCTGATATCGCCGCCTATGTCGCCCGCGGCGAGGCGCGGCCGGCGTTCAGGCGCGCGTTCGATGCGCAGCTTGCGGTGTTCACCGCGGCGTCGCGTTCGTAGGGTGGGTTAGACGCGCGGCTAAGCGAAGCGCAGGCCGCGTGGCGTAACCCACCGCTTCTGTCGCCGTGGATGCTGACACGGTGGGTTACGCCTTGAACCGTTCGTGTTGAGCGACCGAGTTCGTGAACGGCTAACCCACCCTACGAGGGCTACGCCTGCCGCAACTGCTCGGCCCTCTCCCCATTGCCTCGGGCTCCCCACGCCTGCATTCTAGGCCGCCATCCCGGAGGAGCCCGCCCATGCTGACCCTCTACTCCTACCCGCAACTGTTCGGCGTCGCCGACAACAACGGCTACGGGCTCAAGGTCTACGCCTTCCTCAAGCTCGCAGGCGTGTCGTTCGTGCACGAGCATATCTTCGATGCCTCGGCCGCACCGCGCGGGCAGCTGCCTTACGTCGTCGACGACGGCGAGACTATCGGCGACAGCGAGACCATCATCGCGCATGCGATCGGGAAATATCGTCTCACCATCGATGCCGGACTTTCACCGGCGCAGAGTCGCACCAATCTCCTCGTCACGCGCATGCTCGACGATCTCTATTGGGTGATGTCGTATTCGCGCTGGAAGGACGAGCGCTATTATCCGGCCTTCCGCGACGGTTTTATCGCGCAGCATCCGCAAGTGAGTGCGGAAGGATTCGAGAAGGCCAAGGCGTATAATGCGCAGCGCTATCATTACCAGGGCATCGGCCGCTACACGCCGGAGCAGGCTTACGCGCGCGGGCTCGCCGATTTGCAGGTGCTGGCCGAGATCGTGCCCGCCGCGGGCTTCGTGCACGGCGCGGCGCCAACGAGCGTCGATGCCGGCATCTACGGCTTTGTCGCGAACATCTATTATTTTCCGATCCCGACGCCGCTGAAGGCGTTCGTGGATGCGCAGAAGAATCTCGTCGCGCATTGCGAGCGGATTCATGCGGCGGTCGGAAAATCGTAGGGTGGGTTAGCGCAGCGGCTGCGCGAAGCGCGGGCCGATGCGCGTAACCCACCTCTTCGCTTTCCGCGGTGACAGAAGTGCTGGGTTACGCCAAGCGGCTAACCCACCCTACGACACCCTGGCCTACCGCATCGTGATCGCAAGGCCGCTGAGATCCGCATTCGCCATCAACCCGACCTGCGTGCCCGTCAGCTCCAGCACGGCGCCCTTCTGGTTGGTGAGCACGATGGCACGGGCGCCGGCGCCAACGGCGAGGCCCGCGCCGGCGGCGCCGTAGACCCCGGCGACATCGGAGGGACGGTTGATGTTGGAGACGCGGCCGCGCAGCACCGTCTTTGAACCGCCGAAGACGAGGCCGTAGTCGAGGCCGCCGGTGGAGAGCCCATAGGTGCGGCCGCGGAAGTTGAGCACGCCGCTCCCGCCTGAGCCGCCGATGATCCAGCCGGCCTTGTAGATCGTCAGCGTCACGAAACCGCTGTCGGCCATCGCCGAGGTCGAGAGCCCGGCCAGGGCGGCAATGGCGACCAGCGCGGCGCGGAAGGTGGATGCAATCTTCATGGACGTCTCCGGGGGCTATTTTTCAAGGGGGATTCGAATCAGACGCATCGAATCTATCCGATCGATCGCGGCGGCAACATGATGGGACTGCCCTGAGACACAAGGTGCAGCGTCGCACTCAACAGTCATCGCCCGGTTCAACCGGGCGATCCAGTATTCCAGAGGCGGCGGTGATTGAGCCGAGAGGCCGCGGCGTACTGGATGCCCCGGTCAAAGCCGGGGCATGACGGCGGAGGCTCGGGCACAAGGTCGCCCATCGCCATCATCCCATTCTGCCCTTGTTTTGCCCGACGGAGCAACTTGAGTGTTTAGCCTTTACCGAATTATAAAAAACTCAATGATCTCCGCATGATCTCTACTGTGCATGGGGTTGTTTTCGCGTTTTTGTTCTTGCCCGTCTCCGCAACCCGATTGCAAGTCTCCCGCATGTCGCTACGCTCATGCGGGCTACGCGCCCGCTCCTAATTCGAGGTGATGCCATGCCGATCCAGCATTTCGCGCCCCCGCCGCATGTTAAGGCGCCGCCGCTGTCCTTTGCGACGCGCGTCGGTGATCTCCTGTTCGTCTCGGGCATTCCGGGCTTCGATGCCAATGGTGCGCTGCCCGACGGTTTCGAGGCGCAGTTCGCCAATGTCGTCGTCAACATCAAGCGCGTGCTGGACGAGGCCGGCGCCGGTGTCCGCGACCTCGTCAAGGTCAACGTGCTCTTGACCCGCGCCTCCGACGTCGCCGCCATGAACGCGCTCTATGCCGGCGCCTTCGGCCCGCCGCCCTATCCGGCCCGCACCACCTGCGTGGTGCAGGCCCTGCCCGATCCGAAGATGCTGATCGAGATCGAGGCGGTGGCCTCGCTGGCGAAGTGAGCCACGGAGCGTGTGGCTTGCCGGGCACGCGGCCGAACCAAATGCTTGGGGAACAGCTGACATGTCCGTGAACGGCAGCTCCCCGGCTTGCAAAGGACCTGCTTTTACCGCACGAATTTTTGCGTCCCACTTCCCCACAAGGAGATATTTCATGCGTCGAGTTCTCGCCCTCTGTGCCGTTGCCGGCATCGCAAGTTCCGTGTTCGCCGTGCCCGCATCCGCCAAGGTCGGCTATTACGTGATCCGCTGGGACAACACCGGCATCTGCCAGGTCTGGAACGAGGACCTGCAATACAAGCCGCTTCAAATTGGGGTGTCGACCTACAAGGTCGTCAGCAAGCCGCTCCCGACCTTCCAGGCCGCTTCCGACGTCCAGATCAAGATGCGCGCCGAGCGCCGCTGCACGCTCTGAGCTTCTTGCAACGGACCGGATTTCGAGGGCGGGTCGCGCGAGCGGCCCGCCTTCTTCTTTTTGCGGGACCCGCGCGTTTTCCGGCCGAATTCAGCCATGTCCCGCCCGCGCGCTTTGAACCTGACCGGCCTGCGGAACTACTCACATCTTGTTCGGGGCGCATTCCCCAAGACGTCCCGCACCAGCCCTCCCCGTCATTGCCGGGAGGCACATCACATCATTCATTTGAGGAGCTGATCATGCGTCGTATTTCCGTGCTGTGCGCTGCCGCCGGTCTTGCCGTCACCGCCTTCGTCGCGGCGAGTCCTGCGGAAGCCAGCTATCACCTGATCCGCTGGCAGGACACGGGCCTGTGCCAGATCTGGGACGAGAGCATCCCGACCACACCGTGGCCGGCCGGCTATCATCGCGCCAGCGCATCCGTGCCGACCTTCATCGACGCCCTCGCGGTGAAGGATGCCGCGCTGAAGAACGGTCAGTGCACCTGGTAAGATTTTCGATCGGCGGACGAAGAGCGGGCGAGGACCATGCGTCCTTGCCCGCTTGTTTTTCCGAGATGTCGTAGGGTGGGCAAAGGCGCGCACTTCGCGCCGTGCCCCCGCCTTTCAACAACGGGCAAATGGGTGGGCACGGCGCTTCGCGCCTTTGCCCACCCTACGAGATATCGTCAAGCCCGCTCACGCATCCTTATGCGCGCCGGGATGGATCAGGACGTCGCGCGCGGCGGCGAGATCGATGAAGGCTTGCGCGCTGCCGCCGTGGTCGGGATGCATGCCCTTGGCGGCGCGGCGATAGGCCTGGTTGATGTCCTCGCAGGTGAGCTGCACCGCGAGCGGCAGACCAAGCATCTTGCGGGCGCGATCCTCGCTGGACAGCTGTTTCGGCATGGCGTTGCGGCGGCCGAAGCGCGGCGCGGTCAGATCATGAACGACTTCGAGAACGACGCCGATGCGGCGCTGGGCCGCCAGCGTGACGCCGTGATCGTCATTGTCGACCGCCTGGCGCAGCACCGGAAGCGCCTGCTCGGCGGCCTGTCGCAGCGTGGCATCGACGCTCATCCGCGCGATCTCGGCCACGAGCCGGCCCGCCTCGGCCCAATCGGCCGATTGCGCCGACCGCAGGCGTTCGAGGGCGGGTTTCCAGGAGTCGAGCCGGGAGTCGAGCCGTTCCATCATGCGCGCAACGTTTAGCAATGAAGATCAGTATGCCAAGGCTGCCGTTTCCGACCCCTTAATTTCGAGTTAGCGTTTCGTGAAACTTCGAAACGAAATCAGGAGGAAAATGTCATGGCATTGCTCGCAAACCACATCGCCGTCGTCACGGGCGCCGGTTCCGGCATCGGCCACGCCATCGCGGCCGGCTACGCCCGCGAGGGCGCGCAAGTGGTGCTGCTCGACGTCAATGCCGACACGGTCGCGGAGGCCGCCCAGGAGATCCGCAAAGCGGGCGGCAAGGCCGAGAGTTTTGCGCTCGACGTTGTCAGGCGCGAGGACTGTTTTGCGCTCGCCAAGCAGGTCGCGGGCGAGGTCGGGCAGGTCTCGATCCTCGTCAACAATGCCGGCATCACCCGCCGCAACGCCTTCACCGCGGAGACCGAGACGGTGGCGAAGGACTGGAACGACATCATCTCGCTCAATCTCAACGGCGTCTTCAACATGACGCAGGCCTTCCTTGCACCCTTGCGCGCGAGCAAAGGCCGCATCGTCAATATCGGCTCGATCCAGTCCTTCGTGCATCTGCGCACGCCGAGCTCGGCGGCTTACACGACCTCGAAGCACGGCGTGCTCGGCTTCACCAAGGCGCTCGCGGTCGAGCTCGGCAAGGAGGGCGTGCGCGTCAACGCGATCGGGCCTGGCTTCATCGAGACCAACATCAACGCCAATGTGCGCGCGACCAATCCGGCGCTGGTGCAGGCCTTCGTCGACCACACCCCGCTGGCGCGCACCGGCAAGCCCGAGGATATCGTCGGGCCCGCGATCTTCCTCGCCTCGGATCTGTCGGCCTATGTCACGGGAACGATCGTGATGGTGGACGGCGGCTATCGGACGGTGTGAGGCGCGACTCACTATCCCGAAGCACGAGATCATCGTCCGCCTTGTAGGCAATTGCGCCACTGGACCGGACGATGACACCGCGTGTGTGGAAGAGATAGTCCCGCATCACGATGCATCTGGCGCAAATCGCGGCGGCTTAGCGGCATTCCTGAGGTCAATTGGTGCGATCGTCCGCGATTAACCTTTCATTAACCAAACCCGCCCACCGTGGATCTACGGCTTGGGGGTCGTTGGTTCTCGATCCGCTTCCAAAGATGGCAGCGGGCGTTGATCGGGAGGTGTGTTGATGACCACTGTTCATGTCGCCGCGTCCGAGTCGGGCGCGCAATTCCTTGCTCCTAACCAGATCGTTCCGCTTCTGATCGGCGCCACCGTCGACGAGGTCGAGCGCGAGCTCGTGCTTCAGACGCTTGCGCGCTGCGACGGCAACCGCACACGCGCATCGCGCGTGCTCGGCCTGTCGGTGCGTACGCTGCGCAACAAGATCAAGCTCTATGCCGCGTCCGGCATCGAGGTGCCCGCCTATCAGGATTAGCGTCCGAGGACGCACCGCTGGATCAGTCCGCCGATGATGACCGCGAGCGCGATCATCACGACCGAGGCTGCGATCATCTCGATCGCGCGGAGGAAGAAGGCCGTCATGACAGCCCATGACGGCTGCGGCTCCTCGGCGAATGCGACCGGCACGACGTCGGGTACCAGCTGGTGAGCGAGGCCAAGCGCCGCCGCAAGGACGACAGCGAACAGGCAGAGGATTTTCCACGCTGCGCGCATCGGTCGCTCCTCGCAACAGTTCTGGCCGCACGATCGATGACACAGCGGCGCGTGCCGCCGATTGATGTTGATCAAGCGTTCTGAGCTGTCCCGGCGGAATTGCTGCTGTCGTCAAACGCCGCTAAGTAGCTTGCTTCCGATCATGGGGAGCAGTGGCGTGGCAGACGATCAGGGACGACGGCAGGGATCTCAAGGGCCGCGCGGACGGCAGGGTGAACCGGGACGGCCGGGACCGCAGGGTCATCCCGGCCGGCGCGGTCCCGACGGCGCGCGCGGCAAGCCGGGACCGCAGGGCAAGCCGGGGCCGCTCGGAAAGCCGGGACCTCAGGGCAAGCCCGGTCCGCAAGGCAAGCAGGGTGAGGCCGGCCCGCGTGGGGCCGCCGGCGCGCAGGGGCCTGCCGGACCACAAGGGCCGGCGGGACCGCAAGGCCCGCGCGGCGAGGCTGGGCCTGCCGGTCAATTGCCCTCGATCGAACAGCTGCTGCCGTGGCTCGAGCAACTGTTCGACGCCTGGGACGAGCGCCGCCGCCAGCGCGAGCGCGACGCCGCCGAACGCGAGGCGCTGGAGGCCGCCGTGCAGGAGCCCGATGAGGCCATCGTCGACGACGCGAGCGACGACAGCGAAGGCGACGCGCACAAGAAAAAGAAGAAAAAGAAAAAGCACGGTCACTAGGATTAGTGGCGCGCCCGTGCCCCGACGCAGCGCAGCACGCAGTGATGCGCTGCTGAGCCGGCGCCCATCTAACCAAGAGCTTTTCTCGCGATTTTCTGGGTCCGGCTCTGCGTCGCAGCGCTGACGCACTTCGCCGCGTCCGGGACACGAGCCTCGGTTTAGGAAGCCGATGAATCATCCTTGCGCGGGAGCATGCCCATGCGCTCGAACTGCCAGCGCATGGCGCGATACCAGAGATAGCCCACCGCCGCGCCGCACAGGGCCAGGATGATCACGTTGGCGATCGAGAACGAGCCGCTCCACCACATCATCCACGCGGTCCATAACAGCGTGAGGACGATGGCACCTGCTTTCAGAGGAAGAAGGGGGCGGCTCATGGGTCGTGCTCCGGCTGTCAAAACCCCGGCACACATCATTGCAGGAGGAGACGCCCCCGTACCGTGAGCCAGATCACGGAACGAATTACCCGAGCCCACTAACCGAAGCGCAGCCGCGAGCGCTCCCTGGCCCTTTCCGCCTCGACCTCACGGTCCCGCGCCGGCGCATGGGTGTGCAGCGAGGTCAGGAGATTTCGCGCGGCCTGCGAGACCTCCGCCACTGCGCGGTCGAACGCCGCCTCGTTGGCCTGCGACGGCTTGTTGAAGCCGGACAGTTTTCGCACGAACTGAAGCGCGCTGGCATGGATCTCATCCTCCGTCGCCGGTGGCTCGAAGTTGAACAGCGTCTTGATGTTGCGGCACATGCAGGGGCCTCTTCCGGATGTTTCCTTGAAGACGATCGGCGGAGCCGAAATCCTACATCCTTCTGTGCATTTCTGCTAAGTCCCGCCGCACGCGGCCGCCGACCATGAGCCGCAATGGGGAGAAAAGCATAAAGGCTTCCTGCGCCGCGCTGTCGGCTGCCCTGCTGTCCTTTTCAATACCGGGCCTGGCCGCGGATTATCCGGCACCGAAGCAGGGCGACTGGATCGCCAGGGATTTCAAGTTCCACACCGGCGAGACCATGCCGGAGCTGAAGCTGCACTACACCACAATCGGCGAGCCCTCGGGCCAACCGGTGCTGGTGCTGCACGGCACGGGCGGCTCGGGCGCAAGCATGCTGTCACCCGCCTTCGCCGGCGAGCTGTTCGGCGCGGGGCAACCGCTCGACGCCTCCAAATATTACATCATCCTTCCCGACGGCATCGGTCATGGCAAATCGTCGAAGCCCTCCGACGGGATGAAGACGAGCTTCCCGAAATACGATTACGACGACGTGGTCGAGGCGCAGCATCGCCTGGTGACGGAGGGCCTCGGCGTCAAGCATTTGCGGCTCGTCATCGGCAATTCGATGGGCGGCATGCACAGCTGGCTGTGGGGCGCGAAATATCCGAACGCGATGGACGCACTGATCCGATGGCCTCGCAGCCGACCGAGATGGCGTCGCGCAACTGGATGCTGCGGCGGATCATGCTCGACACCATCCGCAACGACCCGGACTACAATGGCGGCAATTACACCAGCCAGCCGCGCATGATGAAATATGCCATCACCGCCTACGGCGTAGCCAGCATCGGCGGCACGCTGGCCTATCAATCGCAGGCGCGGACCGCGGCCAAGGCGGACAAGATCGTCGACGACCGGCTGGCGGCTCCGATCACGGCGGATGCCAACGACTTCGTCTACCAGTGGGAGTCCTCGCACGACTATAATGCCGGCGAGAAGCTGGAGGCCATCGAAGCATCGCTGCTGCTGATCAATTCCGCCGACGACGAGCGCAATCCGCCCGAGACCGGCATCACGGACGCGGCCATGAAGCGGATCAAGAACGGCCGTCTCTATTTGATCCCGGCGAGCGCCGAGACGCGCGGCCACGGCACCACCGGCAATGCGAAATTCTACAGCGAGCAGGTGCGGCAATTGCTGGAGAGCACACCGCAGCAAACGATCGAATCGGCGCGCCGCTGATTTTGCAGCGCATCATGTGCGGCACTTCGGAGCCGCATATTATTTGGGCATGCAATGCGCTGACAGCTCGGGCTTAATCGCGTCACCGATGGAATCGACGCGAGCAAGACTCGCGCGCGAATAGCGGGACGCGACGAGGAGGGATCGCATGCACAGGCTCGCACTGTGCGTTTGGCTGGTCGTGATGACGGCGCTGACCAGCGCCGCACTCGCATTCGACAACGGGCAATACGACCACATCCCGCCCGATATCCGCGCCTGGTTCAAGAGCGTGATCGCGCCGAACGGTGTGCCCTGCTGCGACGTCTCGGACGGCCATCGCACCGACTACGATGTGCGCAGCGGCGCTTATTGGGTGCCGATCGAAGGGCAGTGGATGGAGGTGCCCGAGCGCGCCATCATCCGCGACCGGGGCAATCCGGTCGGCCAGGCCGTGGTGTGGTACGTTCGCCACCGCGGCGCCATCATCATAAGCTGCTTCGTGCCGGCGGACGCCGTGTAATGCGTCTTTATCGATTCCATTGGCTGGAGGCGGCCCGATCGGCTAGCTTGCCGCCAAGCTGAAGCGGAGGCATGCCGTTGACCGATCTTTGCGCCGAAGACCTCGCCACCATCTATGCCAAGCCGAGCCCACGCGTGATCGCGAAAGCGCGGCCCGCGATCGATGCGCATGCGAAGAAGTTCATCGAGATGTCGCCGTTCTGCGTACTCGCGACGTCGGGCGCGGACGGCAGCGTCGATGCCTCGCCACGCGGCGGCGGCACCGGCTTTGTCCACGTCGCCGGTCCCAACCAATTGCTGATGCCTGACCGCTCCGGCAACAACCGGATCGACAGTTTTCGCAACGTCGTCGAAGGCTCGGGCTTCGTGCACCTGTTGTTCTTCGTGCCCGGGATTGACGAAACGCTACGCGTCGGCGGACGCGGCACGCTGTCGGCCGATCCGGATCTGCTCGCCGCGATGGTCGAATTCGGCAAGCCGCCGCGGGCGGTGCTGAACGTCGCTGTGAGCGAAGTCTATTTCCATTGCGGCAAGGCGCTGATGCGCTCGAAGCTGTGGTCGCCAGAGAAAGTGCAGCGCTCGGTGATGCCCAGCATCGTCACGGTCATTCACGACCAGACTGGCCTCGGTGAACCGGCCAGCCAGGAAACTGTGGAAGAGATTTACAAGACGCAGTTGTAGTTGGGACGACAATCACGGTGTCGTCCCGGACAAGCGCAGCGCAGATCCGGGACCTCCGCGCGAGCGCTTGCGCTCGTCGCGATAACCACAGGGAGTGGTTTTGCGAAGACTAACAGTGAAGAGCTCGTGCCCCGGTGCTCATACCGGCGCATCCAGATAGATCACGCGGTATGGGTCCCGGCCTTCGCCGGGACGACACCGAGTACGCAGCGACGCCCGAGCTTAATGCCCCTCGCCCTCGAGCCCGCCGACGTGCTTCTGGGTGTAGAGCTCAAGGCCGATGCGGCCGATCAGGTCGAGCTGGGTTTCGAGGAAGTCGATGTGATGCTCCTCGTCGCTCATCAGCTTCTCGAACAGGTCACGCGTGACGTAGTCCTTGGCGCCGTGGCAGTAGGTCGCCGCTTCCTGGTAGAGCGCACGCGCGCTCATCTCGGCAGCGAGGTCGCACTCGATGATCTCCTTGACGTTCTGGCCGATGCGCAGGGGATCGAGCACCTGCATGTTCGGAAAGCCGTCAAAGAACAGGATGCGCGCGGTGAGCTTGTCGGCGTGCTCCATCTCCTCGATGGACTCCTTGCGCCAGACCTTGGCCATGTCGAGGAGGCCCCAATTGTCGAGGAAGCGGTAGTGCAGCCAGTACTGGTTGATCGCAGTCAGTTCGTGACGCAGTGCCTTGTTGAGATAGTCGATGACTTTTGCGTCGCCCTGCATGGTTCACTCCAGCTCTTGCAGTCCAAATCGGCCCAAAACCGAATTTAGAATGCTTCTAAGTCAGTTTACGAATGAGGGCAACTGGCTACGGCGGCGCAGCCCGGGAAAAGCTCAGCTGAGCTGGCGAAGGCTTTCAGCAGGCCGCGAGGGCAAACTGGGCGGGCTCGGCCGCCTCGTCATTGGCAGCCACGGTGTGGTTGTGCGGGCAGCCGGCACAGCAGGACTGGGCGCAAGGGCCGAGAGCTTCGTCGATGATGGTCTTGATCGTCCGGGCGCAGCGGCCGCATTCGGCGCTACAGCCGAGGCATCCATAGACCTGCTTGGCATGGCGCACGGCGTCGTCGGACTCGGCGACGGCGGCGCGGATGTCGTCATCGCTCAGCACGTTACAGGAACAAACGATCATGGAAGCGGCAGGCCCTTCGGTGATGCGTCATCATCGATATTTAACGGGCCCGCCGGATGCAAAAGGAAAAAGCGGTATTTGAAGCTATTCCAAACTGGCCCAAAAGCAGCCTAGAACGGCCCTAAATTTCAGGGTTGCGCTGGATCAAGATTGGAGCGGATCTAATCGCCGCCACCGCCTCCCCCACCGTCACCGCCGCCACCGCAATCGCCGCCACTGCTGCCGCTATCGCTGCTGGAACAGCTGCCGCCGTCGGCCGGGCTGCCCGAACTGTCGCTGGAAAACCAGCTTCCCAGCGAGAAGCCGTTATTGCTGCCCGAATAGGTGTCGCCGCTGCTGCTGCCGTCGCCGCCCGCCCCGGCGCGGGAGCGCCGCTGGCCGCGGTTCTGAAGATGGGTGATCCAGCCGTAACCGATCGCGGACACGACCCCGGCCGCAATCAATGCATTGATCATCGCGTTGCCCATCATCGCCTCCCTGGCCGGGCCTACGGTCCATATCAATTGGTCGCCCGCCCCCAAGGTGCCGTTCATTGATCATTCAAGCGAAGTATGGAACTCTGGCCCCAAAGGGTTCCCGCGTGTTCGTACGAAAGGTCAAGCCAATGAAGAAGCTGCTCCTGACGGTCGCCGCCGTCGCCTCCCTGGCCGTTGCGGCCGGATCCCCGGCCCATGCCCAGCGCGGCGTCGCGGCAGGCGTGGCGGCCGGCATCATCGGCGGCGCCATTGTCGGGGGCGCGCTGGCCTCTCCGTATTACTACGGACCTGGCCCCGGCTATTACGAACCCGGCTATTACCCGCCCCGTTACTATGCGCCGGGTCCGGGCTATGTCTCTGACGACTATTACGGCGGCGGCTGCGTCTGGCAGAAGCAGCGCTTCTGGGACGGCTATGCCTGGCGCGCCCGCCGCGTCAGAGTCTGCGGCTGAGACGACCTCGAACCGGTCATCGCGACTGCTTCGGCTGGCCGGTTCACTACGGATGCGCCGTTCATCTCCGGGCCTGAAAAAGACCGCTTTTTCTCGTCACAGCTCCGTGTGCGTTTACCGTGGGTTGACCAATTGCGCGCTTCCTAGCTGCACGGCCAATTCCATCAGCGTGTGCGTGAACCTTTGAAACCCGGGCGCCTCTAACAAGAGGAACCCATCTCCCAGGAGAGCCCTGAGCATGAAGAAGACTCTTGTTGCCGCCCTCACGGTTGCGACGATCGCCGGTTCGCTGGTGACTGCCGCTCCGTCCGCCAAGGCGCATGACGGCAGCATCGGCGCCGGCATTGCGGCCGGCCTGATTGGTGGCGCGATCGTCGGCGGCGCCATCGCGTCGAGCCGTCCGGCCTATGGCGGCCCCGTTTACGTCGCCGAGCCCGGCCTGCCGCCCCCGCCCTGCTACTGGCAGCGTCAGCGTTATTGGGACGGTTACGGCTGGGTCGTTCGCCCGGTTCGCGTCTGCTACTGATCTGATCGCACCGGCGCTCGTGAGCGCCGCGATCGAAGCCCGGCCGAGACCTCGGCCGGGCTTTTTCTTTGGTCGCGCGCTATCGCGCCGCCTGGATCGAGCGCAGCACCTCTTCGCTCGGCCAGCAATCGACCTTGAGACCCGCCGACTTCTGATAGGCACCGAGCGCGGCGCGCGTCTGCATGCCGGCCTTGCCGTCGATCTTGTCCTTGTAGAGCCCGACGCGCGTGAGCCCACGCTGCATGGTCTCGACATCCCTGGTGCGCAATTGCTTCGAGGCCGCCCATGGCGTTGCGAACGGCACCGGGCTCGTCATGCGGTCGGCAAGGTGGCCGACGAACAGCACGTAGAGATCGGAGAAATTGTATTCCTTGATGACGAAGTAGTTCTTCGTCGTCAGGAACGATGGGCCATAGATGCCTTCCGGCTGCAGCAGCGAGGCCGGCTGCGCCTGCTCTGCGGCACTCAGCTTCTGCCCGCGCACCGGCACAAAACCTTCGCGCAACCACTGGCCGAGCGGCTTCGTCACCTCGGGCACGCCGGTGGTACAATCGACCTTCGCGGGTGCTTGCACCTCGTATGCCCAGCGCACACCGCCCTGCCAGCCCTTGTTGACGAGTTGCTGCGCGGCCGAGGCCAGCGCGTCCGGCACCGAATGCCAGATGTCGATGCGGCCGTCGCCGTCGAAATCGACGCCGTGCTTGTAATATTCGGACGGCAGGAACTGCGTCAGCCCGGTGGCGCCCGCCCAGGACGAGCGCATGTCCTTGCGCGTCACCACGCCTTCGCCGAGGATCTTCAGCGCGAGGATGAACTCGGTGCGGTATTGCTCCTTGCGGCGCCCGACATAGGCCTGCGTCGCCAGCACACGGACGAGATCGTAAGGCAGCGTGTAGCGGCCGTAATCGGTCTCGCGGCCCCAGATCGCGAGCATCACGGTTGCCGGCACGCCGGACTTCTTCTCGATCTCGCTCAGCGAGGCGCGATATTTCTGCAGCAGCCGCTGCCCCTCGCCCGCAAGCCGCGCGATCGAGGCTTCCTTGACGTAATCGGCCGGTACCTGCACGAACTCGGCCTGCGACGGCGCACCTAGCGCGGGCCTTCCGGGCAGGATCAGATCGGGCAGCTTGTAGTCGGGCTCGAGCCCGCGCGTCTGCTCGTCGAACGTCTTGCGCGAGACGCCTTCTGCCTGCGCCTCCGGCCACAGCGAGGCGATGAACTGGGTGAAGGCGGCATCGGCGGCGCGCGCGGACGTCCAGCCGCAGGTGACCACGATCACCGCAGCGATGAGCGCCCGCCGCATCATGCCAGGATCACCGCGTCAGCTTCTTGTACTTCACGCGGTGCGGAATGATGCTGTCCTGGCCGAGCCGGCGCATCTTGTCCTTCTCGTAATCCTGGAAGTTGCCTTCGAACCATTCGACGTGGCTGTCGCCTTCGAAGGCCAGGATGTGGGTCGCGATACGGTCGAGGAACCAGCGATCATGGCTGATGATCACAGCGCAGCCGGCAAAATCCTCCAGCGCCTCTTCGAGCGCGCGCAGCGTGTCGACGTCGAGGTCGTTGGTCGGCTCGTCGAGCAGCAGTACGTTGGCGCCGGACTTCAGCATCTTGGCGAGATGCACACGGTTGCGTTCGCCGCCGGAGAGCGCGCCGACCTTCTTCTGCTGGTCCGCGCCCTTGAAGTTGAAGGACGAGCAATAGCCGCGCGAGTTCACTTCCTTCTTGCCGAGCAAGATCAGCTCGTTGCCGCCGGAGATCTCCTCCCACACGTTCTTGCTACCGTCGAGCGCGTCGCGCGACTGGTCGACATAGCCGAGATGCACGGTCTCGCCGACCGTGATCGTGCCCTTGTCCGGGGTCTCCTGCTTGGTGATCATCTTGAACAGCGTGGTCTTGCCGGCGCCGTTGGCACCGATCACGCCGACAATGCCGCCCGGCGGCAGCTTGAAGGTGAGATCGTCGATCAACAGGCGATCGCCATAGCCTTTGCTGAGGCCTTCGAAATCGACCACATTGGCACCGAGCCGCTCGGCGACAGGAATGATGATCTGCGCGGTCTGGGTCTGCTTCTCGCTCGCCTGCTTGAGTAGCTCCTCGTAGCGCTGATAGCGCGCCTTGGACTTGGCCTGGCGCGCCTTCGGCGAGGACGCGACCCATTCCTGCTCGCGGGCAATCGTCTTCTGGTGCGCGGCGTCTTCGCGTCCTTCCTGCTCCAGCCGCTTCTGCTTCTGCACCAGCCAGGACGAGTAATTGCCCTCGTAGGGAATTCCCTTGCCGCGATCGAGCTCGAGAATCCAGCTCGTGACGTTGTCGAGGAAGTAGCGATCGTGGGTGACGATCAGGATCGCGCCGGGATAGTTGCGCAAATGCCCTTCCAGCCACGACACCGACTCCGCGTCGAGATGGTTGGTCGGCTCGTCCAGCAGCAGCAGATCGGGCTGGTCGAGCAGCAACCGGCACAGCGCCACGCGGCGGCGCTCGCCGCCCGAGAGCTTGGTGACGTCGGCATCGTCAGGCGGGCAGCGCAGCGCGTCCATGGCCTGGTCGACCTTGCTGTCGAGATCCCAGAGGCCCTGGGCCTCGATCTCATCCTGCAGCTTGGTCATCTCGTCGGCGGTTTCCTCGGAGTAGTTCATCGCCAGCTCGTTGTAGCGATCGAGGATGGCCTTCTGCTTGGCGACGCCCAGCATGACGTTCTCGCGCACGCTCAGTGCCGGATCGAGATGCGGCTCCTGCTCGAGATAGCCGACACGGGCGCCCTGCGCGACCCAGGCCTCGCCGTTATACTCCTTGTCGAGGCCAGCCATGATCTTGAGCAGCGTCGACTTGCCCGAGCCGTTGACGCCGAGCACGCCGATCTTGGCGTCCGGGTAGAACGACAGATGGATGTTATCGAGCACCTTCCGGGTCGGGTAGCTCTTGGTCAGGCCCTGCATGAAATAGATGAACTGGCGCGCCATAGGTCCCGAAAACCTTCGATTTGAGGAAATTTGCTTCGCCGCCGATGTAACGATCCCGCCCCCAAAGGGCAATGTTTTCCGTCCGTTCACCACGGATGAATACGGGACGGACACCATCCGGCCACCGATCCGGACAATTGAAACCATCTTTTAATAAATCAGGCCGAAAGCTCGGTTTCGCGCGGAAACAGCGCCACCCGCTCAGAACGAACGGGAGCACAGCGAGGCCGCATCATGGCTCTGATCGAGACCAACTCACTTCCTGTTCCGGCAGAAGCCGGCCACGTCTCCGGGCTCGTCTCGGAGGTCGCGGGGTTCTGGAAGCGCTTCTTCGCCACCGCCTTCAATCCCTACCGGCCCGAACTGCATTACATGCGTGGACCCGGTCCCGCCTGGCGCGCCAAGCACGGCATGGATGCGCCGTTCCGGCTCAAGCCCCGGGATCTCTGAGCGCCTCCTTCCTATCGGACTTTTGAAGACGCAAGCGGCTTGCGCGCCGTCCTGATTGCGCGCAACCATGGCCTGGTTCCGACGACGGCGCTCGCCCAGCGCCCTCACCTCTCGCCATCAACTCTGGCCCTGGATGAACGCTGATGAGCCGGCTGCGCTGTGCAATTCTCGACGACTATTTCAACCTCGCGCTCGACGTCGCCGACTGGCAGAAACTGTCCGACCGCCTCGACGTCACCGTGTTCAGCCATCCCTTCGCCTCCGAGCAGGCAGCAGCCAGCGCACTCGCCGATTTCGAGATCATCTGCGCGATGCGCGAGCGGACGGCCTTCCCGAAGAGCCTGTTCGAGAGCTTGCCGAAGCTGAAGCTGCTGCTCACGTCAGGCATGCGCAACGCCGCGATCGACATGGAAGCCGCGAAGGCGCGCGGCGTCACCGTCGGCGGCACGCAATATTCGCGCGACCCCACAGCGCCCCTCACCATGGGGCTAATCCTGGAGCTGACCCGCGGCATCGGCCGCGAGAACGCGCGCATGCATGCCGGCGAGCCCTGGCAGACCTTCGCCGGCGTCGAGATCGAGGGAATGACGCTCGGCATTGTCGGGCTCGGCAAGCTCGGCAGCAGGATGGCCGGGATCGCCAAGGCGTTCGGCATGAACGTGATCGCCTGGAGCCCGAACCTCACGCCGGAGAAATGCGCGGCCGCCGGCGTCGGCTACGCTACCAAGGAGGAGCTGTTCGCCAAGGCCGACGTCGTCACCATCCACGTGGTGCTCAGCGAGCGCTCGCGTGGTTTGGTCGGCGCTGCAGATCTCGCGCGGATGAAGCCGACGGCCTTCCTCGTCAACACCGCGCGCGGGCCGATCGTGGACGAGCAGGCGCTGCTCGAGGCCTTGCAGCAGCGCAAGATCGCGGGCGCCGGCATCGACGTGTTTTCGGTCGAGCCGCTGCCGGTCGACCATCCCTTCCGCAAGCTCGACAACCTCGTGCTGACGCCGCATCTCGGCTACGCCACCGAGGACGGCCTGCGCATCCATTACGGCCAGATGGTCGAGGCGATCGATGCCTTCACCAAAGGCAGCGAGTTGCCGCGCAAGCTGGCCTGAAACGATGAAGGGCGTGCCGATGGCACGCCCTTCTCAATCTGAATTCTCGCAAAGCGCTTAGCGCACGGTGACCGGTGCAGGCAGCGGCGGCACGACCGTCGGCTGCGTGCCGGGGACCGGACCAGCCTGGGCGGCCATCGGAGCCGGACCGGCGGCAGGTCCGGGCGCCGGCGCAGCGGACGCCGTCGCCGTTCCCGGCGGCGGGCCACCGGGCATCACCACCACGCGGGTGCCGACCTTGACGCGATCGAACAGGTCGGAGACGTCCTCGTTCAGCATGCCGATACAGCCGGACGAGACGAACTTGCCGATGGTCGAGGGCTGGTTGGTGCCGTGGATGCGGTAGACGGTCGAGCCGAGATACATCGCGCGGGCGCCGAGCGGATTGCCGGGGCCGCCGGCCATGAAGCGCGGCAGATAAGGCTGGCGCTCGATCATCTCGGTCGGCGGATGCCAATCCGGCCACTCGGCCTTGCGGGTGATCTTCTGCACGCCGGTCCAGGTGAAGCCGTCGCGGCCGACGCGGACGCCGTAGCGGATCGCGCGGCCATTGCCGAGCACGTAATAGAGATAGGTGTTGGGGGTATCGACCACGAGGGTGCCCGCGGGCTCCTTGGTCTGGAACGCGACCTCCTGGCGGCGCAGGTTCTGCGGCAGCTGCACCGGCGCAGCATCGGGCTGCTCCTCGGGCGGCAGCGCGGCCATCGTCATCGGTCTTCCATCGGTGCCGACGGGCGGCTGGCCGGCCTGGACCGTACCGGTCGCGGCGGGACCACCAACGGCTTCCGGCGGACGCATGCCGTCATTGGCGGGGGCCTGACCTTGACCCGGGCGATTTGCGTAGATCACCGGCGGCGGACCGGCGGGGCGGCCGTAGCGGGGATCGTCGGGCGACATCACGGGGCCCTGCGGGGCGGCCGAATAGACCGGCGGAGCGCCAGCCGGGCGGCCATAACGCGGATCATCCGGCGACATCACCGGACCCTGCGGCGGCGCGGCCGAGTAGACCGGGGGAGCGCCGACCGGACGGCCATAGCGCGGATCGTCGGCCGGGCCGGGCGGCGGCAGCGATGCCTGCGGCATCGCGTCGTCGTCATCGTCCAGCGCGTCGAAATTTGGCGTGCGGTCGCCGGGCCGATATTCGGCCGGGGCGCCGTAGCTCGGGGCCTGCTGAACCGGATAGCTCTGAGCCTGCGCGAGCGAGGTTCCCGCCGCAGCGACTGTCGCGGCAGCGCATATCGTCAGAAAGTGTTTGATCATCATCGCTCTTGTATAGTCCCCAAGCCCGATCGGACCGTTAACGGCCAGATGGCCGAAGATAGCGGCACATTCAAGACATATCAGGCTTATTTGCGCCGGACCTGCCGATTTGTGATCCGCAAGACTACCGTTGCCCCGTTGCATCACGGGGCGGAAATCAACTCATGACGTCAATTGCCGGAGTCTTCGGCCCCGTTTTTTGCGGAACGGGTCGGAATCGTTGCGGTATGTTCGAATCAGCCTGATTCGCCGCCCATTTGAGACTCCCGATCCCCGCGTGGCGAACGCGGCAAACAGTACCGTCACCGCGTTCAGATGGCTCTTGGGCCCTGGCCTCTTCGCCGCCGGGGCGGAAATTCGCAACCGCTCGATGCTTCCCGGCTTTCGCTTCCTGTTTGCCGCGATCCTGCTGTCAGTCTCCATCCTGGTGTTCGGCCTGGGCGCCGCCGCACTGCTGCGGGCGAGCCATGAGCAGTATGTCAGCAACCCCTCCTGGCGGAACGGCCCGCAGGAGCAGGTGTTCGCGCAGGCTCCCGAGCCGGCCCAGCCGGTGCTCGCGGTCCTTCGCGCGGAGCCGGAGCTGACCGCCGAGCCCGAGCCGTCGCTACGCGACCGGGTGCCGACCATTGGACTGCCCGAAAGCGAGCCCGAGCAGGTCGCCGCCCTGACGACCGAGACCGAGACTCAGTCCCAGGTCGCGGCACCTCCGGCTGACGTCCCGGTCGCCGAACCGGCCAAGGGCGAGACGGCGACGGAGACCGCAGCGCCGGCGCCCGCCGATACGCTCACCGCTGCCGACGCCACGGCGTCGATCCCCGCGGCCGAGCCTGCCGCGACCACCAGCGAGCCGGCGCCGGTCGATCCCAGCGCGGCCCTGGCCTCCTCCGCACTCGATGCCGCCTCGGCCAAGCTGGCGGCTCTGAACGAGCCGGCGACGACGGCCGTGAAGGATGCGCCGGCGAAGGCCAAGACCGAGAGCAAGGCTGATAGCAAGCCTGACGACAAGGCGACCAAGCGCAAGGCGAAGGCGAAGAAGCGACACCGCGTGGTGCGACGTCCGCCGCCTCAGCAGCTGCAGCAGCAGCTCGACCCGTTCGGCCAGCCGCAGACCTTCGCGACGACCGGGCGCACGCGCTGATCTTACTTCACCTCTCCCTGCTTGCGGGGAGAGGTCGGAATGCGCGCGTAGCGCGGATTCCGGGTGAGGGGTACAGGTCACTCGATCGTCTCATCGTGTGGAGAGAGGCCCCTCACCCCAACCCTCCGTCATCGTGGCGCTCACGCCGGCCCGGTCGCGATCGGCGGGCCTTTTTCCTGGCCCCATTCCGACCACGAGCCGTCATAGAGCGCGGTGTCGGTGATCCCCAGGCGATAGAGCGCGAGCGTCAGCACGCCGGCCGACACGCCCGAGCCGCAGCTCGTCACGATCGGCGCATCGAGCTTGACGCCGGCGCTGGTGAAGACGGCGCGCAGATCCTCGAGCGGCTTCATCGTGCCGGTCGCGGCATCGAACAGCTGATTGTAGGGCACATTGCGCGCGCCGGGGATGTGGCCGGAGCGGATGCCCGCCCGGGGCTCGGGCGCACGGCCCTCGAAGCGGTCGGCGGCGCGCGCGTCGATCACCTGCTCGGCACGGCTTTCGACATTGGCGATCAGCTGCTGCATGCTGCGCACGCGCTTCGGATCGTAAGTCGCCTCGAACGTCGCCGGCTTCGGCTTCACCTCGCCGCTCTCGACCGCTCGCCCCTCGGCGCGCCACTTCTTCAAGCCGCCATTGAGGATGCGCACGTTGTTATGGCCGAAGGCCAGGAACATCCACCACGCGCGAGGAGCTGCGACCCAGCCGCCGGCATCGTAGAGCACGACGGTGTCGGCGTTGGAGATGCCGAGATTGCCGATGTCACGGCCGAACTGCTCGGCGCTCGGATACATGTGCGGCAGCGGGTTGGAATGGTCCGACACCGCATCGACGTCGAAGAACGCAGCGCCCGGCAGGTGCGCGGCGAGATAATCGTCCTTCGGCAGCGGCAGCACGCCCGGCAGCTTGAAGCTGGCGTCGAGCACCTTGACGTTGGCATCGTTGATGTGGGCGGCGAGCCATTCGGTGGAGACGAGGGGGTCGGTGGCGCTGGTCATGTTTTCTGTACTCTCCAATCGTCATGGCCGGGCTCGACCCGGCCATCCATCCTTCTTGAAATGATGGACACGCGGGTCAAGCCCGCGTGTGACAAGTTTTAGCCCTTCTTCTTCGGCTCCCACTGCTCGGTCGGCCCGCCGGCATCGCGCCAGGCGGCGTAGCCGCCGGCGATGTGGGCGACGGGCTTGAGGCCCATGTCCTGCGCGGTCTTGGCCGCGAGCGCGGAGCGCAGGCCGCCAGCGCAGTGGAAGACGAACTTCTTGTCCTCCTGGAAGACCGGCTTTGCGTAGGGGCTCTGCGGATCGATCCAGAATTCGAGCATGCCGCGGGTGCAGGCGAACGCGCCGGGGATGCGGCCGTCGCGCTCGATCTCGCGGGGGTCGCGGATGTCGACGATGACGACATCGCCGTTCTTGGAGATCTCGATGGCGTCCTTGGCGTTGAGCGTCTCGATCTCGGCACTGGCCTCGTCGATCAGCGCCTTGATGCCGCGGGTGATGTTTTGGGGCATGTGGTTCTCCCTCAATTCATTCGTAGCCGTTGTTACGGCGTCTGCGGGCCGCACACTCGGTGCAACCTCTCCCGCTTGCGGGGGAGGTCGCGGCGCGAAGCGACGCGGGTGGGGGCTCTCTCCTCTTGGGGAGCGTCGCCCGTGGCGATACCCCCTCCCCAACCCTCCCCCGCAAGCGGGAGAGGGAGCACACTGCCGTTGCCGATAGAGCCCGGCCTCGTCATGCATCAGTGCGTCAATTCCTTCATCGCGCCCTCAAGCCCCTCGATCGTGATCGGATACATCCGGTTGGCAAAAATGCGTTTGATGATGGTGGTCGATTCCGAATAATCCCAATGCTTCTGAGCGACCGGGTTCAGCCACACTGCATGCGGATAGGTGCGGATGATGCGGTCCAGCCAGACCGAGCCGGGCTCCTCGTTGACGTGCTCGACCGAGCCGCCGGGCACCATGATCTCGTAAGGCGACATCGAGGCGTCGCCGACGAACACGATCTTGTAGTCGTGCGGGTATTTGTGCAGCACGTCCCAGGTCGGCGTGCGGTCGGTGAAGCGGCGCTTGTTCTGCTTCCACACGCCTTCATAGAGGCAGTTGTGGAAGTAGAAATACTCCATGTGCTTGAACTCGCTCTTCGCCGCCGAGAACAGCTCCTCGACCTGCTCGATATGCGCGTCCATGGAGCCGCCGATGTCGAAGAACACCAGGAGCTTCACCGCGTTGCGCCGCTCGGGGCGCATGTGAACGTCGAGATAGCCGTGATTGGCGGTCTCGCGGATGGTGGTGTCGAGATCGAGCTCATCGGGCGCGCCGGTGCGCGCGAATTTGCGCAGACGGCGCAGCGCCACCTTGATGTTGCGGATGCCGAGCTCGACATTACCGTCGAGGTCCTTGAACTCGCGCTTGTCCCACACCTTTACGGCGCGGTTGTTGCGGTTCTTCTCCTGGCCGATGCGCACGCCTTCGGGATTGTAGCCATGGGCGCCGAACGGCGAGGTGCCGGCGGTGCCGATCCACTTCGAGCCGCCCTGGTGGCGGCCCTTCTGCTCCTCGAGGCGCTTCTTCAGGGTCTCCATGAGCTTGTCCCAGCCCATGGCCTCGATCTGCTTCTTCTCTTCGTCGGTCAGGTATTTCTCGGCGAGCTTCTTCAGCCACTCCTCGGGGATCTCCGCCTTCTCCATGGCGTCGAGCAGGTTTTCCAACCCCTTGAACACCGTACCGAAGACGCGGTCGAACTTGTCGAGGTTGCGCTCGTCCTTCACCAGCGAGGTGCGCGACAGGTAATAGAAATTCTCGACCGAATAATCCGACAGATCGGCGTCGAGCGCCTCCATCAGCGTGAGGTATTCGCGCAGCGTCACGGGGACCTGCGCGTCGCGCAGAGAGGTGAAGAATTGCAGGAACATGGGTGACAGATTGCCCGTCGGGTGGCTGACGTCAAGGGGCGGAGACCGTCGCGGGGTGCTGGACCGGGAAGCTTTTTGCTCTAGAATTGGGGCTCTCACGGGGTTGTTTTGGGGACGTTTGCAATGGGAATTGTCGCAGCGCTCATCATCGGCGCGATCGCAGGCTGGCTTGCGGGCAAGATTGTCCACGGGGCGGGATTTGGACTGATCGGCAACATCGTCGTCGGCATCATCGGCGCGCTGGTCGCAAGCTGGGTGTTGCCCCAGCTGCACATTCAGCTGGCAACAGGCACGGTCGGCGCCATCGTGGACGCCACCATCGGCGCGGTGATTGTGCTCGTCATCCTTTCGCTGATAAAACGGGTCTGAAAGCCTGACCGAACCGGGAACGGCCGCCGCGAGCGGCCGTTCCCTTGTCGCGACCGGGGCCATGACATTGGCAAATGCATCGCGCCGACGATTACCCAAGGACACGCAATGAAATTTACCGGCACCAAGGACTATGTTGCGACCGACGATCTCAAGGTCGCCGTCAATGCCTCGATCGTGCTGGAGCGCCCGCTGCTCATCAAGGGCGAGCCCGGCACCGGCAAGACCGTGCTAGCGGAGGAAGTGGCGAAGGCGTTGAACGCGCCGCTTTTGACCTGGCACATCAAGTCCACCACCAAGGCGCAGCAAGGCCTCTACGAATACGACGCGGTGTCGCGCCTGCGCGACAGCCAGCTTGGCGACGCGCGCGTGTCCGACATCAAGAACTACATCAAGCGCGGCAAGCTGTGGGAAGCCTTCACCGCCGAGCAGCGCCCGGTGCTCTTGATCGACGAGATCGACAAGGCCGACATCGAATTCCCGAACGATTTGCTGCTCGAGCTCGACCGCATGGAATTCCATGTCTACGAGACCGGCGAGACGATCAAGGCCAAGCAGCGCCCGATCATGATGATCACCTCCAACAACGAGAAGGAGCTACCGGACGCCTTCCTGCGCCGCTGCTTCTTCCACTACATCAAGTTCCCCGATGCCGACACCATGCATCGGATCGTCGACGTCCACTTCCCCGGCATCAAGAAGCGCCTGGTGGAAGAGGCGCTGCGCATCTTCTTCGAGGTGCGCGAGGTGCCCGGCCTGAAGAAGAAGCCGTCGACCTCGGAATTGCTCGACTGGCTCAAGCTGCTGCTCAACGAGGACATGAGCGTCGAGCAGCTGCGCGAGCGCGACCCGCGAAAGCTGATCCCGCCGCTGCACGGCGCGCTGCTCAAGAACGAGCAGGACGTTCATCTGTTCGAGCGGCTGGCGTTCTTGAGCAGAAGGGAAGTGTGAGACGCCTCGTGTAACGCACGGTGCCGTAGGGTGGGCAAAGGCGCAAAGCGCCGTGCCCACCATTTGCTTCTGGTGGGCACGCTGCGTTTTGCCCATCCCTACGATGTTCGCGCATGTGGCAACAGCTTCACCATTTCGGTCGCGTTTTGAATCGCAGACACGCCTTCGCGTCCTCGCGGCGCATCTCGCCCGAGCTTTGCTTCAATCGCTCCGCCCTCCAAGAAAGAGGGCGCAGGGAAGGCCGGGTGCTGACCTCGCACCCGCGGTCTGCTGCGCAAAAGGCAGACGCAGAAAACCGCACAGCAGCATACAGGTGGTGCCGAACACACGGCCTTCCCTGCGCGATGGTCGGACGGCTTATGCCGTGATCTCCCGGGAGCCGAACTTTCCCTCTGGCCTCCCTCGCCCCGCGAATTGACGATGCCGTCTGCCCGGTTGGGCTCGCGCGCATCTCCGCGAAGGGCTTGACCGTAGCAACGACGGACAGGACCACACGGTTTTGCCGTACGCGCTCAGCGCCGTTCGTCTACACGCGGCCGCGGACTCACAGGGACTACCCGCCCTGCCCGCTACCGTCTCGTGCCGACGCTGCCGCGTCCACCGCAACCCGGCCCGCGTTTCGAACGACTCGCGAACCGCCCCTCTTCGTCGGGCCGGGCTGGCTCGATGTATGCCGCAATTCCGAATTTCGGTAAAGTGGAATATTTTTGCGAAGAGGGATTGACGGGCGGCGACACAGCAAGCTTGTAGGGTGGGCAAAGGCGCACTTGCGCCGTGCCCACCACCTCTACAATGTCTCAACCGAAGGTGGGCACGCTTCGCTTTGCCCACCCTACGAAGCCCTACGCCACCGCGGCGTCCGGAATCCTTGCGGCTTCCATCGGCTGCTTGCCGCGGATCAGGTCCGAGGCGCGGTCGGCGATCATCATCGTCGACGCGTTCAAATTCGCCGAGATCATGCGCGGCATGACCGAGGCGTCGATGACGCGGAGGCCTTCGAGGCCGTGGACGCGGAGTTGGTCGTCGACCACGGCCCAGGTCGAACCCGCCGGGCCCATGCGGCAGGTGCAGCCGGGGTGGAAGGTGGTGGTGCCGCGCTCGGTGGCGGCTTGCAAGAACTCGTCGTCGGTGTTGACGTTGGGGCCGGGGAAATCCTCGTAGGCGTAATAGGGCGACAACGGCGCGGACTTCAAAAGACGCCGCGCGAGCTTCATGCCGCCGACGATGACGCGGCGGTCGAGCTCGGCATCGAGATAGTTGGTCTGGATGATCGGAGGTGCGAACGGATCGGACGAGCGGATGCGGACATAGCCGCGGCTCTCCGGGCGCTGCTGCCAGGACGCCACGGTCATGCCGGGCTCGTCCTCGAGCTGGCCCTGCACGCCTTCCTTGTAGGACGCCGGCGTAAAGGTGAGCTGGAGGTCAGAGCTCTCGGCGCTCTCGCCGGAATGCCAGAAGCAATAGACCATGGTCGGCGACAGCGAGAGCAGGCCGCGGCGCGCGGTCGCCCATTTCAGCGCCTCGATCCACAGCGAGAAGCCGCGGCGAAGCTCGTTGATGGTCTTGATGTCTTTGACGCGCGCCACCGTGCGCGGGGCATAGTGGTCCTGCAGGCCCTCACCGACCGGCAGCGCGTGACGCACCGCGATGCCGTGCTGCTGCAGCAGATCGGGCGAGCCGACCCCGGAGAGTTGCAAGAGCTGCGGCGAATTATAGGTGCCGCCGGAGAGGATGACTTCCTTGTTGGCGCGCACCTCCACCGGCGTGCCGCCGCGGCCGCCCTTGGTGTAGCGCACGCCGACGGCGCGCTTGCCCTCGAAGATGATCTCGGTCGCGTGCGCATGGGTGTGCACATGCACGTTGGGCCGCTTCATCGCCGGTTTGAGGAACGCGGTCGCGCCGGAGACGCGCAGGCCGTTGTTGATGGTGCGCTGGCAGTAGGAGACGCCTTCCTGGGTCTTGCCGTTGTAGTCGGGATTGCGGGGAATGCCGAGCGAGACCGCGCCTTCCATGAAGGCTTCGCACAGCGGGTCGCGCCACTCCATGGTGGTGACGGTGAGACTGCCTTCGCGGCCGCGATAGGTGTCCTCGCCCTCGCCCACGCGTTTCTCCAGCCGGCGGAAGTAGGGCAGCACGTCGGCATAGCCCCAGCCGCGATTGCCCATCTGCGCCCAGGTGTCGAAATCCATCCGCTGGCCGCGGTTGTAGATGTGGCCGTTGATCGAGGACGAGCCGCCGAGCGTCTTGCCGCGCGGCGCATAGATGCTGCGCCCGCCGGTCCAGGGCCCTGGCTCCTGCTGGTAGGCCCAGTTGATGCTCTTCATGTGGAAGGTCTTGATGAAGCCCGCCGGCAGATGGATGTAGGGATGCCAGTCAGACGGGCCGGCTTCCAGCACGCACACGCTGGTGTTGGGGTCTTCGCTCAGCCGGCTGGTGAGCACGCAACCGGCAGAGCCCGCGCCGACGATCACATAATCAAATCTGTCCATGATGAATCGCGTCCTTAGCGCGCAATCAGTATTGATCGAATGGTGCTGGCCACAAGCACGCTCCACCTCTCCCGCTTGCGGGGGAGGTCGGCGCGAAGCGCCGGGTTGGGGCTCTCTCCACGCGGGGAGTCCCACCGCGGAGACACCCCCTCCCCAACCCTCCCCCGCAAGCGGGAGAGGGAGCGCAGCTCGATCGCGGATACATCGAACTCAGTCTCGTGCTCATCGCTAGCGCGGCTTGTCGTTGAGTTGAAATTCCAGATGCGTCTTCACCGTCGGCCATTCGGCGGCGGTGATGCTGTAGACCACGGTGTCGCGCAGCGTGCCGTTCGGCGCGACCTGGTGGCTGCGCAGGATGCCGTCCTGCTTGGCGCCGAGGCGCTCGATGGCGCGGCGGCTCTGGTGGTTGAAGAAGTGGGTGCGGAATTCGACCGCGATGCAGTTCAGCATCTCGAAAGCATGGCGCAACAGCAGTAATTTGCACTGCGTGTTGAGCGGGCCGCGCTGCGCGCTCTTGCCGTACCAGGTCGAGCCGATCTCGACGCGGCGGTTGGCAGCATCGATGTTCATGTAGGTGGTCATGCCGACGACGTTGCCGCCGGCGTCGAACACGGTGAACGGCAGCATCGAGCCCGCGGCCTGCAGCCCGAGGCGCCGGTCGATCTCCTTGGCCATGTTCTCCGGCAGCGGGATCGCGGTGTACCAAAGCTTCGACAGCTCACCGTCCTTCACGGCGGTCACCAGCCCGTCGAGATGCTGATGCGACAGCGGCTCGAGATGGGCGTGCTGTCCACGCAGGGTGATGGGATCGGGCCAGGGCATTTGAGGTCTCTCCTTACGTCACTGTGCGGCGAGGCATTCCGGGTGCCAGATCCTCATCCTGAGGAGCGCGGAACGCGCGTCTCGAAGGATGAAGGCCCGGCTGGTGGCCTCGCCCTTCGAGACGCGCGCGAAGGGCGCGCTCCTCAGGGTGAGGGTCTGAGAGTTACCTCGCCGCTCGCACAATGACGGCTTGGCTCACTTGTTTAAAAAATTCAACGGCAATCCGCTGCGCGGCCAGTCCATGGCGACCAGCTCGCCCTTGCCTGACAGCGTGATGTAGGCCGTCTTCAGCTCGGGGCCGCCGAAGGCGATATTGGTGGTGACGCGGTCGCCGGTCGGGACCTGCTCCACCAGCGTGCCGTCGGGTGCGATCACCGAGATGCAGCCGGAGACGAGGGTGGCGACGCAGACATTACCGCCGGCTTCCACCGCGAGCGAGTCGAACATCTGGTAGCCGCCGAGGCCGCAGATCGGCTTGCCGCGCTCGCCGCGATAGATCACGTCGCGCGGCTTCAGCGTGCCGGGCGCGGAGAGCTCGTAGGCCCACAGCCGGCCGGTCGGCGTCTCCGCGATGTAGACGGTATTCTCATCCGGCGACAGCCCGATGCCGTTGGCCGGCAATATGCCGTGCACGATCTCGACGAGCTCGGTCATCCCGGGCTTGAGGTAGTACATGCCGCCGACGTCCATCTCGCGCGCGCGGCGCTTGCCGAGATCGGAGAACCACAGGCCGCCCTGCTTGTCGAACACCAGATCGTTCGGCCCGCGCAGATCGTGCTCGCCGCATCTGGTGACGACGGTCTCGACCTTGCCGGATTGCAGATCGACGCGCTGGATCGAGCCGCCGAGGTAATCGTCGGGCTGCGGGCCCGGCATGATCATGTTGCGGGTCGGGATCCAGGAGAAGCCGCCGTTGTTGCAGATGTAGATCTTGCCGTCGGGCCCGAGCGCGGCACCGTTCGGGCCGCCCGGAATCTTCGCGACGATCTCCTTGCGGCCGTCGGGATAAACGCGCGTCAGGCGCTGGCCACGGATCTCCACCAGCACCACCGAACCGTCCGGCATCACGACCGGCCCTTCGGGAAATTCGAGGTCGGCGGCGAGAACGCGGACGTCAGACATTGGGGACCCTCCCGGCTGCTTGTTATGGCTTGCACGGGATGTCCGGCACGGGCCCCACACGCAAGATTTGCCTGCGGTTATGACAAAGTCGCCTCGGCTTGCCAAGCAAGCGGGATGGAATGCCAGCGTTGCGGAAGCCTTACTGCTTCACCGGCAGCCAGATCTCGAAGCCGCCATTCCCGGTTGCGGGATCGAAGGCCTCGTCGTAGCGCTCGAAGCTCGGCGCGTCCGCGGCGGTCAATCCCGAGGCGGGCAGCCATCGATTCCAGATCGTGTTGACGGTGCGGCGGATCGAGGCGACGTGCTCGGTATGCGTGAACACCGCATAGCGCTGCTCGGGAATACGGATGCGGGCGAAGCGTCGCGGCAGGTCCGAGAACTCGGCGACCTCGACGCCCGCGATGTAGTCGAAATTGCCGGAATCGTCGCCGTTGCAGCAGACGCCGTAGGCGACCTGTCCGACCCTCGATGGAATATCGGCGACCTCCTGATGAAAGCGGTGCCACAGGCCGGGGATGACTGCGCCGTTGTCGCAGGAGATGCGCTCGCCGGGACCGGCGACGAGCAACGCCCGCGCGGTCTCGAAGCGCGGCGGGGCGAGATGGTCGAGCATGGTGGAGTCCATGAGGATCGGCTCCTGAAGCTTGAGGTCATTGACGCACATTGCCGCCCTGACCGCTTCGGGCGTGGTGCCGAATTGGTCGCGGAACGCGCGGGTGAAGGCTTCGTGCGAGCCGTAGTCGGCCTCCAGCGCGACACTGAGGATGTTCGGCGCGCCGTTCGCGAGAAGACGCGCCGCCTCGGTCAGCCGCCGCGCGCGGACGTAGCGCATCACCGGAAGGCCGGTGGCTGCGGCAAACGCGCGCACGATGTGGAACCGCGACACGCCCGCGATCGCAGCGATCTCGTCGAGCGTCATCGGCTCGGCCAGATGGCTCTCGATATACCAGAGCGCGCGTTGGGCAGGGTTCATAGCGGCTCAACCCTCGTTCGAAGCGTGACGATGATGCGCCCTCAGCGCCGGCTTCGCTTGATCGGCATTGCTGTCCTCGCGTGAGGATAGTCCGGGATTAGCCACTGGCAACGTCCCGGCGTTCGCGGCTAGACTGTTTCGAACCGCTCACGAGAAAGAGGAACCCCACGTCATGGACATCACCGATGTGCGGGCACACCATATCCGCATCCCCTATGACGCCGGTGTCGCGAGCTTTCGCCAGGGCGCGTCCGCGATTACCGCGCTCGACATGGTGCTGGTCGAGGTCGTCACCGACGCCGGGCTGACCGGCTGGGGCGACGCGTTCGCTTATGTCAGCCCGCGCACCACGCGCAGCGCCGTCGAGGAGATGATCGCACCGCAGGCCCGCGGGCTGAAGGTGCCCGATGCGGCCGGCATTCCCGCTGCCATGGAGCAGATCCAGCGCAATCTGCATCTGTTCGGCCGCTACGGCATCACCATGTTCGCGATCTCAGCGCTCGACATCGCGCTGTGGGATTTGGCGGCGAAGGTGCAGGGTGTGCCCCTGCATCGCCTGCTCGGCGAGACCAGGCGCACGGCCATTCCCGCCTATGCGAGCCTGCTGCGGATCGGCTCGCCCGACAACATCGCGGCCGAATGCAGGAAGGCGCTCGCGCTCGGCTATGGCGCGATCAAGCTGCACGAGACCACGGCGCCGGCGGTGTTCGCCGCCCGGGAGGCGATCGGGCCGACCGTTCCGCTGATGGTCGACATGAACTGCCCGCTGACGGCCGAGCAGGCGATCGCGTTCGCAACGACCTGCCGCGACGCACGGCCGATGTTTCTGGAGGAGCCGGTCTGGCCGCCGGAGGAATTCGCCGCGCTCGCCGAGGTGCGCAGCAAAGGCGGGCTCGGGATTGCCGCCGGCGAGAACGCCTGCACGGAATATCAATTCCGCCAGATGATGCAGGCCGGCGCGGTGAGCCACGCCCAGCCGTCGGTGACCAAGGTTGGCGGCATCACGGAATTTCTGAAGGTCGCGGCGCTCGCCGATCAGTTCGGCGTCAAGATCGTTCCGCACTCGCCGTATTTCGGTCCGGGCCTGCTCGCGACGTTGCATCTGCTGGCGACACGCGAGGACGGGCTGGTCGAAATGTTCTATCTCAAGCGCGAGGCCTGCCTCTGGGGCGGCCGCGCGGACAGCGATGCCACCGGCCATGTCGCGGTGCCCTCGGGCGTGGGGCTCGGCTATGAGCCCGATCGGGGCGTGATCGAGCGCTATCGCGTGGCGTGATCGGCGCGCTTATTTCGCGTCCTTCGCCGCCGGCGCGTCCTGCTTCTTCTTCAGATCATCGGCCGTCTTCACCTGCGCGGCCTGGAGATCGCCGAGCGTCTTCTGCAGGCCGGCGAGGTTCGTCTTCAGCACATCGATCTGGCGGTTGGCTGCATCCAGCTTCTGCTGATTGTCGAGCGCAAGCTTGGTGATCGTTTTCTGCAGGAAGTCGACATTGCTCTGCAGGCAGCTGGTGCGCCGCTCCATGGTCTTCTCGACCGTGCAGATCTCGATACCGGGCACGTCCTGCGCGTGCACCTGCGCATTCGCCAGCGTTGCGAGCAGCAATATCGCGAAACAAACGCCGGCGTTTCGAAGCAGCATGAAAGGTTCCTCGTCCGATCGATCACGGCAATGTGCGCTGTTTGCGCACAGCCACTCAAGGCTACCACACTCGCACCGCATTCTCGCGTTGAGCTTGCATCGTTCCCTTGGACTGGGAACGATGATCCGCACGCGGAAGAAGTGGGCGCTCGTTCCGCGGCTTTGTTTAGGGGAGATTTTTGGAATGGCAACGCGCGATAGACGACTGGCGGAATTCGACGGCGCCGGAGAACCACCGCCGGGCCTGGCGCTCGAAGTGCTGTGTGAGGACCACAGCGGAACATACCAACTGCCGTTCGCCTGTCGCTATGTCGAGGGACGCTGGCAGAACCACGAGGCCGGCATCGCGGTCGAAGCGACCGTCATCGGCTGGCGCCTGCCGCGCGTGAGGCAGCGCGGGGCCGCCTGACGCCCATATTTGTTCCAAAATGCAACGGGGCCGCGCTCCGTCTTAACCTTCGGAACGCGGCCCGAACGAATCACGTCCGAATCAGCCGAACGGACGTGTACGCAGCTGTTCACGGCTAGATATCGATGTGGCTTGGCCGGCGCGTACAATATCTGCGCAGCGCGGTGGACGGCCCACGCCTCGCACGGGCGCCAAAGGTTAATCGCGACAAGGACATAGCGCTCAAGTCGCTGTGGCCGGTCCCCGCCCCCGAAACAGGCAGGGCCAGGCAAGGCCTGCCTAATATTCGACCTCGAGCTCCTCGATCTCGGCCGGCTCTTCCCTCGCCGCCGCGATCCATTCCTTCATCTCATCCATCGCCATGATGGTGTCGGCGTAGGCCTTCAGCTGCGGCTCGAGCTTGACGTCATAGGTGACGAAGCGCGTCACCACGGGCGCGTACATCGCATCCGCCATGGTTCGCCGCTCGCCGAATAGGAACGGGCCGCCCGACCTGTCCAGGCAGTCGCGCCAGATCGACCAGACCCGATCGATGTCGGCCTGCGCGCGCGACCAGATCTTGAAGCCGGGAAAACGTCCCTTCAGATTCACCGGCAGCGAGGCGCGCAGCGTGGTGAAGCCGGAGTGGATTTCGCCCGAGATCGAGCGGCAATGGGCGCGCTGCACGCGGTCATCAGGCAGCAGGCCGGCTGACGGCATCGCCTCGTTGAGGTATTCGGCGATCGCCAGCGTATCCCACACCACGGCACCGTCGTGCCGCAGGCACGGCACCAGGATCGACGACGACAGCAAGAGGATTTCGGCGCGCGCCGACGGATCGTCCGGCGCGGTGACGATTTCCTCGAAATCGAGCCCGGAGAATTTCGTCAGCAGCCAGCCGCGCAGCGACCAGGACGAGTAGTTCTTGCTGCTGATGGTCAGAGTCGCCTTCGCCATATGGCCATTCCCTCACGCCTGGGCGCGCACTGCCGCGCGTGCGTGCCCCGTCCTTCCCGCCCAAAGAGCAGCAAGCGACGTGCCAATTTTCCCGGCGGTCCGGCTCCCATCTGGCTTCGATATTGCATCACGAAGGGGGGGACAGGTGGGCACTTCAGTATGATGTCGATGTATTATCAGGCCTTTCAGAACCAGATGGACCTGACAGCGCCGTGGCGGGCGGGGGCCTCGTCCGCGCTCAAATTCCTCAATCTGGTGCCGCAGGGCGTGTCGGACCAGGTCGTCGGACGTCTCTCGGCGGCGCTGGAGCTGATCTCGCGCTCCACCCTCACCTATCATCGCCCGGCCTACGGCATCGACAGCGTCATGGTCGGCAATCGCGAAGTCGCCGTCACCGAGGAGATCGCCTACGCGACACCATTCGGCTCGCTGCTGCACTTCAGAAAGGACGGCGTGACGGAGCAGCCGCGCATGCTGCTGGTGGCGCCGATGTCCGGCCATTTCGCGACGCTCTTGCGCGGCACCGTGCAGACGCTGCTGCAGGACCACGACGTCTACATCACCGACTGGCACAATCCGCGCGACATCCCGCGCAGCGAGGGCCGCTTCGGGCTCGACGACTACACCGAGCATCTGATCGATTTCCTCGGACAGCTCGGCCCGCGCCCGCACATGGTGGCGATCTGCCAGCCGTCGGTGTCGGCGCTCGCGGCCGCCGCGATTATGTGCGAGGACAACCATCCCTCGCGCCCGGCGACGCTGACGCTGATGGCGGGGCCGATCGACACCCGCATCCAGCCGACCAGGGTCAACGACTTCGCCAAGAGCAAGCCGATCGAATGGTTCGAGCGGAACCTGATCAACTACGTGCCGATGCAGTGCCGCGGCGCGCTGCGGAAAGTCTATCCCGGCTTCGTGCAGCTCACCGCCTTCGTCTCGATGAACCTCGAGCGCCACATCAAGCAGCACATGGATCTCGCCAACCACATCGCCAAGGGCGAGAAGGACAAGGCCGCGACCATCAAGACTTTCTACGACGAATATTTCGCCGTGATGGACCTGCCGGCCGAGTTCTACATCGAGACCGTGCGCGACGTGTTCCAGGAGCACCTGTTGCCGCAAGGCAGACTGATGCATCGCGGCCGCCCGGTGAACACCAAGGCCGTCAGCCGCATGGGGCTGATGACAGTCGAGGGCGAGAAGGACGACATCTGCTCGATCGGCCAGACGCTGGCCGCGCAGGACCTCTGCACCGGCGTGCGCGCCTATCGGCGCGTCCACCACATGCAGGCCGGCGTTGGCCATTACGGCGTGTTCTCAGGCCGGCGCTGGAATAACGAGATCTATCCGCTGCTGCGGGATTTCGTGCACGTGAATTCGTGACACCACGCCGCGGCGCGCTGGAATTGCTCTTCAAGCCCGTATCGAGCCGGGCCACGCGACGACTTGCCCTGACATCACCAGGCGGTTGCGTCCGCCCTCCTTGGCGGCGTAAAGCGCCTTATCCGCAGCCGCTATCAGCGACGTGCAATCCGACTTGTCGCCGAACGAATGATATGTGGCGCCACCAATACTGAGGGTGACCTGCCTGGATGACGGGTTGAGCGCATGCAGGATGCCGAGGTCCTCGATCGCCTGCCGGATTCGCTCACCGACCTGCTCGCAACCTCCTGCGTCGGTATTGGGTAGCAGCAAGGCGAATTCCTCACCACCGTACCGGGCCGCCACGTCTGCCGGCCGTCTGGCCTGCTGCGCCAGGACCCCCGCGATTGAGCGGAGACATGAATCGCCCGCTTGATGCCCGTACCGGTCGTTGAAGCTCTTGAAATGATCGACGTCCATCAGCAGCAGTGACAGAGGTGTTCCTTCCCGCCTGGCCCGGTCCCATTCCGCCTCCAGCCGCTCGTCGAAGTGTCTGCGATTTGCCAAGGCCGTCAGGCCGTCCGAACTGGCGAGAGCCGCCAGCCTATCCTCCAGATCCTTGCGTTCGGTCATGTCGCGCGAGATCGCCACCACGCCGTTGATGTGCCCACTCTGCGCACTCCTCGTGACGCGCAGTGCAGTTTCGACCCAGATCTCTTCCTTCTCACGATGACGGGTGCGATACGTGATTCTCGCCTCCTCGGCTTCGCCGTTCATCAATGCGGAGAGCGTTTGCTCAACCCGGGCCAAATCCGCGGGATTGATGCCGGCGAGGGCTGATGTATTCACCAATTCGTTCGGAGCCCAGCCAAGGATTCGAGCGGTGGACGGCGACGCATAGAGGATCCGTCCATCGACTGCGACGCGCATGACCATGTCCCCCGACTGCTCTGCAAGGAGGCGAAAATCCGCCTCCTTGGCAACCAGGGCAGCGGCCATCTTCTGCCGCAGGTGCAACTGGCGCACCAGAAAGAGCCCGGCAACACCGAGCCCACCTGTCAGCGCCAGGACTGCGGCAATGCGCGTCAGCGCGGCTCTGCGCCAGGGGGCCAAGACGTCATCTTCTGACTCCGTAGCAACGAGGAGAACGGGGTAGCGGCTGCTGAGTTGATAGAAGCTCAGACGCCGAACGCCGTCGAGAGGCGACGTGAAGTAGTAGACGCCCGCAGCCGGCCGCTCGCGAATAGTCTTGAAAAGCGGAGCACTCGACAGATCGCGGCCCGTGTATCCGTTGTCCGGGGTACGCGCGAGGACAATGCCTCCCGCGGTCGCCAGAGCGATTGAACCGTTCCGGCCAACGTCGAACCCGCGATAGAATTTTAGAAAATAGTCGACATCGATCGTCGTAAGGGCAACTCCGGCAAAACTGCCGTCAGGATGATTGAAGCGCCGTGACGCGGTGATGATCCATTGACCGCCTGATCTACTCTTCACCGGATTCCCAATGAAGGTCCCCCGGTCCGCCACGGCACGATGATGCTGGAAATAATCTCGGTCGCTGTTGTTGAGACGGGCGAAATCCACTGGCTCGCTGGTTGCGAGCCAGCGGCCGGTCTCGTCGTAGATAAATACGGCGCGGATCCGGTTCGCGGCTTTGCGTCGGGTCAAAAAGGTCTGAATCTTGGCGATTGCCGCTGGCCCGGCTCCCTCCAGTTCGAGTTGACCAACGAGCACATTCAGAACGGTGTCCGCGAGTTCGAACGTGTCGTCCGCGTGTTGCGTCAGCGACCGGGCCAGATTAGCCACGTCCGTTTCGGAACCCTTCAGCACCGCCAGTCGCGAGGACCATTCCCGCCAGCCGCTGAGCGCGACAATCGCCATACAGGCGACCGCCACGAATGCCGAGACCCAGAACGTCAGACGCCCCTGGCGAACATCACTACGGTGATCGATCAAGAGATGTTCCCTCCACCCCAGCCCCGTAAACGCCTTGGGCTAAGGGATAGTTGCTCGTTCCGGTTGAGTTTCTGGCAGGGCTTCGGAAGACTGACGGCATCGATGAGCGGCTTGACCGTCGATCGATAACCCATCGACCGGTCGGGCGAGAAGGACACCACAGCAATCAGCCCGACTTGACGGCCTCGCTCAACGTGCCGGCCACTCGGCCAAGTGAGGCTCAGTGAAACTGGCGGGATGCAGGCCTCGGACTCCGGCAAGATGTGCCAGATCGTCGATCCGCGGTTGAGGCCGAATGACCAGGCTCTCTGCCGGCAACCGGATCGGCGGCGGCGAAAGCGGTGTGGGCTTCGCGCCAGTTGTAACAATTTGAGGCAACGGCACGGCCATTGACCAGATGTTCTTGAGCATCGCCCTGTTCACGGAGCATGCGACGACACCGTTCTCTTTCAGACGGGCGACGGTAAAGAGCTTGCGAATCAGCAGGTCTCGTTCAAGCGATTGCGGCAAATGGAACTGCATCCCGACCAGCCGGCCTCGTTGCTGTACAATCATCGCGTCGATCCAGCCCACCTGCATGATGTGCACGCGCAGCGGTTCTCCAGCGCCGGAACAGTCAATGCCGGAGCCGAGCAGAACGCCAGCGCCAGAGAGGGAGATGTTGCTCACGCGCCCAGAAAGCCGTTCGCCGGCCCCAGTCTCGATCAAGACCGATTCATCGACGTCGAAACGCTCCTCGGCGCGGCCCATCCGGGCTTGCAGCGAGGTCATGCAGACGAAGAAGAGCACGACGACGTTCACTACCGACCAGAAGGCGACCATCGGTAAAGCGGCCGGATGATCGATCATCCGCCATTCCGGGATGGTGTTCAGAACCAGGCCGACAACCGTCAACGCCATCAGCGCCGCCGACGGCCAGAATATCTCCGCGGCGTAGCTTGCGCACCGCGCGGCAGCTCCCTTGGGCGTCACCTTGAACGCATGTCCCATCGGCTTGACGAGAGTCCCGAGCACCGTCGGCAGAATCTTGAAGCTCTGGATCGTCGCCGACACCTGAGCGGCGAGCGGAAAGTGCACGTGCGGCGCAAACCAGGAGATGCCGCCGTTGAGCGCCAGGATCGCGGGGAACAGGTAAAAGAAGACCGCCTCGGGGGTGACGTCGGCGACAGGCGCTAGACCGGTCCACATGAACACGATCGGAACCACCACGACCATGAGCGCTCGCAAGCCCAATGAGAGCCAATGAGTCGGAAAGAACAGAAGCCGATGCATCAAGCCCAGTCCGGGGCCGAGCGGGCCGGCGGCGAGATACAGAGTCTGGATCGCGCCACGCGCCCAGCGTTGCCGTTGCACGAAAAACGCGTCAAGGCTTTCCGGCGCCAATCCAATCGCCAATGGCTCGTTGAGATAACGGGTGATGTACCCTTTGCGCAGCAGGACCAGCGTCAGCAGAATGTCTTCGGTAATGGACTGGGTTGGCAAGGCATCCCCAACCACGCGAAGTGCTGCACGACGCGTGACGGAGTTGGAACCACAACAAAAGGCACCATCCCAGCCGTCGCGCGCGGGCATGATGGAATCGAAGAAGAACCGTTGCTCGTCCGGCAATCCCCTGTGCAGGCCGAGATTCGCCTGCATCGGATCCTCGTTGTAAAAGGTGTGCGGGATCTGAACGATTCCGATCTTTGGATCCGCGAAGAAGCCGATCGTGCGCATCAGGAATTTGCACTGCGGCACGAAGTCCGCGTCAAAGATCGCAAAGAACTCGCCGTTCGTCTGCGTCAGCGCATGATTGATATTGCCGGCCTTGGCATTCAGATTGTCGGCGCGCGTGAGATACCCGGCACCCTTTTCCTCGCAGAGTTTCTTGAGCCAAGGCCGGCGACCATCATCCAGAACCCAGACCTGGAAGTTTGGATAGTCCAGACACAACGCGCCGGTGATCGTCTTTTCCAACACCTCGAACGGCTCGTCATAGGTTGGAATAAGGACGTCGACCGATGGCAGCTCATCATGCGGCAGGCTGCGAAGCCGACGCTCGTGCTGATCCGCCTCGCTGCGGCGATCGGTCCTGCGAAGGAAAATCAGATAAAGAATAAACTGATCCGTGAAGGTCAGTAGCTCAACGAAGAGACAGAACCAGATCCAGTAGACCTGATACCAAGTGCCGGTTGCCGGCAGCACCGTGGTGAAAATACGCCATTCGAGGTAGCGAGCCACGACAAGCCAAACCGCGGCAAAGACCGCGACACGTGCCCAGAGGCGCGCGACCGGAAAGGTCGGCGCCAACAGGTACATCGCCGCAAAGATCCCCACCATCGGCGCAAACAGCTGAGAGAGAGACAGAGTCATGGCCTGCATGGAACACCTCGCTCACAGCGACGACTGGTCGAGCTCCAGGCGCGCGGTCAGCCATTTCAACTTCGAGCTGACCAATCGTAGCAAGCCGTCGGCTCTGCGCTCGAAGCGCACTTCGGCCAGCCGTCCGATATCGCAGGAGCCATTGCGGTCGGCCCACGTTTCGTTGGGGGGAAGCGATATCTCAACGGTAATGTTGCCCGGATCAGGCCGCGGCACCCGAGCCGCAAGCAGTCGATCGTCGGCGTAAGCAGCCGATCCGCGGACTTGCCGGACCAGGCCGGTCTTCCATTCGCCGCTCCCAATCAGGCGGACGGTAGCCGCATCTCCGGCCTTGATCTTCTCGAAATCGCGCTCGGGCAGTTCAACGACAATGAATCGGCGTTGGCAGTCTGCAAAATCGAGGACCGATTGCCCTTCCGTGACCATCGAGCCGGGGCTGGCCGCGACCGACCAGACGACATGGGCGGCAGGCAACGACAGATCGTAGTGATCGAGACGATCAAGCCGAGCGCGCTCCTCGGCGATTTCCGCGGCCAGTTGCGCAGAACGTGAGCTGTTTTGCAACTCGTCCGTCTCGAGCTCCTGGCGGCGGAGAACAAGCCGCTCGCGTTGCTGCTGGGAGTAGGGCACGTCATTGGCATCGCCACGAAGATAGAGACCTTTCTCCGCCGCCCCCAACTCGGTCTTGAGGCGCTGCAGGCGTTCATCGGCCATCCGGCACCGCGTTGCGGTTGCCTCCTGCGAGGCCTGGGCCTCGCCGGAGCGGATCTGCGAACTGATGCCGAGCTTCACGAGCCTCTCCATCCGGCCCGCGACATCGTTCCGCTGCCGTGCCTCGGCGAGACAGCCGCCTTTTTCAACTTCCGTTTCGCCGATTTCGTGGCTCAGGCGCGCGACCATCCCCAAACGATAGTCCTCGCTGCGCTCGCCGAGCTTGCGATCGAGCCCGGCGATCTCCTCGAGTTGCCGACGTGCGAGCTCGGCGCGTTTGGTGGACACGGCAAGCTGCTGATCGAGGTCCATGAGGTGTCGGCGATCCGGCGAACGCGCCCCGACCATCGGCACCACCCGGCTCTGCTGGAAATATTCGCCCTTGCGTGGAAGATCGGGCGAGAGCTGACCCGCGAACGGTGCAGTCACCCGCATGAGCTCGGCATTGACAAAGGCGGAGGGAGCGATTCGGTAGGTCACATACGGCAACAGGGCCCATCCGCTCAGCGCGATGATCCCGAGCGCCAGAGCTCGACGAACAACCCGGCTGCGAATGAAACGTTCGACGTGCAAACGGACCACGACTGGATCTCCAATGGGCTTTGGTCGCTGCGCCTGCCGCAGCGAAGGCAAACCAATCGTCGGGCGTTGGGATGAAGTTTGCGCCTTGAGGCAAGGAGCAATCCGACAACATTGCCGCCAGCCGAAATCAGGATTCGCCACCGCGGCAGACTCGCCTTCGCAACCACGAGAAGCATACCTAGGATTCACCACATCAGGTTAAGCTGTGTCAAAACCGGATAACTACGGCTGCCGAGTGGAGGATCAGGATATCGCCCCATTCCGGCTTGAAGTCGGCGCGGCGCTTGCGGCGATCGAATGGCGCGGCTAACGCCCATTCCCAAGCAGCTCTTTCGCTTCCAGGACTTCGGGAAGATTTCGCTCCGCATCGAATTCGGCGAGCACAGGAGCGAGCACTTCAGAGACCGCACCAGCTCGGCCATTTGTCTTGTACAGGCGTGCAAGTTCAAGGGCGCCGCGCAGCTCGAAAGTCCTGGTCTGCTGGTGTCGCGCGATGTCCAGCGCGCGCTTGAAGGCTTCTTCGGCACTGGATTCGTCCGAAGGATCCTGGCGCGATACAAGTTTACCGCGGACACGATGCAGTTCGGCATCGAGCCAATGCTGGCCGGATTGTTCCGTCCCGGCGATCGATTCGTCCAGGATTTCCAGCCCGGTCCCGACTTCGCCCACCTCTGCATTCGCCAGGGCGACATGCATCCCCCAGAACGGTTCGCAGAGGTAGCAGTCGTTCTCGTGCAGGAAGGCCCAGCCGTGACGCATGTCCGCCAGTCCGGCCATCCGGTCGCCGGCACGCCACTTGGCGAGGCCATTCAGGTAGGTGCCCGCGGCCACGTACAGCGGCATCGTGTGGTCGCGCGCGAGACCGAGCGCCAGGATCGTCTCTGTTTGCTGCAACATGCCCCCGCATACCCCGTCGAACACAGCGCGATGAACCAGCGCATTGGCCTGGGACAGCGCCCGTTTTTCGCCCGGAGCACCCACCGCTTCCGCGGCGAGCTTGCGCGCACGAGCGGTGCTACCGAGCGGCCAGAGCACCAGGGCAAGAAATCTCATGATCACGAAAGGCAGATCCAGCGCAGACGCCCTGAAGGTCGCGGGATCCGGTTCGGCACCATAAATCCCCAGCGCCCGCTCAAGATGCGTTCTCGCATTCAAGTAATCGCCCTCGAACCAGCAGGTGACGCCGCCCGTCCAATGGGCGACGACGGCGGCCACCGGCGAGTCCGGTCGTCGGTCAGCGGCGCTCCTGATGGCGTCCGCCAGCTCCCGCATCGGAGCGAGTTCGCCGTGGGTCAGGCAGGCATTGAAGAGCCCCGACTGCACCGGCGCAAGTTCAACGGGATCATCGATGTCGGCTGCGAACTGGCGCGCACGCGTCCATGCCGCGACCGTCTCTGGAGCGCTGTGGCCGAGGCTGCCCCGCAAGGCACGGCCATATGCGATTTGAAGATGCAGCCTGCTCATGATCCGGCGGGAATCATCAGGCAACTGATCGGCGGTCGCAATGGCCTTGCCGAGATGCGCGATCGCCTCGGAATAGGCCGAGCGTTTCAACGCCTGCTGGCCCGCCTTGCGCCACCATTCGAGGGCCGTCTCGCTCAGCCCCGCCTCAGTGAAGTGGTGCGCCAGAACTTCCGGTTCGGTCTCGGCGACTGCTGGAAACTTCTCGCGCAGAACTTCGCCAATGCGGGTATGAAGCAGCTGCCGTTTGCTCTTGAGCAGACTCTCGTAGGCCGCCTCCTGAACAAGGGCGTGCTTGAAACTGTAATTTGCTTCGGGCGGCGTGCCACGACGCAACAGCAGTTCGGCCTCTTCAAGTTGTCCCAACGCAGCGTTCAGCGTCAGATCGTCGCGTCCCGCCACGGTTTTCAGCAGTGCGTACGAGAAGTCACGGCCAATGGCGGCGCCTATCTGCGCTACCTCCTTGACCGGAGCGAGCCGGTCGAGCCGCGCCATCAGCGAATCCTGCAGCGTCGCGGGGATAGCAAGCGGCGGGAGCGGACTATTCAGGCGGTAGCGCCCGGCATCTTCGACGAGCAGCCCGGACTCCAGCACCATCTTGGTCAACTCTTCGACGAATAGCGGTATGCCATCGGTCTTGTCGATGATCTGCTTCATCATCTCGCGTGGCAGCTGGCGACCGACGACCACCTGCTCGACCAGCGCGCGCGTGTCCTGCCGATCGAGCCGGTCGAGCCGCAACAGACTGACATTGGCAAGGCCCGACCAGGAGGGCTCGAACTCCGGCCGGGACGTCAAGAGCACGAGTATCTGCAGGCCCCTGATCCGATCGACCGCGAGATCGAACAGTTCAAGTGTCGTCGCATCGGCCCAATGCATATCCTCGCAGATGATCAGCAGAGGCTGGTCTCGCGCCAATCCCTCGAGCTGATCGAGAAGGGCGGCAAATGTCTGTCGCCTCTGCTGCGCCGGGCTCAAGCCGAGTGGCGGGCAATGGTCGCCGGTCGGAATCGAGAGCAGGGCCGCAATGAGTGGCGTGGCCCGGGCGACTTGCCGGGTTCCTATTGCCAGCATCGCCTCGAGCTTGTCGAGCTTTTGTTCTGGCGTGTCGTGGGAGCGGATTCCGGCGGCGCGCTCGAGCTGCGCGACAAAGGGATGAAGTGCGCTGTTGGTGTGGTAAGGCGAACACTGATATCGCACGCGACGGTGCGTCCCCAACGAGGGGCTCTCGGACAGCATTGCCACGATGCGCGACTTGCCGATGCCCGCTTCGCCGGAAATCAATACGATCTGGCCCTGGCCCTGCCATGCCTCCCGCTGGCGCGAGAGAATGAACTCGATCTCGTCCTTGCGGCCGACAAAGCCGATCGAGCGCGCGGCGCGGACCGCCTCGAAGCGACTCTCCGATGAGGTCGCTCCTTCCACCGCCCAGACCGCGATGGGTTCGCCTATCCCCTTGACCTCGCGGCGACCGAGATTGCGAAAGGTGAAGAGATCGCCAAGCAGCCGGCGCGTCGACGAGGCAACGACGACCGCCCCCGGCTCGGCCAGGCTTTGAAGCCGAGCAGCGAGGTTTGGTGCATCGCCGATGGTTGCGTGCTCCTCCGATGCATCTCCGCTGATGAGATCGCCGACCACCACAAGCCCGGTCGCAATTGCGATCCGCAGTTCAACCCGTTCGCCGGCGCCTGTCTTGAGCTGGCGAATCGCAGCGATAATATCGAGGCCCGCTCGCACTGCCCGCTCCGCATCATCTTCGTGGGCGCGCGGATACCCGAAATAGACGAGTATTCCGTCACCAACGAACCTGGCTATCCTGCCGTCATAAGCGGCAATAACGCTCCCGCAGGCGGCGCGGTACGCCCGGATCACTTCCCACAGATCCTCGGGATCGAGACGCGCCGAGAGCGCTGTCGAGCCGACCAGATCGCAAAACATGACAGTGAGGTGGCGACGCTCGGCGTCGTGAGGCGGAGTCGGCGATGCGATCAACGCGGCTGGATCAAGGTCGGCAATCGCACGCAGCATTTTGCGGCGATGCCCGAGCAGGACTCCGAGCTTGTCGAAGTCCTCGACCATCAGCTCGGGAAGGACGCCCATGTCGATCCCATTTTGGACAAAACGCTCTGCGTATTGCCCAAGCCCCAGCTTCTCGAGCCACTCCGCAATCTGCATTGGCTCCACCGATCGTGTGGTTGGCGGTTAGCAGAATTTTGGACCACGGCGCGCAGGGACAATATCCCAACGCCACCATGATGGCACGTCTTGTTTGTCGCGCGAAAATTTAGGTTACTCGATACCGACACGTTTTTCGACCGGGACACTGCTCGATGCGAACGGCTGCGCTACCAAACATCACCCGCGCGCAGCGTTAGATGGCAGAGGTTGCGATGAGTCGTCGCTGCTCACTGCAGACCTGAAGCCGAACCAGCACTGCGGCTTGTGCGTACATACGATGCCAAGTGCACGTTTCCCGTGAGGCGCACTTTTATCGTTGCTCGTTCGTGGGCGCATCGGAGCTGCGAGTCATTGCACCCGCCGCAACTTGAAGCGAAGAACCAACCACCCAACAGCCGGCAACAAAGCCTATCAGGCCGTTAGGCAGGTTTTGATCAAGGACAAGGATGCTGACGGACAGCGTTGCGGCAATCGCCGCGCTGAACGTTCCGGCCGCACTCATGAGCTCAGCCGGCTCAGAACCATTCCATTCTTCCGAGATGTTCGATGTCGCCCTTCGTGCGACATTGCCGGACAAATCAATCCCGACATAATAGCTGAGAGCTCCATAGAGCATTGTTATCAGCACGATCCAGCCGCTTTCAAACATTCCGCCTTTCTGACGCAACAGGGTCGCACCCACGTAGAGGCCACAAGAGGCCCCAACGGCTGCCAGCCCAATTCTTTCAAGAAGGTGGGCCGACTTGATCAGGCTGGAACGGGCGATCCGAAGACTGCCGACCTGCCTTCTTAGGGAAAAGGCGCTGGAAATTGCGCTGCTAATCTTCATTGGGGGCTCCTCTGAGTAAGTAGCAGCCTACCGGCCGACCCCGACTAGAAGCTGCCAGGACGCGTTTCTCGATGCCCTTGATTCCAATTTCTGAAAGATCTGTGTTGAGTGATGGGGTTGGCTTGCTCGTGACCAGGACGAGAGCCAATCCAAAGCTGCGAGCACGCGGCTTCGCAGGCATTTGCATCTCACCCGTGTCTGCCAGTTGGCTCCAGGTGCGACAATTTCTTGCGGGAGTGATAGCTCGAAAAGAGAGTGATGGAATATGAGGCGGTTCACATGCCGCAGTTCCCTCTCGCTCCATCCAGTCACAATTTCAGGAGGACAAATCCTCATCGTCGCGCCACCCCTCCCCCCAAGAGGAGAGAACCCTCACCCGGCGCTGCGCGCCGACCTCACCCGCAAGCGGGAGAGGTAAAAGGAGCTCTTGGCTAGACCGGTGTTCCCATCACCATCACGCCCTCAGTAACCGCGACTGCGATCGACACGCCCCGGCAATTCCTCGCCGCGACGATGACGATCGATGACATCGAGCACGAAATCGACGGCCGTGTCCGGCGTCGTCATGCTGGCATTGTGCGGCGTCAGCAGGATGCGCGGATGGCTCCAGAACGGATGTCCCTCAGGCAACGGCTCGGGTTCGGTGACATCGAGCACCGCGCCTGATAGCGCACCGCTGTCGAGGGCCGCGAGGAAATCGGCCTCAATGAGATGCGGTCCACGTCCGACATTGACGAGGGAAGCACCGCGAGGCAGGCGCGCGAATAGATCGGCGTTGAGGATGCTGCGCGTCTCGTCGGTCAACGGCAGCAGGCAGACGAGAATGTCGCTCTGCGCGAGGAAATCTGGCAGCGCGTCTGCACCCACGTGGCAGGTCACGCCCTCGATCTCACGCGCCGAGCGATTCCATCCCGAGAGCGGGAAGCCGAACAGCTTGAGGCGTTCGAGCACGGCCTGGCCGAGCTGGCCAAGCCCCATCACGCCGACACGCCGCCGTTTCGCCGGCGTGATCCGGATCTCGCGCCAGACCTGCTGCTTCTGCTGATCGATGAACTGCGGGAGATCGCGATGCAGGGCGAGCACGGCCATGGTGACGTACTCCACCATGGTCTCGGCGATGCCGGGCTCCAGCATGCGGACAAGCGGAATGTTCGCGGGCACTTTCGTGGCATCGAACTGATCGACGCCTGCGCCGACCGAGAAGACCAGCTCGAGATTGGGAAACGTGGTCGCGATATCGTCAGGCGGCACCCACGCAACGAGATAGCGGACGTTGGCGGGATCGCCGATGTCAGGCCAGAGCCGGAATGGGACGTCGGGCGCACGCTCCGCGAAGAAGCGCGCCCATTCGGCACCGCGAACCATGTTGGCCTTGTAGAGAACCGTCATGCGAGCCCTCAGAACGGGCTGACCGGCGCGAGCCGGCGGCCGTCGATCATGCGCTTGTGGCTGTAGGCCGCGGGATCGACCAGCGGCGTGGCGCCGGTCACGATATCGGCGGCGAGCTTGCCGGCGGCAGGGCCGATGCCAAAGCCGTGGCCGGAGAATCCGGTCGCGAGGAAAAAGCCCGGCAAGGCGTCGACCGGCGAGATCACGGGGATCGTGTCCGGCGTGCAGTCGATGGTGCCGCCCCAGGCTTCCGCGATCTCGATGTCCTTCAATTCCGGGTTGGCCTTGATCAATGAGGCCAGCGCCGCATTCACGAGCGACATGTCGGGCTCGGGGTCGCGCACGCGCTCGGTCTCGAACGGCGACGGCTTGTCAAAGCTCCAGCTGGTGCCGCGCACGATCTGGCCGAAGAAAGACTTGCCCAACGACAGCTTCAGTCCGTTCTTGCGATGCAAATAGGTTGGCCAGAAGGTGCGCGCATAGCGGAACAGATCGGGCGACAGCTCGACCGTGCCCCGGTTGCGCAGGGCCAGCGTGAAGCCGCCGTCGAGGCGGCGGCGAACGCAGTAGAGATCGGTGCCCAGCGCGCCCGAGGTGATCTCCGGCCCCGGCGTGGTCCGGCAGGCCGTCGCATTGACGAGACCGATCGGCAGCTCGATGCCGTGACGGCGGCAGAACAGCGACGACCATGCGCCGCCCGACAACAGCACGGACCGGGTGCGGATGGTGCCCTTCTCGGTGACGACGGCGCTGACCCGCCCACCAGTCGTCTCCAGTCCCCGCGCGGCGCAGCCCTGATGGATGGTGACGCCGTGCTTTCGCGCGGCGGTGGCCAGCGCGGGCACGGCCATCGACGGCTCGGCACGCCCGTCGCTCGGCGTATGCAGCCCGCCGACCCATGTGTCGGTATTGCCCGGCATGCGCTCGGCAACCTCGGCCGGCGTCAGCACGGTGGAGTGGACCTGCATCTCGCGCGCGAGCGCGGCCCAGCGCTCCCAGCTCGCAAGCTCGTCCTTGCTCTTGGTCAGGAACAGAACGCCGGTGCGGCGGAAGCCGGCATCGACGCCGGCGTCGTTCTGCATGTCCTCCCACAGCCGCAGCGCCTCGCGAGCCAGCGGGATCTCCTCGCGCGCGCGGCCCTGCTGGCGGCACCAGCCCCAATTGCGGCTCGACTGCTCGCCGCCGACGTGGCCCTTCTCGACCAGCGCGACCGAGAGGTCCTTCTTCGCCAGATGATAGGCCGCGGAGACACCGATGACGCCGCCACCGATGACGACGACATCGACCTGCTGCGGCAGGCGTTCGTCGCTGTTGATACGGTTGAGCGGCGGGGACATGGAGCACTCCTGGAGTTCAGTTCGAACGATCACGCCTCAGTACAGCTGTCAATCGCATTGCTTGTATGCGCGCCTCCTTGCCATGCGATTCGCCCGCAGGTTGAGGCCGAAGAAGGGCGCCGGCCGACACCACCGCAAATTGCCCCTCGACGCCGCCGCGCGGAGTCTGTAGCTCACATCAAAGCGGCACCCGGGACCGGGCAGCCAGTGCGGTAGTCTTCTTTGGTGGGAGACCATGAAACTCAGGGGGCTTCTGACACTCGCGATGGCCGCACAGGTCGTGGTGACCGCGGCGGCCCTCCTCGCCTCCTATGCCGTGGCCGGACCCGGGTTCGGCATGGCCCAGATCGTAGCCCTAATCGCAAGCGCCGCCGTTGCCGCGCTGCTCGTGCACCTCTGCAATCGCGCGATCGAGGGATCGGAGGACAAGCGCGCCGCCGGACGATCGGCGGAAGACGCGCGGGCACGCAGCGACAGCGCGCAGATGATGCAAGCCGTCATCAAGACCGCGCTCGATGCCTTCATTCAGATCGACGACAGCGGCGCCGTGCTGGAGTGGAGCTTTCAGGCGGAGGCCCTGACCGGATGGACGCGCGAGGAGGCGCTCGGCGCCGACGTCGTCGATCTCATCGTCGCCGAGCCGCTGCGGACCGCCTTCAGGCAGCGCATGGCGCGGCTGGTGCCGGAATTGTCGGACACGCCGTCCGGCCTGCGCTTCGAGCTCGCCCTGATCCACAGGAACGGCGACCAGATCCTGGCCGAGGCGTCCAGCACGGTGTTGCGGCTGGGTGGACGCGCCATCATCAACACCTTCGTCAGGGACATCACCCAGAAACGCGCTGCCGAGGAGCAGCTGGTGCAGTCCCAGAAGATGGAGGCGGTCGGGCAGCTCACCGGCGGCATCGCACATGAATTCAACAACATGCTCACGGTGATCACAGGCACGATCGAGATCCTGGCCGACGCCGTCAGGGACAACCCGCCGCTTGCGACCATCACCAAGCTGATCAGCGAGGCCGCCGATCGCGGCGCCGCGCTGACCTCGAGCCTGCTGTCCTTTGCCCGCAAGCAGGCGCTGCAGCCGGCCGAGATCGACGTCAACGAGCTGCTGGAAGAGCTGGCAAAGCTGCTGCTGGCGACCTTCGACAAGAAGATCGAGATCGTGACCAGGCTCGACCGCAACGTCTGGCTTGCCTATGCCGACCGCGGCCAGCTGAGCTCGGCGCTGCTCAACCTCGCGATCAACGCGCGCGACGCCATGCTGGACGGCGGCAGGCTGACGCTGACGACGCGCAACGTCGTGTTCGGCGTGCGCGAGGCCGTCGCGGTCGGCGCCGGCTATGCCGGCGACTATGTCGAGATCGAGATCGCCGATAGCGGCACCGGCATTCCGCAGGCCATCCTGGAGCGGATCTTCGATCCGTTCTTCTCCACCAAGGACGTCGGCAAGGGCACGGGACTCGGGCTCAGCATGGTGTTCGGTTTCGTCAAGCAGTCCGGCGGCGGCATCAAGGTCGCCTCCGAAGAAGGACGCGGCACGATCTTCACGCTCTATTTGCCGAAGGCGGAGGCGAGCGCGCTACGCCCGACCGGCTATGACGACCGCAAGATCGTGGGCGGCAGGGAAACCGTCCTCTGCGTCGAAGACGACCGCGACGTCCGCCAATACGTCACGGTCCAGCTCCAAGGTCTCGGCTACAAGGTCATCGCGGCCGCCAATGCGAACGAGGCGCTCGCGATTGCGGCCGAAGGCAGGTCCTTCGACCTGCTCTTCACCGACATCGTGATGGCCGGCGGCATGAATGGACGCGAGCTCGCCGAGCAGATGGTGGCGGCGCGCCCCTCTCTTCGGGTGCTGTTCACGTCGGGCTACGCCTACGATTCGCTGCACGCGCAGGGACGTGCGACGATGGGCGCGCCGCTCTTGAGAAAGCCTTACCGCAAGGCCGAGCTCGCCCGCATGCTGCGCCGCTGCCTCGACACCGCCGTCGATTCCGCCGGCGACGCGATCCCGACGCCCTATTCGGTGCAGGCTGATGTCGAGGCGTTCCTGCGCAGACAGGCGGCGGAAGACAACGGCACGACGCGGCCGCGGAAATAGCTCTCTCGCGCTAGCTCAATCGTCGCCGCAGCGTCGCCGATGGCGTCTCGCCAAATTTTTCGCGGTAGGCGCCGGCCATGCGGCTGAGATGGGTGAAGCCGAGATCGAAGGCGATGTCGGTGATGGAGGCATCGGGCGCGGCCTGCGCCAGGCGGGCGTGCAGACCGGCGAGGCGCATGTCGAGCAGCATCTGCGAGATCGACAGGCCGAAGTGACGGCGGAAGCCGAGCTGGAGCGCGCGGATGCCGATGCCGGCGGCACAGGCGAGCCGCGCAAGGTCGAGCGGCTCGCCGGCATTGTCCGCAAGATGGTCCCGCGCCGCGCGGAGCGCGCGCGGCAGCCGCTCGGCCTGCCCCGAAAACGTTTGAATCGCATCCGACAGGCCATGGCGCTGACCGTTGAGCAGGTGATCGAGCAGCAGCTCGCGCCAATCGGCCATCGCGACCGCCGACAGCCGGCCGGAGGGACCGAGACGCTCGGCAAGCATCATCAGTTCGGCGAGACTACCGCGCAAGGCGCGCCCGGCCGGCGCCTCCAAATCGATCACGGGATCGAACTCGACCGTGCCTGATGCCCTGCCCGACAGCGCCGCGGCGCGCTGCTCGACCATGCGGCGATCAAACAGCAGGATCGCCTGCGCGCAGTCGCGCCACATCATCCGGGTCGGGATCGTCGGCGACAGCAGCGACGCCGTCCGCTCCGGCGCGGCGTCGAGCTCGGTCGTGCCGGCGCGAATATAGGCCGTGCCGGTGAGCGGGACCTGCACCAGGAAGAAGCGCTCGAGGCAGCCCGGATCGATGCCGACCGATCCGCCATAGGCCACGTAATTGATGGAAAAGCCGTCGAAGCCGGCGCAATTGTGCCGGGCGGAGAAGCCGGCCGCGCGCGCCTGTGCCGGCTTGAGATCGTGCGGGCAGAAGATGCGCCCGATCTGTTCGGCCGCTTCGTCGACATCGTCGGTGGTGACGCGGGCGAAATCCGCGAGCCGTTCGGCCGCGGGCGCCCTTGCGTTCATTTCCAGCACGGCTGCGGACATGGTCGACCACGCTTCGCGTCACGGAATTGCTTTAAGCCTATAATAGTTCCCCGGACGCGGAAAGGGCGGCTTCGGCAAAATCGTCATGCTGCAGGGCAACAGGCGCTCGCGGATTCGTTTAGCGGATAGACAGGCGACCCATTGTTGACTGAAGCTCCCTCCTCGCCGGAATCCATGGGAGAGCGCCATGACTGCACCTGAAAAGTCTGCACCTGAAAAGACTGCACTCGAAAAGGGCATTACCGCCGCTGGCACAGGCTACGGCGGCAAGAGCTGGAACATTCTGGGCCAGGTCTACTTCCCCAAGGCCGTCACCGACTCCACCTTTGCGTTCGAGACCAACAGCGATCCCGGCCAGTTCGTACCGGTGCACATCCATCCGACCCAGGACGAGTTCATCCTGGTGCAGGAGGGCACGCTCGACCTCAAGCTCGACGGAAAATGGGTCAAGGCCCATGCCGGCGATCTCGTGCGCATGCCCCGCGGCATCCCGCACGGCTATTTCAACAAGTCCGACAAGCCGTGCCGCGCGCTGTTCTGGGTCTCGCCGATGCAGAAGCTGGAGGCGCTGTTCAACCAGCTGCACAATCTGACCGACCCTGCCGAAGTCGTGCGCATCTCGGCGCTGCATGAGGTCGACTTCCTGCCGCCCGAGGCCAACGACTAGGCACGGGCCCCTCGTCCACTTTCATCTGCTTGCAGCTCCGCCGGCCGCGCCTTGCGGCCGAACGTGGCCGCTTGCCCGCGGAAAACACATTGATTGCGAGCCAATCCCATGGTCAGCCCCAAGTATGTCTGCGTGATCGGTGCCGGCGTCTCCGGCCTTGCTGCCGCCAAGGCATTCTCCAGCCGCGGCCACCGCGTCACCATCGTCGAGCGCAGCGCCGATCTCGGCGGCGTCTGGGAGCCGGCGCGCTCCTACCCTGACGTGCAGACCCAGAGCCCGAAGGAGCTCTACCGCTACACCGACCGCGCCATGCCGGAGGCCTATCCGGAATGGCCGACCGGGCCCCAGGTTCACGCGTATCTCGCCGACTATGCCAGGAGCTTCGGTCTCGACCGCATGCTGCGCCTTGGCACCGAGGTCGCCGGCATGGCGCGCCGCGCCGACGGCAAGCCGGGCTGGACCCTCGCATTGAAAAACAAGGACGGCGCGACCACGAACGAGGATTTCGATTTCGTCGCGGTCTGCACCGGGCAGTTCAACGAGCCGCGCGAGCTGCATTGCCCCGGCGAGGACGCCTTTCTGGCCCAGGGCGGGCAGATCCTGCATTCGTCGAAATACGGCGATCCCACGCTGGCGAAGGGACGCCGCGTGGTCGTACTCGGCGGCTCGAAGTCCGCGACCGACATCGCCGTCAACGCGGTGAAATCGGGCGCGCGCGAGGTCACCATCGTGATGCGCGAGCCGGTCTGGCGCATTCCCTATTTCATCGGCGGGCTCGTGAACTTCAAGCGCATCCTCTACATCCGCGCGCAGGAGGAGATGTTTCCGGGCTGGGGCATCGGCGCGATGACGCGGCTCGCGCACCGCATCGCCGCGCCGCTGGTCTGGGCGAACTGGCGCGGGCTGGAGAGCCTGCTCAAGGCGCAGCTCAAGCTCGGCCGCTGCAAGATGGTGCCGAAGGAGCGGATCGAGGACGGCGTCAACTGCTCGGTGCCGATCGCAACGCCGGGCTTCTATCCGATGGTCGCCGACGGCCGCATCAAGGCGGTGTTCGGCACCTTCGATCATTACGAAGGCGGCAGCATCGTGATGAGCGGCGGCGAGCGCGTCGGTGCCGACGTCGCCGTGCTCGCGATCGGCTACAAGCTCGGCGTGCCGTTCCTGCCGGAGGCTTACAAGCAGAAGCTGGTCGACGCGGACGGGCAGTACCGGCTCTACCGCCTGATCGCCAACCCTGACCTGCCCGAGCTCGGGTTCGTCGGCTTCAACTCGTCGTTCTGCACCGTGCTCTGCGCCGACCTCGCCGCCAACTGGCTGGTACGCTATGCCGACGGCCAGCTCGCGAACCAGCCGACGGCGCGGCAGATGCACGACAACATCGAGATGATGCTGCACTTCAAGCGTGTCGAGCGGCCGGCCGCGGGCGTCTATGGCGGTCTCTGCGTCGCGCCCTATCACTACCGCCATTTCGACGAGCTGATGGCCGACATCGGCACCAAGAACCAGAAGACCGGCGGGCTCAAAGGGCGCTTCCAGCCGCCGGATGCGGATGCCTATGCGAAATTCCTGGCGACGGCGCCGGACTATCGCGCGGCCTGAGCAGAAGAATTGCGGCCGAGCGGGATTTGCATCTCGCCAGCCCTCGCCTCCAATGCTTACGATCTCCCTGGCATCGAATCGATGGGAAACGGCCATGGGATCCAGACGTCTTGCCGCCACGGTCTTTGCGGCTGTTGCCTTCTTCGTCGCGGCGCCGGCCGTCGGACAACAGCGCGCGCTCACGCCGAAGCAATCCGAGGCGCTCGCCACCTATGAGCGGGCGCTCGGCGATTTCAAGTCGATCCTCGCCGAGCGTCGGCGCCAGATCGATGCCAAGGAGCCGCTGCCGAATCTCCCTGGACAGGCGCTCTATCTCGCCCGCGTCGCCGTGATCAGTTCTTACAAGGATCTCACCGACGCCATGCCGTCACGGATCGGCAGGCCCAACAAGTTCGAGATTCCTCCGGCCTATTTCGACGCCGACATCGAGCCGCTGATCGACGAATATTCAAAACTGTTCGACGTCCTGGAGGCGCCGCCGGCGAATGCCCAGAACTCGCCGACGCCGTTCAAGGACGTCGTCGATCTCGCGACAGTGATCGCGCGCGCCAAGGGGCTTGCGCCTGAACACGCAGCTGCTGCGGGGCGCATCAGTCTCGGGCTGTTCTTTGCCGAGACCAACGGCAAGCAGAACGTCCGCAACGGACGCTCGAACACCTATATGGGCAGCTTCCAGACCGGCCCCTCCGAGGATCGCAACGGCCGCAGGAAATGGGAGGCCATCAAGAGCGAGATCGCCGCGATCGATCCGGGATTGAGTGCGCGCGACGACAAGGAGGAGGCGCGGGCGCGCGGCACCGATCACCGCTTCAATCACTGGACCAATGTGCGCGACGGGCTGATGAACGCACATGCGGATGTATTCCGTGAGATCCCTGGAATCGTGAAGACGCTACCCGACCCGATCGACCAGATGAAGCTGTTCGAATTGATCCAGATCGTGCCCACCCCGACGAGATCGGCGCTGAAGTCGGGCGACCTCCTGAACTACAGGGTGTCGAGCCCGACCATCATGAAGCATCTGCGCAACAACAGCATCTTTGCTTTCGGACAGGCCGACCGGGCGCGCAGCTCGGCCAGCTTCCGCGAGATCCTCGCCGCGATGTGGCTGTTCAACCGCAAGTTCGAGAAGGCGATGGCGAAATACGCGGAGATCAAGCCGCGCTAACGATCGGTTGCAAATGCTACCGGAAATTGTAGCCTCGCGATCTCATCGACGGCACGGACAATGTCATGCGCATGCTCATTCTCGGCGGCAGCCAGTTTCTCGGGCGCGCGATCGCCACTCACGCCTGCGCCACAGGCCACGACGTGACTTGCGCAGCCCGCGGGCTCGCGGGGCCGATCGCCCCGGGCGCACGCTTTGTGCGGATCGATCGCGACGTAGCTGACGGTCTTGCGCCGCTCGTCGGCGAGACGTTCGACGCTGTCGTCGACGTCTCGCGTCATCCCGGCCAGGTCCGCCGCGCGGTCGCGGCGCTGAAGCGGCCGGGCGTGCACTGGACCTTCGTCTCCACGATCAGCGTGTATGCGGACAACCGGATACCGGGACAGCGCGCCGACACGGCGCCATTGCGCGAGCCTGCGGCCGAGGATCTGGAGCACAGCACCGATGCCATTTACGGCGCGGCCAAGGTCGCCTGCGAACAGGCGGTCGGCGGCGATGCCTTCATCTGCCGTGCCGGCCTGATCGCAGGGCCGGAGGACCCGACCGGGCGCTTCGCTTATTGGCCGGCGCGGCTCGCGCGCGGCGGCGAGGTGCTTGCGCCGGGATCGCCGGACGACGCCGTCCAGTTCATCGATGTCCGGGACCTCGCGCAATGGATCGTGCATGCGGCGGAAGTTCGCCTCACCGGCATCTATGACGGGATTGGACCAGTGCGCTCGCGCGGCGAATTCCTGGCCGAATGCGCATCGGCGCTGAACGCATCCTGCACATTCACCTGGGTCGATCGGGCGTTTCTCGAGGCACACGACGTGCGGCGCTGGGCGGGTCCGCGGTCATTACCGCTGTGGCTGCCGCTGCCCGACTTCGCCGGCTTCCTGACTCGCGACACCTCGCCCGCGCGCGCGGCCGGATTGATCTCGCGACCGCCGGGAGACACCGCGCGCGATACGCTGCATTGGGTCCACATCAGCGGCGGCCCGGTCGTCGGGCTTACCGCCGATGAAGAGCGGGACGTGCTAGCGGCCTGGCATGCGGAAAGAGTGACCCAAGTCTCCGGCCTATAGCTGTCTGTCAGCGTCTTCGGGAAGGCGAAGAAATCCGCCTCAAAGTCGCTTGGTGAAATGGTAGCGGCGAATGCCGCCGCCCAGCGTCTTGTTGCTGGAGGCATCGGCGATCTCTTCGCGCACGTTCTCATATCCCGCGTTACGATACAGCGCCAGCGCATCCTCCTGAAGCTCGGACGTACTCAGCTGCAACTGCAGACGATCGCGATGGCGGCACTCCTGCTCGGCAAACGCCAGCATCTTTCGCGCAATGCCGCGGCGCCGCGCCGCGGGAGCGACGTACATGCGCCGTAACTCCATCGCATGCTCGCCAAGGGCCTCTAGTCCAAACATACCAACGATTTCGTCGCCATCGACAGCGACCCAAAAACCGCCGTTCCGGCTCGAATAATAATCGGAGAGCCGATCTATCTCCTCTGCGAGCGAGCGACTAATGTATCTTTCAAACGCCTCCTCCAAGCGCGCTGGCGCCAACAGACGATTTACCCGGATGAACAGCTCCCGCACAGGAACTGCATCGGGCGGTGAGAAGGCGCGAATCTGTATCTCTCTTGTCATGGAGCCGCGCGCATTACTCCGTCCGGATCGGCGAATCCTTCAAACCATTATTATCATAGGCCTTCCGCAGCGTGCCGTTCGTTGTGGCCTCGGTCATGAATTTGGTGACGAAGGCCAACGCCTGCTCATGGCCGAGGGGCACGGCGACGGCGGTCACTGTCTTCTTGAACGTCTCGTCCAGCACCTTGGTCCCCGGAATCTTCTGGGCCATCTTGTTGAGCTGGTCGCGCGACAGCGCGAAGGCGTCGATCTCGCCGCTCCTGAGCAGGCCGAAGATCTCGTCATAGGTCTGATAGCCCGTGACGGTCGCATGCTTCAGATGCGCGATCGCACCGCGCATGGTGGTGGTGGCGTTGACGGCCGCGACCTTGAATCCGGGCTGGTCGAGCGTCGCAAAATTGCTGACGTTCGAGCCGGGCTTGACAATGTAGGTGGCGTCGGCGACCTCGTAGATCGGGCCGAACAGCATCTTGGTCTCGCGCTCGGGATCTTTAGGAAGCCAGGTGACATCCCAAGTGCCTTTGCCAGCCGCGTCGGTGATCTGTCCGGAGTTCTGGTGGACGACATATTCGACGGGGACGCCGAGCTGGGCGGCCATCGCCTTGCCGAGATCGACGGGAACGCCGGCATAGCCGGATTCGGTCTTGGTCGACCAGAATGCGCCGCCTGCGGGGCTGATTGCGATCGCGACCCGCAGCTTGCCGGTCGGTGCGATCTCGTCCTTCAGACCGTCTGCTAGCGCCGGCATGGCGACCATCGCTGCGAGAACGAGGCCGGCAAGGCCCGAGTGGAGGGACGTGGGCATGTCATGTTCTCCTCACCTCTTCTTCTTGGCTTCTTCCCGGCTGGCTCGCACGGTCTTTGACACAATTCTGGTCGATCGTGCGCTCGGTGAAAAGCGGTCTGTCATGACAAATCTGTCAAAGGCCACACCGCCCTGTGCAGCGCAAGGCCGGCGACTGCCATGGCTATGGTGTTCCACGGCCGGACATTTGTTGATAGCCTGCCGCACCGACAGACGATACTCGGGGGCTAGCGAATGACCTCATCGAATCCCGCATCTCCTGCACGGCGCAATGAAGCGTGGAGACAGGCCGGGCGGACACTGGCCGCCGCTGCGGCCGTGGTCGCGCTGGCCGGTTGCGAGGACAAGAACACGTTCGTGGCACCGCCGCCGCCCAAGGTGGACGTGGCAACGCCCGTGCAGCGTCCGGTGACGCGCTACATCGAAGCCACCGGCAACACCGCGCCGATCAAGAGCGTCGATCTCGTGGCGCGGGTGCAGGGCTTCCTGCAATCAATCGACTATCAGGACGGCGCCTTCGTCAAGCAGGGCACCCAGCTCTTCACGATCGAGCCCGAGACCTACAAGCTCAAGGTCGAGCAGGCGAAGGCGGCCGAGGTCGGCGCGCAGGCCACGGTCAAGCAGGCCGAAGCCGATTTCAAGCGGCAGGTCGAGCTCGTGCAGCGCCAGGCGGTCTCGCAATCCACCCTGGACACCTCGACATCGACCCGCGACAACGCTCAGGCCAACCTCCAGCAGGCCCAGGTCAATACGAGGCTGGCCGAGGTCAATTACGGCTACACCAGGGTGACAGCGCCGTTCGACGGCATCGTCAGCGCCCACCTGGTCTCGGTCGGCGAGCTCGTCGGCGTCTCCTCGCCAACCCAGCTCGCGACCATCGTCGCCATGGACCCGATCTGGGTGAACTTCACGGTCAACGAGCAGGACGTGCTACGCATCCGCGCCGAAGCGGCCCGCCGCGGACTGACCCCCGCCGACATGAAGCAATTCCCGATTCAGGTGGGACTGCAGACCGAGACCGGCTATCCGCATGAGGGCAAGCTCGACTACGTCTCGCCGACCCTCAATACATCAACCGGCACGCTCGCGGTGCGCGGCGTCGTGCCCAACGACAAGCGGGTGCTGCTGCCCGGTTATTTCGTCCGGGTGCGCGTGCCGTTCGACCAGGAGAAGAGCGCCCTGCTCGTCCCCGACACCGCGCTCGGCAGCGACCAGGGCGGCCGCTATCTGCTGGTGGTCAACGGCGACAACGTCGTCGAGCAGCGCAAGGTGCAGATCGGCCCCGTCGACAACGGCCTGCGCGTCATCGAAAGCGGCTTGAAGCCGGACGACCGCGTCGTCATCGCGGGACTGCTGCGGGTGATCCCTGGCCAGAAGATCGATCCGCAAACAACGAAGATCGAGCAGCCGCAGGCGTCTGCCAAGTAGGAGCGCCAGCCATGATCTCAAAATTCTTCATCGAGCGGCCGGTCCTGTCGAACGTCATCGCGCTGTTGATGATCCTGATCGGTGGCGTCGCGCTGTTCAATCTCGCTATCGCGCAATACCCCGACGTGGTGCCGCCGACCGTGCAGGTCACCACGCGCTATCCCGGCGCCAGCGCCAAGACCGTGATCGACACCGTGGCGCTGCCGATCGAGCAGCAGGTCAACGGCGTCGAGGACATGCTCTACATGCAGTCCTACAGCGGCTCCGACGGTACCTATACGCTGACCGTGACCTTCAAGATCGGCACCGACCTCAACTTCGCGCAGGTGCTGGTGCAGAACCGCGTCTCCAGCGCATTGTCGCAGTTGCCGCAGGCCGTGCAGAACCAGGGCGTCACCGTGCAGAAGCGGTCGACCTCGATCCTGCTGTTCGTGACGCTGACCTCGCCGGATTCGAGATACGACAGCCTTTACCTGAGCAATTACGCCACCATCAACATCCGCGACGAGCTCTCCCGCCTGCCCGGCGTCGGCAACGTCACCGTGTTCGGCGCCGGCCAGTATTCGATGCGGGTCTGGCTCGATCCGAACAAGCTGCAGGTCCGTGGCCTCGTGCCGCAGGACGTCATCAACGCAATCCAGCAGCAGAGCCAGCAGGTCTCCGCCGGCCAGGTCGGCGCGCCGCCGACACCGCCGGGACAGGCGTTCCAGTACACGCTCAACGTCAACGGACGGCTCGACGACACCAGCCAGTTCGAGGACATCATCGTCAAGTCGGGCAGCAGCGGCGACGTCACGCGGGTCCGCGACGTCGGCTGGGTCGAGCTGGGGGCGCAGACCTACAGCCAGATCTTTTCGCTCAACAAGCAGCCGGCCGTCGGCATCGGCGTATTCCAGTCGCCCGGCGCCAACGCGCTCCAGGTCGAGCAGGCCGTCGAGAAGAAGATGGCGGACCTCGCCAAGCGGTTCCCGGAAGGCATCAAATACGACACGCCGTTCGACACCACCAAATTCGTCGAGGCCTCGGTGCACGAGGTCTACATGACGCTGATCGAGGCCGGCCTCTTGGTGCTGGTCGTGATCCTGGTGTTCCTGCAGGACTGGCGCGCGATGCTGGTGCCGGCGACGACCGTGCCTGTCACCATCATCGGCGCCTTCGCCGCGATGGCGGCGCTCGGCTTCACCATCAACATGTCGACGCTGTTCGCGATCGTGCTCGCGATCGGCATCGTGGTCGATGACGCCATCGTCGTGGTGGAAGGCGCCGCCCACAACATCGAGCAGGGCATGAACAGCCACGACGCCGCGATCAAGGCGATGGACCAGCTGTTCGCGCCGATCGTCGGCATCACGCTGGTGCTGATCTCGGTGTTTTTGCCGGCCTCGTTCCTCGCCGGGCTCACAGGGCGCATCTATTCGCAATTCGCGCTGGTGATCGCGGCGACCGCGCTGCTCTCCGCCATCAACGCGGCGACGCTGAAGCCGACGCAATGCGCGCTGTGGCTGCGGCCGACGGTGCCGCCCGAGCAGCGCAATTTCTTCTACAGAGGTTTCAACGCGGTCTATGACCGCGTCGAGCGCGGCTACACACGACTGATCACCTTCCTCGTCAAGCACGCCACCATCTCGGTCGCGTTCGCGCTGCTGGTGATCGGCGCCAGCGGCTACGGCCTGTCGCGGGTGCCGACCGGCTTCCTGCCGATCGAGGACCAGGGCTATCTGATCGCCGCCGTGCAGCTGCCCGACGGCGCCGCGCTGGAGCGGACGCAAGCCGTGCTCGACAGAGCGAGCGGGCTGATCAAGGAGACGCCTGGCGTGGCGCAGGTCATCACCATCGCCGGCATCTCCGCGCTCGACAACAGCGCCAGCCTTGCCAATGCCGGCGTCGCCTACATCATCCTGAAGGATTGGGATGCGCGCAAAGGACCCGGCGAGGATCTGCGCTCGCTGGTCTATGGGCTCAATGACAAGCTCGCCACCATCATGGAGGCGCGTACGCTGGTGCTGCCGCCGCCGCCGATCCAGGGCATCGGCAACGCCGCCGGCTTCTCGATGCAGGTTGAGCTGCGCGACGGCAACAGCGATTTCGCCAAGCTGCAGGCGATCACCGGCGCGATGGTCAGCAACGGCCAGAGCCAGAGCGCGCTGCAGCGCGTGCAGTCCTCGTTCCGCTCCTCGGTGCCGCAGTTCAACGTCGAGATCGACCGGGTCAAAACCCAGACGCTGCACGTCACGACGGACCAGGTGTTCTCGGCGCTGTCGACCTATCTCGGCTCGTCCTATGTCAACCAGTTCAACAAGTTCGGCCGTGTGTTCCAGGTCTACACCCAGGCCGATCCCGCCTTCCGCGTCACCGAGCGCGACATCGCCAACATGCAGGTGCGCAACTCGAACGGCGACATGATCCCGATCGGCACCGTCGCCAAGATCACGCCGGCCACCGGACCGTCACTGATCAGCCTCTACAATCTCTATCCGTCCTCGACCGTGATCGGCCTGCCGGCGCAGGGATACTCCTCCGGCCAGTCGCTGAAGCTGATGGAGGAGATCGCCGACAAGACGCTGCCGCCGGGCACCGGCTATGAGTGGACGGCGATGTCCTATCAGGAGAAGGCGGTCAGCAACCAGATCTACTGGGTGTTCGGCCTTGCCATGCTGCTGGTCTATCTCGTGCTCGCCGGGCAGTATGAGAGCTGGTACGCGCCGATCTCGGTGATCCTCGCGGTGCCGCTGTCGCTGCTGGGGCCGATGCTGATCCTCTCCGGGCTCAAGATCGACAACAACCTGTATTGCCAGATCGGCCTGATCCTGCTGATCGCACTGTCGGCCAAGAACGCGATCCTGATCGTGGAGGTCGGGCTCGAGCTGCACGGCCGCGACGGCAAGCCGGTGATGGAGGCCGCGATCGAGGCAGCGCGCGCCCGCTTCCGCCCGATCCTGATGACCTCGTTCGCCTTCATCCTCGGTGTGGTGCCGCTGGTGCTCGCCACCGGCGCCGGCGCCAGCGCGCGCAAGTCGATCGGCATCACCGTCTTCTCCGGCATGCTGGCCTCGACCTGCCTCGCCGTGCTGTTCGTGCCGGCCTTCTTCGTGGTGGTGCAGCGTTTCGAGAACTGGCGGGCGAGCAAGAAGGCGGTGAAGGTGGAGACTGTGGCGGAGGTGAAGTCGTAAGGGTTGGTTTGGATCAGCGGCGCCGCGAGTTCGGTGTAACCTCTCCCGCTTGCGGGAGAGGGAGCGCACCAGCAGTCGACCTCAAGTCTTCTCCGCCGGAGCCTGCCTTGCCTCGCCGCTCGACACCAGCAGCACCGAGACTTTCGACTGCCGGAGCACGGCGTCGGCGACGCCGCCGAAGGAGAGGTGGTCGGCCTGGATGCGGTCGACGCCCATGACGACGAGATCGACGTCGGTGGTGTCGATCTCGCGCAGGATCGCGGCTTCGGGCGCCCGGTTCACCCGCAGCGTGGTGGTGATGTCAACGTCATAGCGGGCGGCGAGATCGCTGGCGTCCTTGAGAATGCCCGCCTCCTGGCCGAGGCCACGGGAGGCGCCACGCTGCGCGCCCTTGTCGCGCGTGGTCGCGACATAGATCACTCGCAGCGAGCCTGATCCTCCTTGCGCCAACGCGACCGCGACCTCGGCGCCGCGCTTGGAGATGCCACTGCCGGAGACCGGAACGAGGATGTTGAGCGCCTCGGGCGCCGGCTGCTTCAGGTGCTTGCCCTTGGCCGCGACGATCGCGAGCGGCCCTTCGAACTTCGCGGCGATGTCGTCGATCCTCCGGTCGAAACGGTCCTTGGTCGCGATGACCTTGTCGATGCCAACCACCAGAAGATCAAAACCCTTGCGCGCTTCATCGGCGATGGTCTCGCCGAGCTCCGCCTGCCGCGCGCGGGTGACGACATCGACGTTGCCGGCCTCGCCGTCGCCATGGGCGGACACGACTTCGGCGGCTTTCTTCACCACCGCTTCGTGGCTCTCCTCCTGGTCGCGGCCCTTCTCCCGCTCCTTCGCGCTTTTGCCGATATGCAGGACGGTGATCGGCAGGCCGCGCATGCCGGCGATCAGGCCGGCGATGTGCGCGGCAAAGATGGCGTTGGCGCTTTCGTCCACCGCCAGCAGAGGGCGCTCGAGATTGGCGAGGAAGCCGCGCTTCTCGAATTCCTCCCGCTCCAGCCGCTCCTTCTCGTCCTTGTTCATCGGCAGCCTTGCCAGCGCCGCGCGCAGCATCGGTGGCATCGCCATCGTGGTCACGATCGCCATGGTCACGATCATCGTGAACAGGTTCTGGCTCAGCACGCCGATGGACAGGCCAATGGTCGCGATGATCACCTCGGTCGAGCCGCGGGCATTCATGCCGCTCGCCAGCGCCAGCGATTCCCGATGGTTCAGGCCCCCCAATGTGCCGCCGACGAAGGCGCCGCCGAACTTGCCGACGCTGGCGATCACGACCAGCAGGCCGGTGAGCATCAAGAGATTGGGATCGCGCAGCACCGACAGATCAGCGCTGAGGCCGGCAAGGCCGAAGAACACCGGCATGAAGAAGGCGGAGATCAGCCCGCGCAGGCGCTCGTCGATCTGCCGCGTCAGGATCGGAGATTCCCCGACCAGGATGCCGGCGACGAAGGCCCCGAGCACGGTGTGCACGCCGATCAGATGCGTGATCAGCGCCATCACGCTCATCAACAGCAGGATCACCGTGATCACCGCCGCCGCGCTGACGAGATTGTCGTTGGCCCAGCGGATCAGCTGGAACACCAGGCGGCGGCCGATGGTGAAGCTGACGGCCAGGAAGGCGAGCGTGCCCAGCACGGCTTTCGCCACCGAGGCGATATCCAGCGTACCGTGCGAGGCCAGGCTGAAGATGACGGCGATGATGATCCAGCCGATGGTGTCGTCGATGACGGCGGTCGCCACGATGATCTGCCCGACATTGCGGCGCATGAAATTCATCTCGCGCACCACCACCGCGACGATCTTGACCGAGGAGATCGACAGCGCCGTGCCCATGAACAGTGAGGCCACGAGGCGGGCTTGCGGATCAGGCAGCAGCGCATCGGGCAGAAACTCTCCGAGCGCGAAGCCGCAGGCAAAGGGCACGAGGATGCCGGCGATCGAGATCGCGATCGCGGCCCTGCCGACTTTCCGGACCAGCTTGAGGTCGGTCTCCATGCCGGTGAGCAGCAGCAGGAGCAGGATGCCGAACTGGGCAATGCCGTCGAGCATCGCTTTCTGCTCGGGCGTCTTGGGAAAGATCGCGTGCTGCGCTTCGGGCCAGATCCAGCCGAACAGCGACGGTCCGAGGATGATGCCCGCGAGCAACTCGCCGATCACCGAGGGCTGGCCGATCCGCTGCATGATCTCGCCAAGACCGCGCCCCACAGCGATCAACAGCACGATCTGCGCCACCAGCAGGAATTCGGACGGGCCGGCCGATTTGCCGCCCTCGGCACCGGCCGCAATGGTGGTGAGGACAAGCGCCGCGGGGACGAGGCCGACCGGACGGAGCAGGCGCCATGGCATGCAGGTGTCTTTCCCCCTTTGCCTGCCCCGAGGTTGGGGCCACGAGGATAGAACCCGCGGGACGTGGAGCGGGTTCCCGGTTGACGGGGCGGGATATTCACCGTCATTGCGAGCGAAGCGACTTGTCCGCCGAAGCCTTGGCGAAGGGGACTCGCAACTCTGGGTCCCGGCTCTGCGCTGCAACGCTCACGCGTTGCGGCTTGTCCGGGACACGAGGCGCCTCACACCGGCTGTGGCGTCCGGATCTCGCGCGGCAGGATGATGGCGGCTGCGATTGCCAGCAGGCAGAGCGCGGCGAAGGCGTGCAGCATGGTGACGAAGCCGCCCTGCTCGTAGAGCCAGGCGACCAGGCCGACCGAGGCGCCGGCCGCGGTGAAGCCGATGAAATAGCGCACGGCGTAGGCGCGCGAGCGCCATTCCTCGCTGGTGTACTTGCCGACCATGGCATCGTTGACCGTGACCTGCCCGAATGCGCCCATGACGATGCCGATCGAGACCAGGATCAGCGGCAGATTGTTCAGGCTGGCGGCGAGATAGAGGAACGGCGCCAGCATGAAGGACAGCGGCAATGCCACCGTCTTCAGCGAGTAACGGTCGAGCAGCCGGCCGATCGTGTACTGCGTCATCGCGCCGAACACGTAGACGCAGGCCGCGATGATTCCGAGCAGCGCCGGGCTCTTCGTCAAATCCGCGAGACGCTCCGCGAACAGCTTTGGCAGCGCCACGGTGACCGCGTTGAAAGTCGTGGAGATCGCGATCACCACGATCAGCAGCGACAGCACCACGCGCCACATGTCCTGCTTGGCCACCCGCGCCTGCGCCGCGGCCTGCTTGGTGCCCTTGCGGTCCTCGTGCACGACCATCATCGCAAAGGCGACGCCGATCAGGATCGTGACCACGCCGGGAACGATGAAGGCGAAACGCCAGCCGAGATATTGGCCGATCACGCCTGTCACCAGCGCCGATGAGGCCACGCCGAGATTGCCCCAGACGCCGTTGATGCCCATCTCGCGGCCGAGCCGGTCGGCATAGGACACGATCATGGCGGTGCCGACGGGATGGTAGATCGAGGCAAAGATGCCGATCGCCAGCAGCGCCGCGCCGAGCTGCGCCGGGGTCTGCACGAAGCCGACCGCGATCATGGAGAGGCCGATGCCGACGAAGAAGATCAGCATCATGTGGCGGCGGCTCCAGCGGTCGCCGAGCCAGCCGGTGAGCAGCGAGCCGGCGCCGAAAGCCACAAAGCCGGGTGTCGCGTAGGGCAGAAGTTCCGAATAGGCCATGCCGAGCGCCGGTCCCATGATGATGACGGCGGCGGCGAAGATCAGCATCGAATAATGGTCGATGAAATGGCCTGCGTTGACGAAACTGATGACCCGGCTGGGGCTGTTCATACGAATCCTCTCCTGCTCCGAAATGAGTTATATGTCCTCCCCATGACGGGATGCTGCCAATGACTGTCTTGGAAACGCCAATCTTGGAAACGCCAATCCTGCGGGAGGTCCGGAGCAACCACCGCTCGCCCGCGGGCGTGCACCTGGTCGCGCGCGACTACCCCAAGGGTTTGCGGATCGATCCGCATTTGCACCGCGAGGCGCAGCTGATCTATGCGGCCAAGGGCACCATGCAGGTGACGACGCCGGGGGGACGCTGGCTGGTGCCGCCGGACCGCGCGGTCTGGGTCCCGGCCGGGCTCCAGCATGCCATCGATCTGCTCGCCGACATCGAGATGCGCACGCTGTATTTCGACCTGTCCTGGCTCAAGCGCGAGCAGCGCTATGACGGCCTGACCCGGGAATTCGTGGTGCGGGTGTCGCCGCTGCTCAATCAGGCGATCCTGGCGCTGTTCGACGTGCGCAACACGGAGGAGCGCACCGAGCTGCTGGTTCGCCTCGTCATGCTGGAATTGCACCAGGCTGAGGATTCCGCGACCTTCGTGCCGCTGCCGCGCGAGTCGCGCTGCCGCCGCGCCGCCCTGATCGTGCTCGACGATCCGACCGGCCTGCACGACATCGACACGCTCGCGCGCGAGGTCGGAACTTCCGCGCGGACGCTGTCGCGGCTGTTCTCGACGGAAACGCAGCTGAGCTTCAAGAGCTGGTGCCAGCGCGCGCGGATTGCTGCGGCGATCCAGCGCCTGTCGACGGATGCGAATGTGTCGGTGAAGCAGCTCGCAACCCAGCTCGGCTATGCCAGCGTGCCCGCCTTTTCCGCGGCGTTCCGTCAGGTGACGGGGCGGACGCCGACGGAGTTTGCCGGCAAAGCTTGAGGCAGCCTCGGCATTGCGAGCACAGAACTCGTAGGGTGGGCAAAGCGCCGCCGTAGCTCGAAGAGCGAAGGCGGAAGCGTGCCCACGGTTTCTTCGCTGCAGTCAAAGGATCGTGGGCACGGCGCAAGGGCGCCTTTGCCCATCCTACGGCAGCTCGTTTGGGGTGAGCACACCCGCTCCCTCAACGCCCACGCTATGCCGTCATTCCCCAAACGCACGGCCCAACTAAAGTTGCCGCATTCCTCCGCTTGATTGTGATCGGTTTCCGCCCAAATCCCGTGTAAGCTTCGGCAACGCACAAACCTGATACGAAAGCCCCGATGGCCAACGCCTTCTTCTCCGACCTGCTCGCCACGATCTCCGAGCGCGGCCGCACGCTGCTTCGTCGCGGCGAGTCCGCCGACACCAGACGGGATGCCGACGGGCTGATCGATCTCTGCGATGCGCTGCTGTCGGGCCGGGGCGAGGCATCGGGCATCGCCATCGCGCGTGAGGTGCTCGACATCTACCGTGAGCTGGATGCGGCGGGACGCCGCGCCTTCTTCGACGGACTGGTGCGCGATTTCGGTCCGGACCGGGAGCGCCTGGCCAAGGCGATCGAGAAATGGCGCGCCGCGCCGAGCGACGAGGACGCGAGCTCGCTGCATTTCGCCTCGGAGCCGCGGCGGCAGGAGCTGATCCGCCGCCTCAACCGTGCGCCCGGCGGCACCGGCGATCTCGTCAACATGCGCGCCGATCTGCTCGGCATGATGAACGGCCACACCGACCTCGCCGCGCTCGATCGCGACGTCTCGCATCTTCTCTCTTCGTGGTTCAACAGGGGGTTTCTCGTGCTGCGCAGGATTGACTGGTCGTCCCCGGCCAACATCCTCGAAAAGATCATCCGCTACGAGGCCGTGCACGAGATCTCGGACTGGGACGATCTGCGCCGCCGCATCGATCCGGTCGACCGCCGCTGCTACGCCTTCTTCCATCCCGCGATGGTCGACGAGCCCTTGATCTTCGTCGAGGTGGCGCTGACCGAGACCATCCCGGGCGCGATTGCTCCGCTGCTTGCAGTCGACCGCCAGCATCTGCCGATCGAGCGCGCGCGCACCGCCGTGTTCTATTCGATCTCCAACACCCAGCGCGGTCTCGGCGGCATCTCCTTCGGCAGCTTCCTGATCAAGCAGGTGGTCGAGGAGCTGCGCCGTGAAACGCCCAAGCTCGACACTTTCGTGACGCTGTCACCGGTGCCGGGCTTCATGCCATGGCTGAAGCAGGACAAGGACTTGCCGCTGTCCGACGAGGACCGCGAGGTGCTGAAGCGCCTCGACGATCCCAAATGGTTCGAGAGCCCCGAGACGACGGCACAGCTCCGCGCCGTGATCGAGCCGCTCGCGGCACACTACTTCCTCAAGGCGCGCACGCCGAAGGGCAAGCTGATCGATTCCGTCGCCCGCTTCCATCTCGGCAACGGCGCCAGGCTGGAGCGCATCAACTGGCTGGGCGATCTCTCGCCGAAGGGCGTGCGGGAATCCGCCGGCGTGATGGTCAACTACCTCTATCGCCTCGACGACATCGAGAAGAACCACGAAGCGTATGCGAACGACGGCGAGGTGGTGGCGTCCAGTGCGGTGAAGAAGCTGCTGAAGGGCGAAGGGCGACGGCTGCTGGATATGCGGTTGTCGTAAGCCACACAGTCAGTCGTCGTCCCGGACAAGCGCAGCGAAGCGGAGCGCAGATCCGGGACCCAAAACCACAGGATTGGGTTTGGCGAAGACTCGGTGTCAGCTCGCTCCCTAACCTCTCCCTGGGGTTATGGGTCCCTGCTTTCGCAGGGACGACACCGAGTAAGTGGCGCGATTGTCGCGCGCCACTCGCGCTTAGCAACCCCTACTCCGCCAGCGCCTTCATTTCCTTGTAGAGATCCGACTTGCCCTCGAAGCCGATGCCCGGAAGGTCTGGCATGGTGATGTGGCCGTTCTCGACGCGCACGCCATCCGGGAAGCCGCCGTAGGGCTGGAACAGGTCGGGATAGCTCTCATTGCCGCCGAGGCCTAAGCCGGCTGCGATGTTGAGCGACATCTGGTGGCCGCCGTGCGGGATGCAGCGACTGGGGGACCAGCCGTGGGTCTTCAGGACTTCCAGCGTGCGCTGGTATTCGCAGAGGCCATAGGACAGCGCGCAGTCGAATTGCAGCCAGTCGCGGTCGGGGCGCATGCCGCCGTAGCGGATTAGGTTGCGGGCGTCCTGGTGGCTGAAGAGATTCTCGCCTGTGGCCATCGGGCCCGGATAGAATTCGGCGAGCGCGGCCTGCAGCGCGTAGTCGAGGGGATCGCCGACTTCCTCGTACCAGAACAAGGGATAGTCGCGCAGCATCTTGGCGTAGGCGATGCCGGTCTCGAGGTTGAAGCGGCCGTTGGCGTCGACGGCGAGCTGTGCGTCCTTGCCGATCTCCTTCAGTACCGCCTCGATGCGAGCGCGATCCTCGTCAATGGGCGCGCCACCGATCTTCATCTTCACGACGTTGTAGCCGCGGTCGAGATAGCCGCGCATCTCACCACGCAGCATCGAAAGATCCTTGCCGGGATAGTAATAGCCGCCAGCGGCGTAGACGAACACGCGCGGATTGGCTTTGACGCCGTGCCGTTCGGCCAGCAAACGAAACAGCGGCTTGCCCGCGATTTTCGCTACCGCGTCCCACACCGCCATGTCGATGGTGCCGACCGCGACCGAACGCTCGCCGTGGCCGCCGGGCTTCTCGTTGGTCATCATCGCAGCCCAGACCTTGTCGGGGTCGAGATTGTCGCCAGCCGCATTCAGCAGCGACTTCGGATCGGCCTCGGTGATGCGCGAGGCAAAACGTTCGCGGATCAGGCCGCCCTGCCCGTAACGGCCGTTGGAGTTGAAGCCGTAGCCGATCACGCGCTTGCCGTCGCGCACCACGTCGGTGACGACGGCGACGAGGCTCGTCGTCATCTTGGTGAAGTCGATATAGGCGTTGCGGATCGGCGAGGAGATCGGTTTTGTAATTTCGCGGACGTCGACGATGCGGACGGACATGGGGTGGCCTTGGGTGTTGAGAGGAATTCGCCGGACTGTCTCTCCGTCATCCTGAGGTGCGAGTGATGGGGCGCTCAGCGCCCCATCGGGAGCCTCGAAGGATGAACGGCCGAGGTGCAGCCGGGCTGTCGCCCTTCGAGGGCCGCTGAAGGAGCGGCCACCTCAGGGGGACGGTCTTGCATTTGGACGCGCGGCGGATTCGCATCGCCCCGGAATGACGGTGGTCTATTTCTTATCCCGAAAATACGGCTCCACCGGGCCGTGCACCTTGATGGTCAGCGGGTTGCCGTGGCGATCCTTGGCGTTGCCGGCGGTGACGCGGACCCAGCCTTCGCTGATGCAGTATTCCTCGACATTGGTCTTCTCGACGCCCTTGAAGCGGATGCCGACGTCGCGCGCCAGGATGTCCGCGTTGTAATAGGGGCTGTTCGGATCGACCGACAGGCGGTCCGGAAATTCGTCGCTCATGATTGTCTCGCTCACAACAGTGTTTCGATTTGATTCCGCAATCCTTCGGGCCGCGCGGTCGGCGCGTAGCGCGCGACCACCTTGCCGGCACGGTCCACCAGGAATTTGGTGAAATTCCATTTGATGGCGGTGCCGAGAAGCCCGGATTGCTGGCGTTTCAGGTACTCATACAGGGGATGCGCATTGGCGCCGTTGACGTCGATCTTCTCGAACAGCGGGAAGGTGACGTCGTAATGGGTCGAGCAGAACGCCTGGATCTCGTCCGCCTGCCCCGGCTCCTGCGCGCCGAACTGGTTGCAGGGAAAGCCGAGCACCGAGAAGCCGCGCGGCGAGAGATCGCGATGCAGATCTTCCAGGCCGCGATATTGCGGCGTGAAGCCGCATTTGCTCGCGGTGTTGACGATCAGCAGCACCTGCCCCTCGAAACGTTTCAGGGCGACCTCCTGGCCGGCAAGCGAGTTGGCCTTGAAATCGTAGATCACGGACATCGCTAACCCACGGGATCGATCGGCGACGGCGGCACGCCGCCCGCCTCGATCGCCTCGCCTGCGAGCAGGCACAAATCCTCGCGATAGCGGCCGGAGACGATGTGCACGCCGACGGGCGCCTTGCCGACGAGACCGGTGGAGACCACAAGGCCCGGCAGACCCATGAAGGGAATGGCGATCTGCGGCAGCTGCGCTTCCCAGACCCGCTTGAACGACTCGTCGTCCTTGCGATCAAGATGATCGGGGAACGGCAGCTCGCCGGACACCGGCGTCAGCAGCACCGCGTACTTTTCGAAGAATAGCATCCAGTCGCGGGTCAGAGTGGCTCGCCGCGTCAGCGCCTTGGCGTAATTGGCCTGGTCCATCGGCGTGACCCTGGCGCGGTTGCCGCGCAGGCACGCCAGCGCGCCGGGATCGCCCTCGCGCTCGGCCATCTCGAGCTGGGCCTCGTAGCCGTCGCCGAGCCAGAGCTTGATCTGCCACTCGACCGCCTCGCGCATCGGCGGCGTGTCCTCGATGATGTCGACGGTCCAGCCCGCGCGCTCCAGCCGCTTGCCGGCATCGCTCACCGCCGCCTTCACCTCCGGCGTCGTCGCAAGGCCGCCAGGATTGAGGCAGAGCGCGGCGCGCTTGTCCCGTGCGGGGCCTTCCAGCGGCACCGGCACGAACCAGGGATCACGGATGTCGCGGGCCGACATCGCAGCCAGTGAAATCCTGAGGTCGTTGACGGTGCGCGCCAGGGGACCCGAGACCGCCATGATCTGCGGCCCGATCGGACGCTCCGGCAGCGCCGGGTTGAAGGCGGGGATGCGGCCGAGCGTCGGGCGCAGGCCGTGCACACCGCAGGCATAGGCGGGATAGCGGATCGAGCCGGCAATGTCGGTGCCGTGGGCGATGTGGCCGATGCCGGCCGCGACCGCCGAACCGGCGCCACCGGACGAGCCGCCCGGGGTCAGCGAGGCATCGCGCGGGTTCTTGGTGTCGCCATGAACGAGGTTGGTGGTGAACCAGCGATACGAGAAGGCCGGGCAATTGGTGCGGCCAAGGAGAATGGCGCCCGATTTCCGGAAATTGGCGACCACCGGATTGTCCTCGCGCGCGATCAAATCGCGCTGGAGCTTGAGGCCGTTGGTGGTGGCAAAGCCCTCCTGATCGACATTGGCCTTGATGGTGACGGGCACGCCGGCGAGCACGCCGGGGTCCTCGCCGCGCGCGATGGCGGCGTCGACGGCGTCGGCCTGCTTGAGCACGTCGTCTGGCCGGTGGTCGATCACCGCGTTGAGCTGGGGATTGACGGCGTCCAGGCGGGCGAGCCCGGCCTTGGCCGCCTCCCGGGCGGACACCTTTTTGGACTTGACGAGGGAGGCGAGGTCGGCAGCCGACAGGCGCCAGAGATCTTGCATGGCTTGCTCCGTGTAACCGGCGTCTTTTAGCGCCGGGAACGCGGCAAAGCCATGCGGATTTCGCAGGGGCGAAGGCGCTGGGGCGCCGGGTGGTACCTCATTCTCCGTCGTCTTTGCGAGGAGCCCTTGCGACGAAGCAATCCAGACTTCCTCCGCGGAGAGTCTCTGGATTGCTTCCTGCGCTCGCAATGACCGGAGAGAGCGCCCGCTAATGCCGCGTCGCGGACGCGTCCGGGATGTCCAGCAGCGCCTCGGTGAAGGGAAACTCCAGCACGATCTCGCCTTCGGCGTCGGTGACCTCGATCACGGCGTCCAGCAGGGCGCGCTGGGTGCCCTCGGATTTCACCACTTCAAGGATCATCTGGCGGGCGACCTCCCAGGCGCGGTCGGGGTTGCGCAGATCCTCGCCTTCGGGATCCACGATCAGTTCGTCGCCGATACGGGTATTGAAGTAGTATCTGGGCATCATCGAGATCCAGTTGGGTCGCCTGTACCGGATTGAAAGCTGCACTGCACTCACAACTGCTTTATCAGGACAGGGTTCGCGACCGAATGCGCCGAACGCAAGGCAGCGCCCCAGAAGTGAGCGTTCCCGACTTTTTTTTCGCGGCGCAACATGAGATTCTCGGGAAAATTTCACTGGCGAACTTCCCGGCGCGCATTAATTTAACGGGTGGGCGATACGTCCGAATTCGCGAAAATGGAGTGCCAAAATGGCTTGGAAAGCCCCGAAGATCGTCGAAGTGCCCTGCGGCATGGAAATCAACATGTATGTGAGCGCCACCCGCAAGTAAGCGGTTGGTGATCTGCGTTCAGCGCAGGTGGGTCTTTCGGTCACGACCGGTTTCCGAATGAGGGAAATCGTGTCGGCCTGAGATCCACCTCGCGACGTTGCTTCCAGGAGACGGATCATGCTTCGCGTCGTCGTCCTGGGCGCCGCAGCCGGCGGCGGAGTGCCGCAATGGAATTGCGGCTGCGAGGGCTGCCGGGCGGCCCGTGAGAACGGCCATGAGCTCTTGAGAACCCAGGCCTCGGTCGCCTTCAGCGGCGATGGCGAGCACTGGTTCCTGATCAACGCCTCACCGGACCTCCGCCAGCAATTGAATGCCACGCCGCAGCTGCACCCCAAGGTCGGGGCGCTGCGCCATACGCCGATTGCGGGCGTGATCCTGACCAACAGCGAAGTGGATGCGGTGGCCGGCCTGCTCTCGATGCGCGAGGGGTCGCCGTTCACGGTCTATGCGCACGAGAAGGTGCTGGCGATCCTTGCCAGCAACAGCATCTTCAACGTGCTGAACGAGAAGCACGTGCAGCGCCAGCCGATGGCAATCCGCGAGCCATTCGAGCCGCGCCTGCCCGACGGCACCCGCTCCGGACTGGAGGTGCTGTCCTTCGCGGTCTCGGGCAAGTCGGCCTGGTATCTGGAAGGCAAGGCGCATCCCGGCGGGGACAGCGGCGACGGCGACACGCTCGGCCTGAAGATCACCGACAAGGCCACCGGCAAGTGCTTCTACTTCATCGCCGCCTGCGCAGAGGTGACCGACGCGCTCAAGGCCGAGATCGACGGCGCTTCGCTCGTGTTCTTCGACGGCACGGTCTGGCAGGACGACGAGATGATCAAATGCGGGCTCGGCCAGAAGACCGGCAAGAGCATGGGACATGTCGCTATGTCCGGCGAGGACGGCGCCATCGCACGGCTGGCCGACCTCGCTATCGACAGGAAGATATTTCTGCATATCAATAACTCGAACCCGGCGCTGTTACCTGCCTCATCCGAGCGCAAGGCCGTCGAGGCGGCGGGCTGGCAGATACCGGCGGATGGAACGGAGATCGTGCTGTGAATGCGGCGTCAATGACTGGAATGACTGCGCTCTCGATCGGCAAGGATCTGAGGCTCAACTCGGCCGAGGAGCTCGAGGCGACGCTGCGCCATATCGGGGCGACGCGCTATCACAGCCTGCATCCGTTCCACAAGCTGCTGCACGGCGGCAAGCTGAACAAGGGCCAGGTGCAGGCCTGGGCGCTGAACCGCTACTATTACCAGAGCACGATCCCAATCAAGGACGCGGTGGTGATCTCGCGTTTCCGCGACCGCGCCACGCGCCTGGAATGGCGCCACCGCATCGAGGATCATGACGGCGACGTCGGCAGCGAAGGCGGCATCGAGCGCTGGCTGAAGCTGACCGAAGGCCTCGGCCTCGACACGGCCTATGTGGAATCGACCGAAGGCATTTTGCCGGCGACGCGCTTCGCGGTGGAGGCCTACGTGCATTACTGCCGCGAAAAAAGCCCGCTGGAGGCGATCGCCTCCTCGCTCACCGAGCTGTTCGCGCCGAACCTGCATGAAGAACGCATCTCCGGCATGCTGGAGCACTATGATTTCGTCAATCCCGACATCATGAGCTACTTCAAGCGCCGCCTGACGCAGGCGCCACGCGATGCCGGCTTTGCGCTCGACTATGTCAAGGCGCATGCCACGACGCCGGAGCAGCGCGCGCAAGTGTGCAACGCGCTGATCTTCAAGACCAACGTGCTATGGGTGCAACTCGACGCACTTCAGCACGCCTATGTCGAGGGCAACATTCCGCCGGGCGCGTTCGTGCCCAAAGCGGGCTGAAGAGGAGCTGCAATGGCCGGGCCGCGTCACATCAGCGTCAGCGAGGCGAGCCGCCCGGTGCTGCCGCGGCATGCCAAGCTGAAATATGACGAGACGCGGAAGGTCTGGGTGATCCTGGCGCCGGAACGCGTGCTGGCGCCGGACGAGATCGCCGTCGAGGTCTTGCAGCTCTGCAATGGCGAGCGCAATGTCGGCGATATTGCGGACGCGTTGGCGGCAAAATACGCCGCGCCACGCGAGGCGATCCTCGCCGACGTCATCGTCATGCTGCAGGATCTCGCCGACAAGGGCTTTCTCACGGAGGCCCGGGAGAAGACGTCATGAGCGATGTGCTCGGCAATTCGGTCGTCCCACCTGATGCCAGCGACAGCCTCGCGGTGCTGGAGAAGCAGCGCTCGACGGCGGAGACCTTTGGCATTCCGCTCGCGGTGCTGCTCGAGATCACCCATCGCTGCCCGCTGCAATGCCCCTACTGCTCCAACCCGGTCGAGCTCGATCGCTCGGGCAAGGAGCTGACCACCGAGGAATGGAAGAAGGTCTTGAGCGAGCTTGCCGAGATCGGCGTGCTGCAGGTGCATTTCTCCGGCGGCGAGCCGACGGCGCGCAAGGACCTCGTCGACCTCGTCAAGCATGCCAGCGAAGTCGGCCTCTACACCAACCTGATCACCTCGGCCGTGCTGCTGACGCGCGAGAAGCTCAGCGATCTCGCCGATGCCGGGCTCTGCCACGTGCAGATCAGTTTCCAGGGCGTTGAAGAAGGCCTCGCCGATCGCGTCGCCGGCTACAAGAACGGGCACCGCAAGAAGCTCGAGGTCGCAAAGTGGACGCGCGAGCTCGATCTGCCGCTCACCGTGAACGCGGTGATGCACCGCCAGAACCTGCACCAGTTGCCTGACATCATCCAGATGTCCGTCGATCTCGACGCCGACCGACTCGAGGTCGCCAATGTCCAGTATTACGGCTGGGCGCTGAAGAACCGTGCCGCGCTGATGCCGAGCGTGGCGCAGTTAGATGAGTGCACGCGCATCGTCGAGGAGGCGCGCGAGCGGCTGAAGGGTACGCTCGCGATTGACTACGTCGTCCCTGATTATTACGCGCTGCGGCCGAAGAAGTGCATGGGCGGCTGGGGCCGGCAGTTCTTCAACATCTCGCCCGCCGGCAAGGTGCTGCCCTGCCACGCCGCCGAGAGCATCACCGGGCTCGACTTCGAATCGGTCCGCTCCAATCATTCGATCGCCTGGATCTGGCAGAACTCCGAGGCCTTCAACCGCTATCGCGGCACCGGCTGGATGAAGGAGCCGTGCAAGTCTTGCGAATTCCGCGAGATCGATTTTGGCGGCTGCCGCTGCCAGGCCTTCGCGCTGACCGGCGATGCCGCCAACACCGACCCCGCCTGCGCGTTGTCGCCGCTGCACGAGACCATCTTCAAGCAGGCCGAGCGTGAGGCCGAGGGCGAGACCAGCCGCTTCCTCTATCGCAACTTCGCCGGCGGCACTCTGGAATCCGAGAATGGGGCCTGACGCCGACGCAGGTACAGCGGCGAGGCGTGCCGATCCCTTTGCGCCGCTGACCTCCGACATGCTCGACGTCGGCGACGGCCATGAGCTCTATGTCGAGAGCGTCGGTCGCAGCGACGGCATTCCCGCGGTCTACCTGCACGGCGGGCCCGGCAGCGGCTGCCAGGCCGATCATCGCCGGCTGTTCGATCCTGATCGCTTCTGCGCCGTGCTGTTCGACCAGCGCGGCTGCGGCCGCAGCCGGCCGAAGGGATCACGCGAGCACAACACCACGGCACATCTGATCGCGGACATGGAGAAAATCCGCGACAAGTTCGGCTTCGAACGCTGGATGGTGGTCGGCGGCTCCTGGGGCGCGACGCTGGCGCTGGCTTACGCGCAGGCCCATCCCGAGCGCGTCTCCGGCATCGCGCTCCGCGCGACGTTCCTCGGCACGCGAGCGGAGGTCGAGACGGCCTTCACGGTGCGCCTGCCGCAATTCTATCCCGCGCTCTACGAGGATTTTCTGAGCGTGCTGCCGCCCGAGGAACGCGCGCGCCCGGTGGAGGCCTATTATCGCCGCATCCTCGATGCCGATCCGGCCGTTCACGGACCTGCGGCCCGCGCCTGGCACGATACCGAGCGCGCGCTGTCGGAGCACAAGGCGGCAAAGCCGCGGCTGGACCTGGCGTCGCTGAACGTGTGGCGCACGCTGCCGGCGACGCCGTTCATGGAGGCGCATTATTTCATCAACGACAGCTTCATGAACCAAGATCAGCTGCTGCGGAACGCGGACCGGCTCGCCGGGATTCCCGGCATTGTCGTGCAGGGCCGCTACGACCTGTTGTGCCCTCCTGAGACATCACACGCGCTCGCGAAAGTTTGGCCGGGTTCCGAGATTCGCCTCGTGGAAGAAGCCGGACATTCGCTCTATGATGCCGGCGTGAGGGATGCGGTCATGAAGTCGATTGCCGACCTTGCGTCGAAGGCCGCGCGCTAATGCGCGAAAAAGGACAACAAGAAAATGCCGCTCGCCGGAAAGGGCATGCTGCTGACGTCGATGAATATCGACGCAGCCAATGAGGCCGATTTCAATCGCTGGTACGATCGAGAGCATCTGGAAGAGCGCGTCGCGATCGACGGTTTCCTGGAAGCGCGGCGCTATGTCGCGCATGCCGCCAATCCCAAATATCTCTCGCTGTACTCGACCGCGACGCTCGACGTGCTCGACAGTCCCGCCTATCGGGCGCGACTGGCCAACCAGACCGAATGGTCGCGGCAAAGCATGGCGCATTTCAAGGACATGCTCCGTGTCGTCGCGCGCATTACCATCAGCAACGGCACCGGCCGCGGCGCTGCGCTCGGCCTCGTGCGGCTGCGGCCCACAGCTGACAATGCTGGCGCATGGCGTGATGCGCTGCAAGAAAAGCTGGCGCCGGAGCGGCGCGACGGCATCATCTCGATGCATCTGCTCGAAAGCGAGCCGGAATTGTCTGGCGCGACCGCGGACATTCCGGCGGTACGCAACGAAGGCGCACGCGACTGGTTCGTGCTGATCGACGGCACGCATGTCGGCGCGGTCTCGGCCGTGATCGCCGAGCGCTTCACCGGCCCTGCTGCATCGCCCTTCCCGCTGCCCGTCTCGGTCGGCACTTACAGCCTGATGTGGGACCTCGCGAAGAGCGATATCGCGCGCGGCTGAACAACCATCTGCATCGCAACATATTGCACCGCACGCGCACCGCGCGCGGCCGTTAATGCTGTGCGCGCGTAGCTCCCATGAAAGCGGGGACGCACCGAACTTTGCCGTTGTACTTCGGAAAGGTTCTAATAAGCTAACCCAATGACGTCATTCAGAAACCAGATCGCAGCGCGTTAAGCGTTCGCCAAGCTCAGAAGAGGCCGCCGGGTCTTTGAGCCTGCGCGGACAGGGTAGGAATGAAACCGACCGATATCGCGGCCCCCGACTACTTTCACAAAGTGGTCGATTGCCAATGGGCCTGTCCTGCGCACACCCCGGTTCCCGAATATATCCGACTGATCGCACAAGGCCGCTATAGCGACGCCTACATGATCAATTGGAAGTCGAACGTGTTTCCCGGAATTCTGGGACGCACCTGCGATCGTCCCTGCGAGCCGGCGTGCCGCCGCGGACGCGTCGAGGAGACGCCGGTCGCAATCTGCCGGCTCAAGCGCGTCGCCGCCGATTTCAAGGACGACATCAAGCAACGCCTGCCGCGCCCTGCACCGAAGAACGGCAAGCGCGTTGCCTTCGTCGGCGGCGGTCCGGCCTCGCTGACGGTGGCGCGCGATCTCGCGCCGCTCGGCTATCACTGCACCGTATTCGATGCCGATCCGGAAGCCGGCGGCATGATGCGCACGCAGATCCCGAAATTCCGCCTGCCCAATTCGGTGATCGACGAGGAGACCGGCTACATCCTGGGTCTCGGCGTCGAGTTCAAAGGTGGCCACCGCATCGAGAGCATGAAGTCGCTGCTCGCGGAGAAATATGACGCGATCTTCGTCGGCTCCGGCGCGCCGCGCGGCCGAGAGCTCGACATTCCCGGCCGCAAGGAAGCGGCTGGCAATATCCATATCGGCATCGAATGGCTGGCCTCGGTCTCGTTCGGCCATATCGACAAGATCGGCAAGCGCGTGATCGTGCTCGGCGGCGGCAACACCGCAATGGACTGCTGCCGCACCGCGCGCCGGCTCGGCGGCGAGAAAGTCACGGTGATCGTGCGTTCCGGCTTCGAGGAGATGAAGGCCTCGCCGTGGGAGAAGGAGGACGCGCTCCACGAGGATATTCCGATCCTCAACTACATGGTGCCGGTGGCATTCAAGCACGTCGCCGGCAAGCTCATCGGCGTCACCTTCCAGCACGTCAAAGCCGAATATGACGCCAAAGGCCGCCGCAACCTCGTGCCGTCGGGCGATCCCGATCAGACCATTCCCTGCGACGACGTGCTGGTCGCGGTCGGCCAGGAAAACGCCTTCCCCTGGATCGAGCAGGATTGCGGCATCGAGTTCGACAAATGGCACATGCCGAAGGTCGATCCCAAGACCTTCGTCTCGACCAATCCAAAAGTGTTCTTCGGCGGCGATGCCGCGTTCGGCCCCAAAAACATCATCTGGGCGGTCGCGCACGGCCATGACGCCGCATTGTCGATCCACAAGATGCTCTCGGGCGAGGACATCACCGAGCGGCCGCTGCCTGAGGTGCATGTCTCATCGCAGAAAATGGGCATCCACGAATGGAGCTATGACAACGACATCTCGATCGACAAGCGCTACAAGGTGCCGCATCGCGACAAGGTGATCGCGCTGAAGGACATTCGCGCCGAGGTCGAGCTCGGCTACGACGTCAAGCTGGCGCTGGGCGAAGCCGAGCGCTGCCTGAACTGCGACGTGCAGACCGTATTCTCGACCTCGCTCTGCATCGAGTGCGATGCCTGCGCGGACATCTGCCCGATGGATTGCATCACCTTCACGGGCAACGGAGAAGAAAGCGATCTGCGCCAGCGCCTGAAGGCGCCCTCGCCGCATCCGGACCAGGACCTCTACGTCTCCTCGGATCTCAAGACCGGCCGCGTGATGGTGAAGGACGAGGACGTCTGCCTGCATTGCGGGCTGTGCGCCGAGCGGTGTCCCACCGGCGCCTGGGACATGCAGAAGTATTTCATCGACATGACTCACGCAGGTTCGACATGCCCGACAAAAAGCCGATCAGCAGCGTAAACGACTTCGTCGTCCGCTTCGCCAACGTCAACGGCTCGGGCTCGGCCAGCGCCAACGAGATGTTCGCGCGCGCGATCCTGCGCCACGGTGTTCCGGTCTCCCCACGCAACATCTTCCCCTCCAACATCCAGGGCCTGCCGACCTGGTACGAGGTGCGGGTGACCGAGGACGGCCATCTCGGCGCCCGCGGCGGCGTCGACATGATGGTGGCGATGAATCCGCAGACCTGGGACAAGGACGTCGCCGGCATCGAGCCGGGCGGCTATCTGTTCTACGATTCCACCAAGCCGATGCCGTCGACCAAATTCCGCGACGATATCACGGTGATCGGCGTGCCGCTCACCGCCATCACCAACTCGACCTATACCGATCCGCGCCAGCGCCAGTTGTTCAAGAACATCATCTATCTCGGCGCACTCTCGGCGCTGCTCGACATGGACCCGAAGCTGATCGAGCAGCTGATCGGCGAGCAGTACAAGGGCAAGGAAAAGCTGCTCTCCTCCAACGTCCACGCGCTGCATCTTGGGCGCGACTGGGCGCTGCAGAACTTGAAATGCCCGCTCGGCCTCAGGGTGAAAAAGTCGGACAAGGTCGGCGACCGCATCTTCATCGAAGGCAACAGCGCCGCCGCGCTCGGCGCCGTCTATGGCGGCGCCACGGTATGCGCCTGGTATCCGATCACGCCGTCCTCGTCGGTGGCGGAGGCCTTCACCGCCCATTGCAAGAAGTACCGGCACGACCCTGAAACCGGAAAGGCGAAATACGCCATCGTGCAGGGCGAGGACGAGCTCGCTTCAATCGGCATCGTCATCGGCGCCTCCTGGAACGGCGCCCGCGCCTTCACCGCGACATCGGGCCCCGGCATCTCCCTGATGACCGAATTCATCGGCCTCTCATACTTCGCCGAGATTCCGGCCGTGATCATGAACATCCAGCGCGCCGGCCCCTCCACGGGCATGCCGACCCGCACCCAGCAATGCGACATCATCGCCTGCGCCTATGCTTCGCACGGCGACACCAAGCATGTGTTGCTGTTCCCCGAGGATCCCGCCGAGGCCTTCGAATTCGCGGCCGCCGCGTTCGATCTCGCCGAGCGGATCCAGACCACGATCTTCCTGATGCTCGACCTCGACATCGGCATGAATCACCGGCTCTGCCGTCCGCTGAAATGGGACGATGCCAAGCAATACGACCGCGGCAAGGTGATGACCGCGGAGATGCTGGAGGAAGGCCGCGACTTCGGCCGCTATCTCGATGTCGACGGCGACGGCATCCCCTACCGCACCTATCCCGGCACGCACCCGACCAAGGGCTCCTATTTTACCCGCGGCACCTCGCGTGATCGCTATGCGCGCTACTCCGAGGAGGGCTCGGTTTACGCGGACAACATGCAGCGCCTGATGCGCAAGTTCGAGACCGCGCAGGACCTGGTGCCGCGACCGCTGCAGGCCAATGCGGAACGGCCGACCAAATACGGCGTGATCTATTTCGGCTCGACCTCACCGGCGATGGACGAGGCGATCGGCCTTTTGGAAGCGCGCGGGCATCAGCTCGACCGCCTGCGCATCCGCGCCTTCCCGTTCCATTCGAGCGTGGCGAGCTTTCTCGCCGAGCACGATTTCGTCTACGTCGTCGAGCAGAACCGCGACAGCCAGCTGCGCCAGCTCATCGTCAACGAGAACGGCATCGACCCGGTGCGCCTCGTGCCGATCGTGCATTACGACGGCTCGCCGATCACCGCCCGCTTCATCGCAAAAGCCATTGGCGACCACCAGGATCACCTCAAGGTGACCCCGCTCCGCAAGGCCGTGTCATGACCTACATAGCAAAGCCAAAATTCCAACATCCGGGGCTGAAGAAGAACGAGCTCGGCTACACCCATCGCGACTACGAGGGCAAGATCTCGACGCTGTGTGCCGGCTGCGGTCACGATTCGATCACGGCTTCGATCATCGAGGCCTGCTACGAGCTCTCGATCGAGCCGCACCGGGTGGCGAAGATCTCCGGTATCGGCTGCTCCTCGAAGACGCCGGATTATTTCCTCGGCAATTCGCACGGCTTCAACTCCGTGCACGGCCGCATGCCATCGGTCTTGACCGGCGCCAACCTCGCCAACCGCGATCTGATCTATCTCGGCGTGTCCGGCGACGGCGATTCCGCCTCGATCGGCTTCGGCCAGTTCGCGCACTCGATCCGGCGCGGCGTCAACATGACCTATATCGTCGAGAACAACGGCGTCTACGGCCTGACCAAGGGCCAGTTCTCGGCCACCGCCGACCGCGGCTCGAAGTCCAAGAAGGGCGTCACCAACACCGACAACGCCATCGACCTCGTTGCGATCGCATTGCAGCTGGGCGCCACCTTCGTGGCGCGCAGCTTCTCCGGCGACAAGACCCAGCTGGTGCCGCTGATCGCGGCTGCGATCCGCCACAAGGGCGCGTCCTTCATCGACGTCATCAGCCCCTGCATCGCTTTCAACAACCACGCCGGCTCGACCAAGAGCTTCGACTATGTCCGCGAGCACAACGACGCCGTGAACCGCCTCGACGTTCTGGTCGGCCGCGATCCCATCGCGGTGGACTATGCGCCGGGTACCGTGCAGATGGTCGAGCAGCATGACGGCAGCAAGATCGCGCTGCGCAAGATCGACGCCGACTACGATCCGCATGACCGGCTGGGCGCCCAGACCTTCCTTGCGCGGCACGCCGCCAAGGGGCAGATCGTCACCGGTCTCCTTTACGTCGACCCCGACGCGGAAGATCTGCACGAGCATCTCAACACGGTCGAGACGCCGCTCAACACGCTGGAAGCGGACACCCTGTGCCCGGGCTCGGCGGTGCTGGACAAGATCAACGCCAGCCTGCGCTGATCATTTGCTCCGCGCCGAAGCCGGCGACCTGACGCGTATCGTGATCTTCTCCGACACGACCGGCGGTTCGAACGGATAGTGCTTGGCGTCGCCGAGCACCAGTTGCAGGGTGTGAGTCCCCGGCGCAAGGTCCAGCATGGTCTCGGTCTGCCCTGCGCCGAAATGCAGGTGCGACTTGTCCTGCGGGATCGGCTCCTTGGGATCGATGGGATCGTTGACGTCGACCAGCAGATGATGATGACCGGCATTCTGGTAATCGTCGCCGGCATGCGTCACGCCCATGTTGCGCAGGCCGAACCGGACCCAGAATCCACCGCGAACCTTCTGCCCATCGTGCGGCGTGATGAAATAGAGTTTTGCGTCCTTTGGCGCGGTCTTTCCCTGCGAGCAGGCTGCGCCCGGGTGCACTGCGATCGCCGTCGCCAGTGCGACACAATGAATGATCTTCATCAAATCCACTCCAGCACTTACGGACTGAGCGCGACGCGGAATCCATGCGTGGGGTAACGGACATTGGTGTCGTAACCATCGCGGTTGGATGGCCTCACATATCTCGCATCGTTCTTCCACGAGCCCGAGCGCAGAACGTGCGAGCTGCAATCCCCGCCACCCCATGCCGAGCCGTCAGTGGGTGCGCCCTGATAGGTCCTGTGCCAGCAGTCCTCGACCCACTGATCGATACCGCCACCCATGTCGTGGAGGCCGAACGGATTCGGCTTGAAGCTGCCGACCTTCGCCGGCTGCTCGGCCGCGAGGTCACCGCAATCCTTGCAGCCGGCCATGCCTGGCTGGAGCTTGTCGCCCCACCAATATTTGCTCTGCGTGCCGCCGCGTGCGGCATATTCCCATTCGGCCTCGCTCGGAAGCCGGTAAGGCTTCTTCGTCGCCTGCGCGAGCCAGGCGGCATATTGCTGCGCGTCGGTCCAGCTCACATTGCCGATCGGCGCATCGTCTTTGCCGGTGGCGGTGAAGCCGCACGCCTTTGCGGCCGCGCATTCGTTCCATTCCTGCACCGTCACCGGATATTTGCCGATCGAGAACGGCTTGACCGTGACCTGGTGGACAGGACGTTCGGTCGGATCGTCATTGCTTCCCATCGCAAAGCTGCCGCCGCGAATGGGGATCATCTCGGGTTCTCGGACCGCCGTCACCGATGGAGCGGATGCCGGAGATGGTGAAGGCGATGCTGCGGGCGACGGCGTCGTTGTGGGCAACGGAGAAGCCGCGGGTGCAGCTTGAGGCGCCGGTACCGGCGGGCTCGGTAACGACGGAACGGATTGCGGCATCGGCGAAGCTGACGGCGCTGCGAACGGAGGAGCGGCAGCCTGTTGCCCCACCTGGCTGCGGTGCTGCACCAGCACGTACCAAAGCACGTAGCCGGCAATCACCAGCAATGCCATGATCAGAAGAAAGAGCAGCATGCTCTCGCGCCGGCCGCGCGTCCTGCCGACTGCGTCTGCGTCCGGCAGCACGCGATAGACGCGCACCGGATCCGTGATGTTCTTGACCTTGCGGTCCCCGAGCGACTCATAGCCGCACACCACCTTGTGCTTGATCTGCTCGTAGATCGCGCCTGAGATATAGACGTGACCGGGCTCGGCGATACCCTCGATACGTGTGGCGATGTTGACTCCATCGCCGTAGACATCGTCCGGCTCCACGATGACGTCGCCGAGATTGACGCCGATCCGGTATTCGAGCCGTGAATGCTTGGGAAGCGGGGCGTTGCGGCCGATGAGATTTTGCTGGATGACGATGCTGCATCGAACGGCCTCGACAGGACTGTCGAAGATGGCGATGAAGCCGTCGCCCGTCGTCTTCACCAGCGTGCCATGGTGCTCGACGATGCTGGGCTGGATGATATCCCGCTCGATCCGCTTGACGCGGACATGCGTGCCCTCCTCGTCGGCCTGCATGATGCGACTGTAGGAAGCGATGTCGCCGACAATGATCGCCGCGAGGCGACGAGGCATGGGGCCGTGTGGAGGCGGCCCGTCCTGATTTCCGGATCTGAAGTTGCGAATTTCGCCCATTGCGGGGGACTCCACAAACCTACAAAGGCAGCCCCAGCTTACGACCGCTAAAGGCGATCGTCTGTGAAGGCTATCACATTGATGAAATGGAGCAATGTCGAAGGACTGGCAGGGATCGAGTTCCGGAAGACGAAGGCTTCGCATCGGTTGAACCTTCCTCGCCCTCCCGGTGACTAACGCCGTGCCTGGAACTGTCCCATCCCGCTCCGCGCTGTGATGATCATGTGCGACTTGCGAGCGTTGAACGCGTCGCACTTGGGCCGCGTCTAAAGCCTACAGCTCAGCTCCTGCGCTCGAGGCCATCATGAAGCTTTCTCTCCTGACTGCCCTCGCCGTTGCCGCACTCATCAGTACGGCCCACGCGGAAGAGGCTGATGACGTCCGCGAAGCCAGCAAGGCCGAGGCCGAGACCTTCAACACGCGCATGTATGCGGGCGCCCCCGGCAACAATGCCTATGCCTGCTTCGTCCGCCGCTACGATGCGGAGCACCTGGCGCGGCATCCGAAGCAGAAGGTCGCTTCGATGAAGCTGCTGATCTCGGCCGAGTTGGACAAGGAAGACAAGGAGCTGCACAATTCCTTCCGCCTCGGTTTCAGGTACCGCCATCGCTCCGGCGATTTCGACTCCAGCGGTTCTTGCAACCACGCCGTATTCACCAAGGACGGCAACGAGGTTCGCCTCGGTTGCGGTGTCGATTGCGAAGGCGGTGGCATCGGCGTTGCGCTGTCCAAAGACGACAAGTCGACGATCGTGCGGCTCGAACGGGTCCGGGTCTGGCAGAACAACAAGCCGGATGACGAGGCCGAGCGGTCGCTGGTCGGCGGTGCCGACGACTGGATCTTTCGGCTTGATCGCACCGACAACAGCGAGTGCGCTTCGCTGGTGACCGACCGCAAGGAACTCGCCGCGCTCCGCCACAAATGATGATATGTCTCCGGCAAAGTCAGTCGAGGGAGATCGCCATGAACCGGCGGAACATCTTGTGGAGCGCAATCTCGGCCCTCGGCGCGGCATTCGGTGCCTCCGGCGCGAAAGCCGCGACGGGAGCGGGCGCGGGCAACAAGCTGAAAGTGGTCTACCATCTCAGCGATGCCGAGAAGGTCAACTTCGTGCTCGGCAACATCCAGAACCACATCGACGGTGTCGGCGGTCCTGATCACGTCACGATCGCGCTGGTGATCCACGGGCCGGCGCTGAAGGCATTCCACTCGGCGCAGGCGAACCCCGACATCAGCAAGCGCGTCGGCGAATTCTCCAAGGACGGCGTCGAGCTCGCCGCCTGCGGCAACACGATGAAGGCGCAGAACGTGACGTTGACCGAGCTGCTGCCGGGCTTCGTCAGCGCGGAAAAGGGCGGCGTGGTTCGTTTGGCTGAGCTGCAGTCGCAGGGGTATCTTTATCTGCGGCCGTAGGGGCTGCTTCTTACCCACACGACAAGTGCACTCCCTCCCCCGCCTGTGAGGGTTGGGGAGAGGGTGGCTCCGCAGAGGGACAATCCCCTAGAGGAAAAAGCCCTCACCCGGCGCGCGGGTCGATGCTTTGCATCGCCCGGAGGTAAGGCGGAGCTCGTAGCGCCCTCCAAACTCATCCTCATCCCGCTTGACTCACCCATAACCTCGCGGTTATGAGTTAACCCATAACTTTCTGGTTATGGATTCCCATGTCTCTCGCCCCCGACCTCCTGTTCCGAACGCTCGCCGACCCCACAAGGCGGGCGATCTTCGAGCGGCTGTGCCGCGAGGGGGAGCAGACGGTCGGGGCCCTGACCGTGAGATCCGGCGTTTCCCAGCCGGCCGTCTCGAAACATCTCGGCGCGTTGAAGCTGGCCGGCCTCGTGCGGGACCGCCATGAGGGGCGGCAGACCCACTACAGCGCGCAGCCCGGCGCACTCGATCCGCTGCGCGACTGGACCAGCCAGATGACCGGCTTCTGGCAGAGGCGGCTCGACGCACTCGACGATCTCCTGAAGAGGATGGACCAATGACCGAAGCCTCAAGCGAAACACGCTCCGTCGTCGTCGAGCGCGAATTCGCCTTCCCGGCCGAGCGGCTCTGGCGCGCGCTGACGCAGCCGCATCTGATCGAGGAATGGCTGATGAAGAACGACTTCAAGCCGTCAGTCGGTCATCGCTTCAATCTTCGCGGTGAATGGGGTGGCGTGCTGGACTGCGAGGTGCTCACCATCGAGCCGCAGAAGACGCTCGCCTACACCTGGAATTTCTCGCATGAGGACGCCGCGTTCGACCTCAGGAGCGTCGTGACCTTCACGCTGACGCCGACCGGCGCGGGCACTCACTTACGCGTCGAGCAGGCGGGCTTCAGCCCGACGCAAAAGCAGGCTTACGGCGGCGCGCATGCCGGCTGGAAGCAGTTCCTTGCCAAGCTGGACGAGGTGCTGGCGCGGGAGGAATAGCCCCGGCCGGCCGTATCCATTCCAATCATTTCTAGAGGGAGACCCCAGTGAGCGCAGACATGTGGATTCGTCAGATCCATCGCTGGTTGTCGATGGCTTTCACGCTCGCCGTCATCGCCAACATCGTCGCCATGACCATGCAGCTCCAGGCGATCTGGATCGGCTTCCTGGCGCTCGTCCCGCTGATCCCGCTGCTGGCGACCGGGCTCTATCTGTTCGCGCTGCCCTATCTCGGCCGCCGCGGCAACGCGTAATGCGAGGCGAGACGATGAAGAAGGCAGTAGCGGCGAAGAAGAGCAGCACCAAGGACGCGACTGGGCCGTCGCCCTCCAAGCTGATCGACGGCAGGATCAAGGAGCTCGGTGACTGGCGCGGCGAAATGCTGGCGCGGGTCCGCGGCCTGATCAAGCAGGCCGATCCTGAAGTCGTCGAGGAATGGAAATGGCGCGGCGTTCCCGTCTGGGAGCACGACGGCATCATCTGCACCGGCGAGACCTACAAGGAAGTGGTGAAGATGACCTTTGCCAAGGGCGCCGCGCTGGACGACCCGGCCGGCCTGTTCAATTCCAGCCTCGACGGCAACGTGCGGCGCGCGATCGACATTCGCGAAGGCGATAAAATCAACGAGAAAGCATTGAAGGCGCTGATCCGCGCGGCGGTGGAGCTGAATGGGTCGAAGAAGAAGGCGGCGAAGAAGCCGGTAAAGCGCTCGGCATAGAACAGCCGTAGTGCAGTGCCTTCCTTCTCCCCTTGTAGGAGGAGGTGGCGCGAAGCGCCGGATGAGGGGGTCTCTATCGGCAGTGGAAGGTGTGGAAAGATACCCCTCACCGAAGTGAGCTTGTGTCTGCCGTCCTCCCTGCCCTCTCCCACAAGGGGCGAGGGCACATCAACGCGCATCTCGCCTTCTTGCCGCGCAGACGGCAGCCTCACGCCACCGCCGCCGGGATCGGGCGCGGGCTCACGACGTATTCGCGCATGACCTTGTCGTTGGCATCGACCTCGATCAGCGCGACGTCGTAGGTCCAGAGATCGGCCAGGTGCTGCAACACCCGCTTGGCATCGGTCTCGTTGAGCTGCGAGCCCTTGATGACGTGGTGGTGCAGGATCAGCCGGCGGTCGCCGGAGAGATCGACGTCGACCACCTCGATATTGGCGTCGATGAAGCCGACATCATGCTGCCGTGCCAGCTCGCGGCGGACGCGGCGGAAGCCGCGCTCGTCGTGGATGGCATCGACCCGGATGCCGGCGCGCTCCTCGGGATCGTCGTGCAGATGGAACATGCGGAAGTGCCGCATCAGCTTCGGGCTCAGGAACTGGGCGATGAAGCTTTCATCGCGGTAGTTGGCCCAGACGTCGCGCAGCACGCCCATCACATCGCCCTTGCCGGCGATGTCGGGGAACCATTCGCGGTCCTCGTCCTCCGGTTTGGTGACGATGCGCTCGATGTCCTGCATCACGGCAAAGCCGAGTGCATAGGGGTTGAATCCGGAGAAGCGCGGGTCGTCGAATTCGGGCTGGAACACCACATTGGTGTGCGATCCCAGGAATTCGAGGAAATTGCCGTCGGTGATGCGGCCCTGCTCGTGCAGCTTGGTCATGATGCGATAGTGGACGTAAGTCGCCGTCCCCTCGTTCATCACCTTGGTCTGGCTCTGCGGATAGAAATATTGCGCGATGTGGCGGACGATGCGCAGCAGCTCGCGTTGCCACGGCGCCAGTCGCGGCGCACTTTTCTCCAGGAAATAGAGCAGGTTTTCCTGCGGCAGGCCGAGCAGCTTGCGGCGGCGCTCGATGCTGAGCGCGGACCGGCTCTTGGCCGCGCCCTTGGGGACGGTGCGCCAGAGGTCGTTGAAGACCTCCTCCTCGTGCTGGCGACGGCGCCCTGCCCGCTTCTCTTCGGCCCGCAGATCCAGCTTCTTCTTGCCGGGATAGCGGTCGATGCCGTGCGACATCAGCGCGTGCGCAGCATCGAGCGTACGCTCGACCTCGACGCGGCCGTAGCGCTCCTCGCATTGCATGACATACGTCTTGGCGAAGTCGAGATAATCCAGGATGCCGTCGGCGTCAGTCCACTGCTTGAACAGGTAATTGTTCTTGAAGAAGTGGTTGTGACCGAAAGCGGCGTGCGCGATCACCAGGGTCTGCATCGTCGCCGTGTTCTCCTCCATCAGATAGGAGATGCAGGGCGAGGAGTTGATCACGATCTCATAGGCGAGCCCCATCAGGCCCTTGCGATAGGACGCCTCATGGTAAGCGAATTGCTTGCCGAACGACCAGTGCTTGTAGAACAGCGGCATGCCGACGGAGGAGTAGGCATCCAGCATCTGCTCGGCAGTGATGACCTCGATCTGGTTCGGATAGACGTCGAGCCCGAGATCCTTCGTCGCCACCGCCTCGCAGGCATCGGTGATGCGCTGCAAGGTGTGGAAATCCCAATCCGCGCCTTCGAACAATCGTTCCGTCATGGAGCGGCTTTCTCCTGGGCAGTTTCGCGGCGCTGGAATAGATCGTGGAACACCGGAAAGATCTCGCTGCGCTCGCTGACCTTGCGCATCGAGAGCGGTGCGCCGCTGTTGCGCAGGCGGTCGTAGAGAGTCCAAAGCGAGGAGTCGGAGAGATCGAAGGCGCTGCCGCCGGATTCCCCGACCTCGAGATAGGCAAAGAACTGACAGACCGGCAGGATCTTGTCGGTCAGCAGCAGCCCCGTGAGCTCGCCGTCGGAATAGGAATTGTCGCCGTCGGAGGCCTGCGCGGCGTAGATGTTCCAGTCCGACGGATTGAAGCGCTCGCGCACGATCTCGTGCATCGCCTGCAGCGCGCTCGAGACCAGCGTACCGCCCGAGGCCGGACCGTAGAAGAAGGTCTGCTCGTCGACCTCCTCGGCGCGGTCGGTGTGGCGGATGAAGACGATCTCGACATGCTTGTAGCGGCGCTTCAGGAACACGTAGAGCAGCATGTAAAAGCGCTTGGCGAGATCCTTCATGTGCTCGGACATCGAGCCCGACACGTCCATCAGGCAGAACATCACCGCCTGCGCCACCGGCTTCGGCACCGTCTCGAAGCGGCGATAGCGGATGTCGAGCGGATCGATGAAGGGAATCCGCTTGGTCTTCGCCTTCAGCTTCTCGAGCTGGGCGAGAAGCACCTCAAGCTCGTCCTCGTCGGTGCAGGCGGCGATCGCGGCTTCCAGTTCCTCGATCTCTTCCTTGCGGGGACGCTTGAGCGCGATGCGGCGGGCGAGCGCCAGCTTCACCGTCCGGCTCACCGAGATGTTGGCGGGCGAGCCCGACGTGGTGTAGCCGGCGCGCTGAATGCCCTCGCTCTCGGTCTGCGCGATCTTGCGCTTGGCCAGATCTGGCAGCTCGAGATCGTCGAGGAAGAGATCGACGAACTCGTCGCGGGAGAGCACGAAGCGGAAGGCATCCTCGCTGTCGCCTTCGCCCGGGCCGGAATTCTTGGCGCTGCCCTGGCCGGAGCGCTGCAGATAGTCCCCCTCGATGAACTTCTTGTTCCCGGGCAGCACCATGTCGCGCGTTCCGCCTTCGCGGCGGAAGCGCGGCTCGTGCATGCCGTCGAGCGGGATCGTGACCTCACCACCCTCCAGGACGTCCTTGATGTCGCGTTCCTGCGAGGTCTTCTTGACGGCGCCCTGCACCAGGGATTTGGCCCGACGCAAGAACCGCTGGCGGTTCTCAAGACTCTTGCCGCCTGGATTCAGGCGCCTGTCAATAATGTGAATGGGCACTTTACCATCCGCCTCAACCGGCCTGCTTCACACGCATGTACCATTCGACGAGCCGGCGAACCTGACGCTCGGTGTAGCCACGCTCCACCATGCGTGCGACGAACTCGCCGTGCTTCTTCTCCGTCTCGCCGTCCTTCTTCGATCCGAAAGAGATGACCGGAAGCAGGTCCTCGACTTGCGAGAATATCCTCTTTTCGATCACGTCGCGAATCTTCTCGTAGGAGGTCCAGGTCGGATTTTTGCCACCGTTCTGGGCCCGCGAGCGTAACGAGAATTTGACGACCTCGTTGCGGAAGTCCTTGGGGTTGGCGATGCCCGCCGGCTTCTCGATTTTGGTCAGCTCCTGGTTCAAAAGCTCGCGATCGAGCAGCTGGCCGGTGTCGGGATCCTTGAAGTCCTGGTCCTCGATCCAGGCGTCGGCATAGTCGACGTAGCGGTCGAACAGATTCTGGCCGTAATCCGAGTAGGATTCCAGATAGGCCTTCTGGATTTCGTTGCCTATGAACTCGGCGTAGCGCGGCGCCAGATCCGCCTTGATGAATTCGAGATAGCGTTTCTCGACTTCCTCCGGCAGCTGCTCCCGGCGGATCGACTGCTCCAGTGCGTACATCAGATGCACGGCGTCGGCGGCGACTTCCTGCGGATCGTGGTTGAAGGTCGCAGCCAGGATCTTGAAGGCGAAGCGGGTGGAGACGCCGTCCATGCCCTCGTCGACGCCGGCGGCGTCGCGATATTCCTGGACGCTGCGCGCCTTCGGATCGGATTCCTTCAGGCTCTCGCCGTCGTAGACCCGCATCTTGCCGAACAGGGTGGAGTTCTCGTGCTTGCGCAGGCGCGACATCACCGAGAACCGCGCCAGCGTCTCCAGCGTCGAAGGCGCGCAAGGCGCCGACGCGAGCTCGGAGCCCTGGATCAGCTTCTCGTAGATCTTCTGCTCTTCAGTGACGCGCAGGCAGTAAGGCACCTTGATCACGCAGATGCGGTCGATGAAGGCTTCGTTGTTCTTGTTGGCCTTGAAGCTCGCCCACTCGGCCTCGTTGGAGTGCGCGAGGATGACGCCGGTGAACGGAATCGCGCCGATGTTCTCGGTGCCGATATAGTTGCCCTCCTGCGTCGCGGTCAGCAGCGGGTGCAGCATCTTGATCGGCGCCTTGAACATCTCGACGAACTCGAGCACGCCCTGGTTGGCGCGGTTGAGGCCGCCGGAATAGCTGTAGGCGTCGGGATCGTTCTGTGCGTAGGTCTCGAGCTTGCGGATATCGACCTTGCCGACCAGCGAGGAGATGTCCTGGTTGTTCTCATCACCGGGCTCGGTCTTGGAGATCGCAATCTGGCGCAGCCGCGACGGCTGGATTTTTGCGACACGAAACTGGGAGATATCGCCGCCGAAGGCTTCCAGCCGCTTGTAGCACCACGGGCTCATCAGGCCGGTGAGACGACGGCGCGGAATGCCGTATTTCTCTTCCAGCATCGGTCCGAGATGATCGGGATCGAACAGGCTGAGCGGGCTCTCGAACACCGGCGAGAGCTCGTCGCCGGCCTTGAGCACGTAGATCGGATGCACTTCCATCAGCGACTTCAACCGCTCGGCGAGCGAGGATTTGCCGCCGCCGACCGGCCCGAGCAGATAGAGGATCTGCTTGCGCTCCTCCAGGCCCTGCGCCGCATGGCGGAAGAAACCAACGATGCGCTCGATGGTTTCTTCCATGCCGTAGAAGCCGGCGAAGGCCGGATAGGTGCGGATCGTGCGGTTCAAAAAAATACGGCCAAGGCGTGGGTCCTTGGCCGTGTCAATCGTCTGGGGCTCGCCGATCGCCGCTAGTAGTCGTTCGGCCGCGTTCGCGTATTTCATGGGATCGCTTCGACACGATTCCAGATATTCCGCCATCGACATGTCGTGCTGGCTTCTCGCCTCGAACGACCGAGCGAAAGCGTTGAATAGAGAATCGTTGTACATGATCCCTCTCCGCGTGAGTTCCGCTACAAGCTGAAACGAAAGCAGTTACCGGACCGTTCCTCAGGCCGTTTCGAATCAGCGTGAGCACATGACGATCATTGGACACCCGGGTGCCGACACCACGCAACGCACAACGTAGGCACTCGTTGAGTTACGAACAGGCACCTGCCCGTATTTTGTGCGAATCTCTGTCTATATTGGCTCATTTCCAGAAAATGTCACTCAGTCGCAACATCCGGGCGTTACCGGGGATGAGTCCATCCGGCGTTGCAGCATAGCGATCTGCGAGCGGCGATCTTATGACGCTTGTACGGCGAAGCCTTGAGCGCCGCCTTGGTTTCCACCTTGGCTGCCGCGTTCATCTTCCTGCTGCAATGCGGCGCGCGGAGTGCTGGCAGCGTGACAGTCGCGGCAAGCGCGCAGCAATGTATCAAAATCGGTCGCCAGGCCGTCCGACAGGATGACGATACGATCGTTTCGCACGCAACGGGCCAAATCGCGGATGCCGCAGAGCTGCTGCTGCAAGGCCGGCGTCGGCGTCAGCACGATCATCTTGTGGCCGCGGCTTTCCTCAGCCGAAATCTCTGCAATCGAATCCCACGGCAGAAATTCATTGCCGATGCGGAGATCGCGGATGCCGTAGGGGGTGACGACCACCACCGCCCCCCGTTCTGCGGGCAGCATCCAGATCAGCCAACAGGTCACCAGGCCGAACAGCGCGACGCCGGCATAGCCGAGCGTCGTGTCGTAGTCGCCCAAACCGTCCCACAAGTCGAAGGCGAGGCTGGCGCTGAGCAGGGTCATCGCAAAGCCCGCCGCGACCAGCAGCCGCAACCGCGTCGCGCATCGCCTGATTTCGAGATCGCGGGATGCGTCGATGGTCATGGCAGATTGCTGGCTGTCGGCGACACCAAACGCCAGACCTTCAGGATGGGCGTGCATGCTCTTCCCCAGCATGGCCATTCGCGGCCGAACCACGATGCACCAGACGGACCGGAATCCGCTGATGGCACTCCACGCAGCCACTGGCTGACGACGAAGCGGCCGGCGTTACGCAACGAGACCCGGCCGAACCTTCGGCCAACGACTTTTTACGCAACAACCGCTACTCCCGCCCGGATCGCCATGATCGCGACGGAGTTACACTGGAGGTATGACGCCTGTACCCTTGATTGGTTCCCTCCCGGGTGCATGTAAGCTAGAGGATAGCGCGTCAGGACCGGCGCGGAAACCCCTCGCCCGCAGGCTTGGAGATAAATAAGCATCATGAATCCCGTCAAAGAACTGGAAAAGCACGGACAAGCCGTCTGGCTGGACTTCCTGGCCCGCGGCTTCATCGCCAAGGGCGACCTGAAGCGGCTGATCGAGACCGACGGCGTCAAGGGCGTCACCTCCAACCCCTCGATCTTCGAGAAGGCGATCGGCAGCTCGGACGAGTATGACGCCCCGATCGGCAAGGCGCTGAAGCGCGGCGACCGGACCGTGGCCGACCTGTTCGAGGCCGTCGCGATCGAGGACATCCAGAATGCAGCCGACGTGCTGCGCCCGGTCTATGACCGCCTCGAGGGCGGCGACGGCTATGTCAGCCTGGAGGTCTCGCCCTATCTCGCCATGGACACATCAGGCACGGTCGCTGAGGCTCGCCGGCTCTGGAAGGATGTTGGTCGCAAGAACCTGATGGTGAAGGTGCCGGCGACGCCGGAAGGCCTGCCGGCGATCGAGCAGCTGATCGGAGACGGCATCAGCATCAACATCACGCTGCTGTTCTCCAAGGCGGTCTACCTCCAGGTGGCCGAAGCCTACATCGCCGGCCTCGAAAAATACGTCGCAGGCGGCGGCGACCCCTCGCATGTCGCGAGCGTGGCCAGCTTCTTCGTCAGCCGTATCGACAGCGTGGTCGACAAGCAGCTCGACGACAAGATCGCCCGCGCCAACGATCCGTCCGAGAAGGAGCGGCTCGCCGCGCTCAAGGGCAAGGTCGCGATCGCCAACGCCAAGGTCGCCTACCAGGACTACAAGCGCCTGTTCTCGGGTCCCCGCTGGGACAAGCTCGCCGCCAAGGGCGCCAAGCCGCAGCGGATGCTGTGGGCCTCGACCGGCACCAAGAACAAGGATTACAGCGACGTCCTCTATGTCGAGGAGCTGATCGGTCCAGACACCATCAACACCGTGCCGCCGGCAACGCTGGATGCGTTCCGCGACCACGGCAAGCCGCGCGACAGCCTGGAAGAGAACGTCGAGGACGCCTACCGCGTGCTGGAAGAGCTGGAGCGCTCCGGCGTCTCGCTGGACGCCATCACCGAGGAGCTCGTCAAGGACGGCGTCAAGCTGTTCGCGGACGCCGCCGACAAGCTCTACGGCGCCGTCGCCCACAAGCGCGCCACGGTGCTTGGGCCCGCGCTGGACCGCCAGTCTCTCTCGCTCGGCGACGGGCTCGACAAGGCCGTAACCAAGAGCACGGAGGAATGGCGGGCGTCCGCTAAAATCCGCAGGCTGTGGCAGCGCGACAAGTCGGTCTGGACCGGCACGGACGAGGACAAATGGCTCGGCTGGCTCGACAGCGCCGCCAAGGCCGACGTCGCCGATTACGAGGACTATGCCGGCCGCGTGAAGGGGCAGAAGTTCTCCGACGCCGTCGTGCTCGGCATGGGCGGATCGAGCCTCGGGCCGGAGGTGCTGGCCGAGACTTTTGGGAAAAAGCCCGGCTTCCCGAAGCTGCATGTGCTGGATTCCACCGATCCGGCGCAGGTGCGGGCGATGGAGGCCCGGATCGACATCTCCAACACCGTGTTCATCGTCTCCAGCAAGTCCGGCGGCACCACCGAGCCGAACGCGATGAAGGACTATTTCCATGAGCGCGTTGCGCAAGCACTCGGCCCGAAGGCCAAGACCGGCTTCCGCTTCATCGCGGTGACCGATCCCGGCTCATCGCTGGAGAAGGCCGCCAAGAAGCTGAACTACGCCCGCATCTTCCATGGCGAGCCCTCGATCGGCGGGCGCTATTCCGTGCTGTCGCCATTCGGCCTCGTGCCGGCGGCGACCGCCGGCATCGACGTCAAGACCTTCGTCAAGCATGCGCTGGCCATGGCGCGCTCCTGCGGACCGGACGTGCCGCCGAGCGAAAACCCGGGCGTGCAGCTTGGCCTTGCCATCGGCCTCGCCGGCCTCGAAGGCCGCGACAAGGTGACGATCCTGTCGTCGAAGAAGATCGCCGATTTCGGCGCCTGGGCCGAGCAGCTCATCGCGGAATCGACCGGCAAGGAAGGCAAGGGCCTGATCCCGATCGAGGGCGAGCCGCTTGGCGATCCTTCCGTCTACGGCAACGATCGGTTCTTCATCGACATCCGCGTCGAGGGCGAAGCGGACGCCGCCCACGACTCCAAGCTTGCCGCGATCGAAGCGGCCGGGCATCCCGTCGTGCGCATCGTGATGAAGTCGATCGACCATCTCGGCCAGGAGTTCTTCCGCTTCGAGATGGCGACCGCTGTGGCGGGCTCGATCCTCGGCATCAACCCGTTCGACCAGCCGGACGTAGAAGCCGCCAAGATCAAGACCCGCGAGCTCACGGCGTCGTTCGAGAAGACCGGCGCCTTGCCGGAAGAACAGCCGGTGGTCAGCACCGATGAGGCCGATCTCTACACCGACGAGGCCAACGCCACCGCGCTGCGCGCCGCCGGCGCCAACGGCGACCTCACCTCGTGGCTCAAGGCGCATCTGTCGCGCTCCGGCGACGGCGATTACGTCGCCCTGCTCGGCTACATCGCGCGGGACAAGGTGACTATCGACGCGCTTCAGGCCATGCGGCTAGAGGTCCGCGAGAAGCGGCAGGTCGCAACCTGTGCCGAATTCGGACCGCGCTTCCTGCACTCCACGGGGCAAGCCTACAAGGGCGGGCCCGACAGTGGCGTGTTCCTCCAGATTACCGCCGATGATGCCAAGGACCTGGCGGTGCCGGGCCAGAAGGCCAGCTTCGGCGTGATCAAGGCGGCGCAGGCACGCGGCGATTTCGACGTGCTCACCGAACGCGGCCGGCGCGCGCTGCGCGTGCACCTCAAGGGCGGACTCAAGAAGGGTCTCGCGACACTCAATGCGGCACTCAACGACGCGCTGAACTAAGGGAATATCGCAGATGCAACTCGGCATGATCGGCCTCGGCCGAATGGGCGGCAACATCGTTCGCCGCCTGATGCGCCAGGGACATTCGACCGTGGTCTATGACAAGGACGCCAAGGCCGTAGCGGGCCTTGCCGCGGACGGTGCGGTCGGCTCCTCGACGCTCGAAGACTTCATCTCGAAGCTTGAGCGGCCGCGCACGGCCTGGGTGATGCTGCCTGCGGGGCACATCACCCAGACCACGATCGACACGATCGCGGGCGTGATGCAGCCAGGCGACGTCATCATCGATGGCGGCAACACCTTCTGGCAGGACGATGTCCGCCGCGGCAAGGCGCTGAAGGAACGCGGCATCCACTATGTCGACGTCGGCACATCAGGCGGTGTCTGGGGCCTCGACCGCGGCTATTGCATGATGATCGGCGGCGAGAAGCAGGTGGTCGACGGGCTCGATCCGATCTTCGCCGCGCTGGCGCCCGGCGCCGGCGACATTCCACGCACGGAAGGACGCGAGGGCCGCAATCCCCGCATCGAGCAGGGTTACATCCATGCCGGCCCGGTCGGCGCCGGCCACTTCGTCAAGATGATCCACAACGGCATCGAATACGGCCTGATGCAGGCCTATGCCGAAGGTTTCGACATCCTCAAGAACGCCAATATCGCGGCTCTCCCGGCAGATCACCGCTACGATTTCGATCTCGCCGACATCGCCGAAGTGTGGCGGCGCGGCAGCGTGATCCCGTCCTGGCTGCTCGATCTCACCTCGACGGCGCTCGCCGACAGTCCGCAGCTGACGGAATATTCCGGCTTCGTCGAAGATTCCGGCGAAGGACGTTGGACCGTGAATGCGGCGATCGACGAGGCCGTGCCGGCCGAAGTTTTGACCGCGGCGCTCTACACACGTTTCCGTTCCCGCCAGGAACACACCTTCGCCGAAAAAATTCTCTCCGCGATGCGCGCAGGTTTTGGCGGTCACAAGGAGCCGAAGCAGCCGGGCGCCGCGAAGCCCAAATAAGAGCTCAGTAAGCGTAACTAAGCGAAGGCCGACAATTCGTGACAAAAGACCCGCAAGTAAAGCGCAAGCCGGAAAATTGCGCCTTCGTCATCTTTGGCGTGACCGGCGACCTCACTCATCGGCTGGTGATGCCGTCGCTCTACAATCTGGCGGCCGAGCATCTGTTGCCGGAAAAGTTCTGCGTCGTCGGCGTGGCCCGCAGGGGGCAGTCGGATGACGAACTGCGCAACAGCCTGTTGAAGGGACTGCGCCAATTCGCGACCCGTCCCGTGGACGACGACATCGCAAAGAAGCTGCTGGAATGCGTGACCTTCGTCGAGGCCGATCCGAAGGACCCGCCGTCGTTCGATCGCCTGCGCGAGCACCTGGATTCGCTGGAATGCGCGCAGGACACCGGCGGCAACCGGCTGTTCTATCTGGCAACGCCGCCCACTGCGTTCGCACCGACGGCGCGCGAGCTCGGCCGCACCGGCATGATGAAGGAGAACGGCGCCTGGCGGCGGCTGGTGATCGAAAAGCCGTTCGGGACCGACCTCGCCTCGGCCAAGGCGCTGAACGCCGAGTTGCTGAAGATCATGGACGAGCACCAGATCTACCGGATCGATCATTATCTCGGCAAGGAGACCGTGCAGAACATCCTGGTGCTGCGCTTTGCCAACGGCATGTTCGAGCCGATCTGGAATCGCAACCACATCGATCACATCCAGATCACCGTGGAAGAGAAGCTCGGCGTCGGCCATCGCGGCGGCTTCTACGATGCCACCGGCGCGCTGCGCGACATGGTGCCGAACCATCTGTTCCAGCTGATGTCGCTGGTGGCGATGGAGCCGCCGGCGCGCTTCGACGCCCATTCCGTGCGCTCCGAGAAGGCCGAGGTGCTCACTTCGATCCAGCAGCCGAGCCGGGAGGATGCGCTGAAAAACTCGGTCCGCGCGCAATATCTCGCGGGCCGCGTCGGCGACGACGATATCCCGGACTACCACAAGACCCAGGACGTCAAGCCCGGCAGCAGCACCGAGACCTTTGTTGCGCTGAAACTGATGATCGACAATTGGCGCTGGGCCGGCGTGCCGTTCTATTTGCGCACCGGCAAGGCGCTGGGCCACAAGCGCACCGAAGTCGCGATCAAGTTCAAGCAGGCGCCGCTGTCGATGTTCTCAGGCACGACCGTCGATCGCCTGTCGCAGAATTTTCTCACCATCGGCATCGCGCCGACCGAGACCATCGAGCTGCAGTTCAACGCCAAGATCCCGGGGCCGAGCGTCACCATCGACGGCGTCGAGATGAAATTCCGCTACGGCGACTATTTCCGCGCCGATCCCTCGACCGGCTACGAGACGCTGATCTACGACTGCATGATCGGCGACAACATCCTGTTCCAGCGCGCCGACGGCATCGAGGCCGGATGGCAGGCAGTGCAGCCGTTCCTGGACGCCTGGAAAAGCGCGGGCACCAACGGCATCGAGACCTATGAAGCCGGCAGCGACGGCCCGGCCTGCGCCGACGAGCTGCTCCGGCGCGACGGACGAAGCTGGCGGAAATTTTCGTGATGGCGGCGGCCGGACTGCCGGAGCTGATCGTCGCGGCCGACGCCGGGGCGCTGGCGCAAGCCGCGGCCGAACGGGTGATGGCGCGGATCACGGCCAACCCCTCCCGCATCGCGATCTGCCTCACCGGCGGCTCCAGCCCGAAGCAGCTCTATCAATTGCTCGGCAGCGACCCCTGCCGCGGCAAGATCCCGTGGGACCGCGTACACTGGTTCATCGGGGACGAACGTTTCGTGCCTGAGAGCGATCCGCTCAACAACATGGCGGTCGCGCGCGCGGCCTTTCTCGACCGCAATGCGCCCTCCGGCCATATCCACCCGATCCCGACCACGGCTGACAATCCGGACCGAAGCGCTGAGGCCTATGCGCGCGAGCTGCAGGCCTTCTACGGTTCTGAAAATCTCGATCCGGCGCGGCCGTTGTTCGACCTGGTTCTGATGGGCGCCGGCCCCGACGGCCACACCGCCTCGCTCTTCCCGGGCTTCCCCGAAATCGAGGAGACCGAACGCTGGGTCGTCGGGGTGCCCAAGGCCAATGTCGCGCCTTTCGTGCCACGGGTCTCGCTCACTTTGCCCGCTTTGGCGTCCTGCCACGAAATGCTGTTCGAGATTGCCGGGCATGACAAGCAGCCGATCTTGACGCGCCTCGTCAATGGCGAGACTCTGCCAGCCTTACGCGCGCGCTCGAATGGTGAGACCGTCTGGCTGGTCGACAGGGCCGCGCTTCCGGAGGGAATTCGTGGCGGGCGTTGAAGCACCTTGTGCATTGATCGTGATGGGCGTGTCGGGTTCGGGCAAGAGCACGGTTGCGGAAGCACTCGGCGAGCGGCTCGGTTGGCGCTTCGAGGACGGCGACGGCTTTCATCCCGCCAGCAATGTCGAGAAGATGCGGGCCGGCCATCCCCTCACCGACGAGGACCGCTGGCCCTGGCTCAACGCCATCGCCGACGAAATCGCACAGGTTTGCGACAAGGGCGGGCATATCATCATCGCCTGCTCGGCGCTGAAGCACACCTATCGTGACGTGCTGCTGCGTGGACGCGACGACGTCCGCTTCGTGTTCCTGAAGGGAACCAAGGAGCTGATCGCCGAACGGCTGGCGCAGCGCAAGGGGCATTTCATGCCGCCTGGGCTACTGACGAGCCAGTTCGACACGCTGGAGCCGCCGGAGGCGGGCGAGCACGTCATCACCGTCTCGATCGACGAAACCGTCGAAGCGATCGTGGACGGCGTGGTGCGGCAGCTGAAACTGGGTACTGCGAAACGCTGAGGCAAAACCGTTAGGTCCTGTCATGACGCAAATCTCACTCGTAGTGTCCGACGTCGACGGCACGCTGCTGACCAAGGACAAGACGCTGACGGAACGCGCGAGGAGTGCGGTGCAGCGGCTGCACAAGGCCGGCATCGGCTTCACCATCACCTCCAGCCGTCCCGCCATCGGCATGCGCTTCCTGATCGAGCCCCTGGCACTCTGGCTGCCGGTCGGCCCGTTCAACGGCTCCTCGATCGTCGATCCGGAGATGCGGCCGGTCGAGCAGCACCTAATCCCGGCCAGCGCGGCCGAGCGGTCCTTGCAGATCCTCCGCAAGTTCGGCGCCGACATCTGGCTGTTCACCACCGACAAGTGGCTGATCGACAACCCCAGCGGTAAATACGTCGCGCACGAGCAGCATACGATCCGCTCCGATCCCACCATCGTGACGGACTTTTCGCCTTACCTTTCGAGCGCCTGCAAGATCGTCGGCGCCAGCGCCGACGCCGCCAGGCTCGAGGCCTGCGAGAAGGCGATGCAGGAGGTGCTAGGCAACGAGGCAACGGCAGTGCGCTCGCAGACCTATTATCTCGACATCACCCCGCCCGGCTTCAACAAGGGCACGTTCGTCGAGGCGATGGCCAGGCGCCTGGGCATTGCGACCGGCGCCGTCGCCACCATCGGCGACATGCAGAACGACCTTGCGATGTTCGCCGTCAGCGGCATCTCGATCGCCATGGGCAACGCCACCGACAACGTCAAGGACCAGGCGACGCACGTCACCGCGAGCAATGAGCAGGATGGTTTTGCCGAAGCGATGGAGATGATCTTGAAGCGGAATGGGGTGGGGTGAGGCCGAGTTTGCTGTGACTTGATGGATCGAGCCGCGAGCTCTCTTACCTCTCCCGCTTGCGGGAGAGGTCGCCGCGTAGCGGCGGGTGAGGGCTCTCTCCTCTCGGGGGCTCTCGCCCAGCGGAGGCACCCCCACCCCAGCCCTCCCCCGCAAGCGCAGGGGAATCGCATATGGGTTTTGTCTAGCTATTGCATTGGAAGGCAAGACGGATTCTGAAGACGACTCCCGGAAGACGGAGGGGGTCGGATGC